>CACGDL010000005.1 GCA_902571795.1 uncultured Prochlorococcus sp.
TTTAGAAAAAATATTTCAAAAAACACTTGAAAGTTATAAGGAAGGTACTAGAAGTAGGAAACAATGCGCTACTTCTTTAAGTGTTTTGGCTAAGTTTTTGGACATTAAACTACCAGAAGATTGGAAATTAAATTCTAGAGGATATGGTCTGAACAAAGCAGGATTTAGGGATCTACCTAAAGACGAATTAATTGAGAAACTGTGGGAGAAGATACCAAACAAGTCTTGGAAATTTGTTTTTGGTCTGATGGCTACATATGGATTAAGGAATCATGAAGTATTTTTTTGCGATTTAAGTTCTCTTACTAATTTTGGGGACAAAATTATAAGAGTTTTGCCTACGACTAAAACTGGGGAACATCAAGTTTGGCCATTTCATCCTGAATGGGTGGAAAAGTTCGAATTATCAAAACTTGGCGAAAATCCAGAACTTTTACCAAACATTAATAGAGACCTAAAAGTTACAACCTTACAAAATATTGGAAAAAAAATTACAGATCAGTTTAAGCGTTACTCTTTGCAAATAAAACCTTATGATCTAAGGCATGCTTGGGCAGTTAGAACCATTTTTTATGATTTACCTGATACTGTAGCTGCCAGAATGATGGGACATTCGGTTAGTTTACATACTCAAACTTATCATCACTGGATTACTAAAAGAGATCAACAACAGGCAGTAAATAATGCACTTTTAAAAGTTAAAAGAGTTAAAAGTATTTAAAGATTTATAATAATTTAAAAAACAAGGGTCATATGCAAGAAAAACCTTCATTTCCCGAAAAAATATTTAACCTCGATAATCAAGCAAATAAACTTGGAATGGGAGGTAAATTATCACCTGATAGCGATGAGATCTCATATAAAAAAAGAATGCAGCAAAGAAAAGATATTCAAGCCGAAAGACTACAAATTAGAAAAATAAAAAAAGGATTATTGATTGTTTTTACAGGAAATGGCAAGGGCAAGACAACCGCATCTTTAGGTATGGCTTTAAGAACGATAGGGCATGGTTATAAAGTGGCGATAATTCAATTTATCAAGGGAGGCTGGACTACTGGAGAAGAAAAAGCACTAAAAAACTTTTCTTCAAACCTATCTTGGCATTCATTAGGAGAGGGATTTACTTGGGAAACTCAAGACAGAATAAGAGATGAAAAATTAGTTCAACAGGCGTGGCAATTAGCCAAAAAATACATCCAAAACGAATCTTATAAACTTATCATTCTTGATGAAATTAATATTGCCACAAAACTTGGTTATCTTGCACCCGAAGAAATAATCACTTTTTTAAAAAGCTTAAATAATAGAAAAAATCATATTGTTTTAACTGGAAGGGGAGCATCTGATTCAATTATCAATTACGCTGATCTAGTTACAGAGATGAAACTAATAAGACATCCATTTAAAGAACAAGGAATAAAAGCACAAAAGTGTGTTGAATTTTAGTTGAAGTAAATTATTTTTTAAAATTTTCTTTAGGCAAGTTTAGAAATGTTTAAAGACGCAAGCAATATCTGAACAAAAAATAAATTTGGTGCATTTACTTGCTAAGGTCTTAAAAGTACAATTATTGAATGACTTACAAAAGAGTTCTCTTAAAACTTAGTGGTGAAGCACTAATGGGTGAAAAACCTTATGGTATTGATCCTGCTATAGTCCAGTCAATTGCAGAGGATGTTTCAAAAGTAGTCGAAAATAATGTGCAACTTGCAATAGTTGTTGGGGGCGGGAATATTTTTAGGGGGCTTAAAGGGTCTGCGGATGGCATGGATAGAGCTACAGCTGATTATGTTGGGATGCTCGCGACAGTAATGAATGCTATTTCACTTCAAGATGGTTTAGAAAGAGTAGGAGTTGCAACCAGAGTTCAAACTGCAATAGAAATGCAGGAAATTGCCGAACCCTATATCAGAAGAAGAGCTATGAGACACCTTGAAAAAGGTAGAGTTGTGGTCTTTGGAGGTGGATGCGGAAATCCATTTTTCACAACTGACACTACAGCGGCTCTTAGGGCAGCCGAGATAAATGCTGAAGTTGTTATGAAGGCGACCAAAGTTGATGGAGTATATAATTGTGATCCTAATAAATTTAAAGATGCAAAAAAATATTCCTCTCTTAGTTATCAGCAAGTTCTTAGCGATGAAATCGCAGTAATGGATAGTACTGCAATTGCTCTATGCAAAGATAACAATATTCCTATCATGGTATTTGATATATTCAAAAAAGGGAACATTTCGAAAGCTGTTGCTGGGGATCCTATAGGTTCATTAATTAGTTAAAGCTTATTTAAATTTTTTTATTATGAAAGAACAAGAAATTCAAGAAAATATGAATAAAAGTATTGAAGCCATACAAAGAAACTTTAATACAATAAGGACAGGCAGAGCTAATGCTTCATTGCTAGACAGAGTAAGTGTTGAGTATTACGGAGCAGAAACACCAATTAAATCACTTGCCACAATAAGCACTGTTGATTCACAAACTATTTCAATACAACCATTTGATATTTCATGTTTACAAGCAATTGAGAAATCTATTTCCATGAGTGATTTAGGCATTACTCCAAATAATGATGGTAAAGTAATAAGAATAAATGTTCCTCCCTTAACTGAAGAAAGAAGAAAAGAATTCTGTAAATTAGCCTCTAAATATGCTGAGGAAGGGAAAGTAGCTTTGAGAAATATCAGAAGAGAGGCTATTGATAAAGAAAAAAAAGACGAAAAAGATGGTCTCATTTCAATTGACGAATCGAGAGATAATCAATCTGAAATTCAGAAAATTACTGATAAATATATTGCCTTAATAGAAACTAAATTATCTGAAAAAGAAAAGGAAATTCTAAAAGTTTGATAGGATTTGACGTCGTAATAATTGGTGGAGGTTTATCTGGATCCTCCACTGCTCTTAACTTATCAAAGAAAGGATATTCAGTTTTAATTATCGAAAAAGAAAAATTCCAAGATTACAAAGCATGTGCAGGGGGGATGGCGTCTTCAATGCAAAGATTTCTTCCTATAGATATAAAAGATTTAATAGAATCAAAAATTAAGAATGTTGAATTCAGATGGAAGGCTTCAGATAATGTAACTGCTGATCTGACTGGTGAATCCCCATTTTGGATTATTAAAAGAGAGAAGCTTGATCAATTATTACTTGATGAGTCCTTGAGTAATGGAGCTCAAATAATGAGATCATTATTGATAGAAAAAATCATAAAAAAAAATGATAAATGGGAAATCACTTGCAACAACAAAATAAAATATATTACAGAATTTCTTGTGATTGCAGATGGGTCTCAATCGAAATGGGCGGGTTATTTCAATTTAGGGCCAAGAAAACCGAAATTTGCAAACACAATCTCATTAAGATTGAAAGGGCTTGGTGAAATACCTAGAGATTCGGTTAGATTTGAATTTGGATTTATAAAATATGGTTTTGCATGGGCATTCCCCCTTAGAGAAAACTTAAATGTTGGTTTAGGTACTTTTATAAATAATGGTCTCCTAGAAAATCAGGCTATAAATAAACAAGTAATCAGAAGTTTTGGTTTTGATGATTTTCCTAATAAAACAATTAGTAAGAAACTGAGAATATGGAATGGCTTCCACTCAATTAATGGTGACAAAGTTCTAGCGGTTGGAGATGCGGCATCTCTATGTGATCCATTTTTAGCTGAAGGAATTAGACCATCTTTAATAAGCAGTTTTTATGCTGCAAAATATATAGATCAGTGCCTATCAGGCAAGGAGGATAATTTAAATCTTTATACGAAAAAAATTAACAACCTTTGGGGGGGATCTATGGCTTGGGGGAGGAGAATAGCTCAGGTATTTTATAGATTTCCCAGAACTGGATACCAATTAGGTGTCAAAAGAAAAACAGCACCTAAACGCATTGCTCAAATATTATCAGGAGAGATGAGTTATGAAGATATTGCAAAAAGAGTTATCAGAAGACTTTTAACAAAAAGTGAGTCTTAATTATCTCTTAATTCAAACTTAAATTTAGTTAGCAGAAATCAATTTATGATTTTTAATTTCTGAATATCTCTTAAATAGCAGCTCTTCTAATTCTTCTATAGCCTTACTGAATCCAGTGATACCCTCACTAAGCTTTTCACTTGCCATTTGATCTTCTAACATGCTTAATCTGAAATCTTTTTCTTCAAAATCGTAGTCAATAGAATGCTTTATTGGGGTACTTAAATCTAATTTTCTAACTAACTCTCCTTTTTCTTTTTTCAGTTCCTCAAGAAATTTTGGTGCAATTGTTAAAAGATCGCAACCTGCTAATTCTTTTATTTCATCAAGATTTCTAAAACTCGCTCCCATTACTTCTGTCTTGAATCCCTTTTCTTTAAAGTACTTATATATTTTTGTAACCGAAATAACACCAGGGTCTTCAGCGCCAACAAAACTTGTTTTACCAGTTTTTGCTTTATGCCAATCCAATATACGACCAACGAACGGAGAAATTAGTGTTATCTTTGCATTGGCACAAGTTACCGCTTGGCAGAAGTTAAAAAGTAAAGTTAAGTTGCACCTAATACCCTCTTTTTCCAAAATTTCAGCTGCCTTAATTCCCTCCCAAGTTGCAGCAATCTTAATCAAAATTCTTTCCTTTTCAATTCCAAAATTTTTGTAAAGATTGATCAATTTTCTCGCTTTTTTTACGGTAGCTTCGGTGTCAAAGCTCAGTCTTGCATCAACTTCTGTAGATACGCGCCCTGAAATAATTTTCAATATTTCTTGTCCAAAAAATACTGAAACTTGATCAACAGTTTCTTTAATTAAGTCAATTTCGGAGAATCCTTGGGTCAATGCATTTTCTGAACTTTCTAAAGCTTTATCAATTAATTTCACATAATCAGGATTCTTAGCAGCAGCAAGTATGAGAGATGGATTCGTGGTGGCATCTCTTGGTTGAAATTTTTTTATCGAATCTAAATCTCCAGTATCAGCAACAACAACGGTCATTGAGGACAATTGTTCTAAAATTGATTTCATGTCTAGATAATCATATATATACAAACTAGCTTTAATTCCCCATGAAATCATCAGATAGTGAATTAAATATTTATAAAATTGGAAAATTTTAGGGTTTTTTAACAATCATTCCATGATCTTTAATCTTAGGAGGTATTTTTTCAATTACTATCAAACTTTCGATAATTTCTTTCGCAACTGGTACTGCAACAGTTGAGCCATATGCATATGATTTAGATGGCTCATCAACGACTACAAGGACAGCATATTTTGGATCATTAACTGGTAAGGTTGCGACAAAACTACAAACTTTTTTGCTTGTATACGAACCATTTAAGGCTTTTTGAGAAGTGCCCGTTTTCCCCGCTATCCTATAACCTTCGATTTTTACACCAGATCCACTACCTTTATCGACTACGCTCTCCATCCATTCAAGAACAGTTTTAGTGACCTCGCGTGAAAAAAATTGTTTTTTTGGATTTTTATTAAATCTTTCTTTAAAAGTTGAGGTCACATGAGGAGTCACTTCAAAACCCCCATTGGCAAGAGCCGCATGAAGTTGAACCAATTTAAGTGGCGAGATTGAGAAACCTTTACCAAAAGAAGTGACAGCAGGCTCAATTGATTGATTAACAAATAAATCTTTTTTCTTTAGTTGGCCAGCAGTTGATTCAAATAAGTCAGTCTCTAATTTTTTATTTATACCTAAATTTTTTAGCCAATCCCAATAAATTGTGGGGTCTAAATTTTGCATTATTTTTACCATCCCAACATTACTTGAAACCTGCAAAACTTTTGGATAGTCAATGAATCCATTACCTTTTTTATCCCAATTAAAAAGCGTCCATCCTCCAACATTAATCTTTCCAATATCTTCAACTACTCCATCTTTCTGGATGACTTTTTCTTCTAAAGCTAAGGCAAGATTAATAGGTTTAAAAGTTGAGCCCGGCTCAAATAAATCTTGGGAATACCACCCCCTAAAGAGTTCAGAATCATGCTGCCAAAATTTATTTGGATCATATGATGGGACTGTAACCAAAGATAGAATCCGACCATCATTAACATCCATAACTATGGCAAATCCCTTCTTTGCTTTCCATTTGCTTACTTGCTTTGATAATGCATTGTATGACGCTTTCTGTAATTTTGAATCTATAGTTAGGCCTAAACTTTTGTAATCATAAATAAAATCACCTGGTGCTGAATTATCCGGTAGAGGGGTTCCATCTCCTCCTCTCTTTATTAAATTACTTTTATTAAAAACTTTAATTTGATTATCTAAATGAAGTTCTAAACCTGCTGAAGCTACATTCTCATCATTAACAAAACCGACAAGATTAGAGTAAAGTTCCCCTTGTGGATAATATCTCTGGGAATATTTAAACAAATCAATTCCGCTTATTTGAAGGTTCTTAATCTTTTCTGCCTTTTCTTCCACAATTTTATCCAAAAGCTTGATACCACTCTTTTTGTTATTAAATTTCCTCAAGAGTATTTCATCATTAATACCCAAGATAGGTGACAATTTCTCTATAACTTCTTCAATACTGCGAACTCTGTTAATTGAATCACCAGGAAAATTAAAATATTTTGGATGGGCCCATAATTTATAGAGCGGTTTATCGTAAGCAATTACTCTATTATTTCTATCAACTATTGATCTCCTTTTTTTTAAGGAGTTAGTTTTAGAAGATTGTATTAATCTAGCTTTCCTTTGCAAATCAAATGCGTTGAAGACCTGCAATTTAACTAACCTACCAAACAAACAAAAAATTAATAGTAAGCTAAAAATATAGAGAAATTTAAATCTTCTTTGATCAAGGGGTATTAGACGAACAATTTTTTTGTATTTTTTCATCAATATCCTCTTTGATATTTGCTATCACTAAAACCTTCAATGAATGTACTTAAATTTTTCTTGAATATACTTTCTTTTTTTTCAGCAAGTTTATCAAGATAAATTAAATCTTCAGGTTTAGTTTTTCTATAAACATTGAGAGACTCAAGTTCACTAATATAAAATTCCTCAATTTTTGAAATATAATCAATGAGGTTATTATTGATAGCTCTTGTTTTAGATAAGGTTTTATATGTATTTGACCATTTCCTTTGGCTATCAAAAGATAAGAAAAATAAAGTAAAAATTAATACCAATAGAGAGATATTGATGGTGTCAAAAATTTGATGAACTAATTTAATATTTCTTATAGATATTTTTTCTGAATCTTTTTTACCTTCATATGGAACTTTTTTTTTTAAATTAAGTTGATTCCCATAAGATTTCATCGATGATTTATTTTTCAAATGAAAGGAGTATTATTAATTAAATAAACATCTTTTTATTTAATTCGCAAGTAAAAAATTAAATTCTTTATGTCCTTAATAAGAACAAATTTAAGAAGGTCAATCCATTCCATAAAGAATGCATAATCACTGAAGAAAACAAACTCCCTGAAGCAATTCTTGTGATTCCTAATCCAATTCCTAGAACAAATAATGGCGGCATCTCTCCCAAACTTAAATGGGCTAATGCAAAGATAAAAGCTGAAATTATTATACCCGAAATTACTCCAAAATCTCTTGATAGTGTTGGCAATAAAATACCTCGAAATATAATCTCCTCAAATAGGGGAGCTAATAAAGTTGTTGTTACAAATAATAGAAAGAATGATAAGTAATTATTATTATTAAGAACAATTTCCAACAAAGGGTTACTTCCATTCTGATTATCGATAAGACTATTCATAATTAGAGAAATCAATAAAACAAAAGGAACAATTGTTAACCAACCTTTTATCCCCTGAATAATTCCATGTTTTATTGGCAAGATATTGAACTGTAAATAATCCTTTTTAAAAGTAAATTCTCCATTCAAAGATTTAATTTGATAATAAACTATCCCTAATGGCGGAATAGCCATAAAAAGATATCCAAAGAATATTTTTAAAGATTGAGATAATTCACTAGAGATATTTTTAGAAAAAAGTTCAACCAAACTTATAGAAAACAAAGGTGATAACACTTCTCCTAAAACAACAAATCCACCTGCAATTAATAAGACCATATCTATTAATTCTAAATCTAAGGATTTAATTTCTTGCCAACCAAACTTTTTCAAAGATATGGTGGTCCATAATATTTTTAAGGCCAGAATAGAGCCAATAATTATTGTTAAAAGTGGTATTAGTCTTATGGCTAATATTTTTAAAAACATTTTACTTGAAAATGATTTTGTTATTAAAGCACTATCGTCAAAATCAAATCTGCGGCTTAAAAGGTGATATAAAAATCTATCACCTTTAAATAAATCAAATTTATCAGCATTTGGTTTATATGAATTATTATTAGATTTTTTTTCTATCTCATCAATCAGAAATTTAAAGTTTTTATTTTCAAAATCTTTGTATATATTTTTATGGATTATAGGATCATTTGATTCTGAAGTAATTATTCGAATTAATTTATTTCTTTCTGTTAGTTCTTTAAATGAGACAGCAGAAAGTGATTTATTTATTTGATCAACAGGATCATTAATTATAAAAAATTTTTTAAGATTTACAGGTATTGATTGGACAGATAATTCAGCAATTTCTTGTTCTTTTTGACTAATATCAAATGATACGGATGGTCTATTTAAACTATCTCTTAAGCCTTGTTGCCATACAAAAAAAGTTATGACAATAGAAATAAAAGCTAAAGTGAGTTTTGACTTAGAAATATTTTTAAAGATCATAACTTATTATATTCTTGAAAACTATAGTTAGTTATCATTGAATTTCCTTATATTTATGTATCTATTTTAATCACGCCATGAGATGATTAAATTATCTTAATTTTCAAATTTATATAATGGCTATCAGATTAGTTTTAGTAAGACATGGACTAAGCAGTTTCAATGCTAAAGGATTAATTCAAGGAAGAACAGACGATTCGTTATTAACTGATGAAGGATACGAACAAGCCCGAAGAGCAGGAAAAGCATTATCAAAAATAAACTTCGATAAAATCTACTCCTCCCCACTTGTGAGAGCGGCAGAGACTGCAAAAACAATCAAAAAGACCTTCAATAAAGAACAAAATATTGTATTCGATGATAATTTGCTAGAGGTTGATCTTAGTGAATGGTCTGGTCTAAAAATTGATGAAATAAAAAAGAAATTTCCAGAAATTTACTCTATATGGAAAAATGATCCAGAAAACCTTATCTTAAAAAAAAATGACAATAAAACTTATAAACCAATTCAAGAGTTATTTTTTCAAACAACAAATTTTGTAGAAGACATTTTAAAAATTTATCTTGACAAAGATGATGTAAATATTTTAGTTGTTGGACATAATGCAATTCTCAGATGTTTAATACTCTTGCTATTAGGAAAGCCTAAGCAAGGTTTTAGAAAAATAAGATTAGAAAATGCTTCTTTCTCAATACTCAATATTTCAAAGAAAGATAACTCTTTTGAGACTCAAATTGAATGTTTAAATCAAACTTCCCATCTTAATAAAAATATTCCAAATAAAATTGGAGATTCCAGAATATTTTTAATAAGGCATGGTGAAACTAACTGGAACAAAGAAGGTAGATTTCAAGGCCAAATTGATATCCCTTTAAATGAAAATGGGAAAGATCAAGCTAGAAGGACTTTTGAATATTTGAGAAATATTTCTTTCAATAAGGCATTTTCAAGTTCAATGCATAGGCCTTACGAGACTGCACAAATAATCCTCCAAAATTGCAAAGATTTAAAAATAGAAAGAATAGATTCACTTGTAGAAATTAGTCACGGATTATGGGAGGGTAAACTGGAATCAGAAATAAGAGAACAGTGGCCCGCTTTACTAAAAAAATGGCATGATAAACCTGAAGAAGTGAAAATGCCCGAAGGTGAATCTATAAAAGATGTATCAGAGAGATCCGTCGAAGCTTTTAACAAAATTTGTTCATCTCAAAAGGATAACGATCTAAGCCTTCTAGTTGCTCATGATGCGGTCAACAAAACTCTAATTTGCAACATCCTTGGCATTAATTATTCAAATATTTGGATGATTAAACAAGGTAATGGTGGCATAACGATAATTGACCTTTTTAATGATCCCAATAAGCCCCCTGTGATTAGCGCTTTAAACATTACAACCCACCTAGGAGGAATAATTGATTCAACTGCTTCAGGAGCACTTTAAATTAAAACCTTTTTTAAAATTTATTTTGATGAAGTAAGAGTCATAAAAAAGCTTTATTTATTGAAAAAGCCAAGTTGACTAAGAGGCCAAAACCTGAAATATGCTTTACCAATTATCTCCTTTTTATGAAGAAATTTACTTCCAGGCCAATATCTACCATCCCAGCTATTTGACCTATTATCTCCTAAAACTAAAAAATGATCTTTTGGAACTTTTATATTTTCAAATTTACCACATTTATTAAACAGGGTTAATGAGCACTTATAAGAGACATAAGGTTCAGGAATTAATTTATTATTTATTAGTAATTCACCCTTAGTATTTACACTTACAATTTCTCCTGGAAGTGCTACCACTCTTTTAATATAAGCATCACAAGCTTGATCCCTCAAACCAGGAATAAACGACATTGGAGGAAAACTCATAAAAAAACAATATCTTTTTTTTGGTAAAGGCTTAGATCTTGATGCGATTAATTTTTCGTCAAAGGAGTAAGGTGATTTAAAAACAACAATATCTCCTCTTTTTGGTAAAGAGTTTCTTAGCGAAAATTTTTCAATAATTAACCTATCGTTTATTTGTAATTCTGGGAGCATTGAACCAGAAGGGATGTAACGTGGTTCTGCTAAAAATGATCTACAAGAAGAAACAAAAAAAGTTAATGTGATCAATAGACCCCACTCTTTTAAAAAACTTTTAATAGAAGTAGGCATAAAATTAAAAAAGTCTTGATTTTTTAAACTTATATAATTTGTTTGGCATATTCAATTTCGTTAAAACCCAATATTACTTTTTTCCCTTCATAAATTAAAAATGGTCTTTTTATTAATTTGCCATCACTCAAAAGAAGTTGAATAATTTCTTCCCTTGATAAACAATAAATATCAAGATTAAGAGTTTTAAAGGCTTTACCTCTTATATTGAAAATCCTTTTCTTATCATCAGAGTATTGTTCTAAAGCTAAATTTAAATAATTAACAAGTGGTGGTTCTTTTACAATATCAATTAATTGAAATTCGAAATCTTTGCTTTTAAGCCACTTTGCAGCTTTCCTGCAAGTAGAACATTTTAAATAACTATAAAATATTATTTTTTTCAACTTAATTTACTAATTTTTGATTTCTTAAGTACTTTAAAGTTTTTCTTTTTTGTGGGTATACAACTTTTCAATAAATTTTCAACCACATCAAAATCCCTCCAACCGTCAATTTGAACTGTTCTTCCATCAAGTCCTTTACTTGTCCTAAAGAATTCAGCAACATCCTCAAGCTGATTAGGAGCAATTTGATTAATACTCACTATATTAGTCTGTCTCGGATTAGCCATAGGCACACATAAAAGTTTTCCATCATATGCACCACAATCATGCATATCCAAAACTCCAATAGGTCTAGCTTTTATTAAACAACCAGCAAAAGTAGGCTCATCCATTATCACCATTGCATCAAGAGGAGCTCCATCATCAGCGAGGGTATTTGGGATAAAACCATAATCAAAAGGATACCTCACTGAAGAATGCAAAACTCTATCTAAGGCCATTATTCCCGCATCAGAGCAATATTCATATTTATTCCTACTCCCTGCAGGTATTTCAACAACAATATTCACTATTCCCTTCATTGGAGATGGAGGTATTGAACTAAGGTCCATCTTTTTTAAAATCGTGATTATGAATTATCTCGTTTCCTTGAGATAAAGGTCTTCCAATTAAAATGCTTATCGAAGGTAAAAAAATTGTCAAAATGGCAAAAATAATACCCAGAGATGTTATTGATAAACTCCTTATACTTAAAGGGTCATCATCATCTCTTTCAAAATCACTTCGAGCAGAACCATAAGAAGATTCTTCGCTTGATTTACTTTGAATAAACTGCTTTGATTTCGTGTAACTCAAGAACTCTTAATTGGTAAAGATTAAGGAGATAATTAAACATCATTATCCTACATTCAAAATGTCAATAAATCAAAACATTGATTAGTAACTTTTTAATTACTCTTTTTCAAGCAAAGATCTAATAGATTTTAGTTCGTCTAATATTTGCGCCAGTATATTTTGAGCAGCGGACGAAGGTGTATTAAAGACCTCTACAGTAACTTCCTTTATTCTCAAAATATCTTTTGCAAATCTTGCCACTTCATTAGGATGGAATTTTAAAGGATCTTTTTGATCAGTCCTAAATTCGGGATTTAATTTTCTTGGATTAAAACTAGGGTTTAGATTTCTTAAATCTGTATTTGTATATCTATAGACAGAAGCTCTTGATCTATTTAGGAATTTTTGAACTTCATCAATACCTACTAATTCTTCTTCACTAGAAATATTGGAATCTATATTTTCCATAAACTTAAGAAAATGATTAAGTAGTAATGAACTTTTTAAAGAGTTTGAACTTCATTACTGAAGAAGTTAGCAGAAAGAATATTTTTAGACTAGCCGCGTTGAGGGACTCAAGACACTTTAAATTATTTTTTCATCTTAATTGATAAAATTAAATATTATTAAGGATTTTTCTGTATGCGCGTGACAACCTCATTTCCTCTGGGGACACTTCGTGACACACCTTCTGAAGCTGAGATTATTTCACATCAATTACTCTTAAAAGCTGGGTATATTCGCAGAGTTAACAGCGGTATTTATGCATACATGCCACTAATGCTTAGAGTTATTGAAAAAATATCCGCAATAATAGAGAAAGAACTTAATAGTATTGGTTGTACAAAATTACTATTACCCCAACTTCATCCTGCAGATTTATGGAAAAAAAGTGAAAGGTGGGAAGGATATACCGCAGGTGAAGGAATAATGTTTAATCTGAAAGATAGACAAGGTAAAGAATTTGGTTTAGCGCCAACTCACGAAGAGGTGATCACCAGTATTGCATCAGAGACTATCAACTCCTATAAGCAATTACCTCAATGTTTTTACCAAATCCAAACAAAATTTAGAGATGAAATAAGGCCAAGGTTTGGATTGATGAGAAGTAGAGAATTCATAATGAAAGATGGTTATTCTTTCCATTCTTCAGAAAACGATCTAGCTTCTTTCTATGAAAAGGTGGGCAATGCTTATGAAAATATTTTTAAATCTTGTGGACTGCAGACAGTAGGGGTTGAAGCTGATAGTGGAGCAATTGGCGGTGCTTCATCTAAAGAATTTATGGTCACTGCTGATGCTGGGGAAGATTCCATTTTGTTCACTCAAAGTGGTTCTTATGCTGCCAATATCGAAAAAGCTGTTTCTCTACCCTCTCAACCTATTCCACTTAAAGATAATGTTGCAGGGTGGTTGGAAACGCCTCATCAAAAAACAATCCTAGAAGTTTGCGATAATAACAATTTAGACCCAAGTCAGATTATTAAAGTAGTAATATTCCTTGCACAGTTCGAAGGTGAATTTAATGTCCCAATTCTTGCATGCATAAGAGGCGATCAACATATTAATGAAGTAAAGCTTTTTAACTTAATCAATAAACTTAATAATTTCAATCTTATTAATCTTAAAAAGATTGAAGACAAAAATACTATCGAAAAAAATCTAATTGATTTACCCTTAGGTTTTATTGGGCCAGATTTAGATAATAATACTATCAAAGCTACTTCTTATTGGGATAAAAAATGGACAAGAATAATTGACCATTCTGTAACTGGCCTTTCAAAGTTCATAAGTGGTGGGAATAAAGTTAATTTCCATAAAGTTTTTCAAGAATTTTCTTTTTCTTCGAAAGACTATCTAATTGGGGATATAAGGAATGCCAAAAAAGGAGATAAAATAAGTATTAATGATGATGAAGAACTTAAAGAAAAAAAAGGTATCGAGATTGGACATATTTTCCAACTAGGTCAGAAATATAGTGAAAAATTAAATGCAAAGTTCTCTGATAAGGATGGTCAGCTTAAAAATTTATGGATGGGTTGTTACGGAATAGGAGTGACAAGAATAGCTCAAGCCGCTATTGAACAGAATCATGATCAAAAAGGCATTTGTTGGCCTATCCAGATTTCTCCTTTTGAAGTTATTATTATCCCAACAAACCTAAAAGATCCTATTCAAAGTGATCTTACTGAGCATATCTATAACAACTTTTTAATTAATGAAATTGATGTCCTTCTTGATGATAGAAACGATAGAGCTGGAGTGAAATTTAAAGATGCGGAATTAATTGGTATTCCTTTTCAGATAATTATTGGCAGAGATTCTATTAATAAAGAAGTAGAACTTTTATGCAGAACAAATAATACTAAGCTTAAAATTAGTACTGATAAATTGTTAGAAACATTTATTTCCGAATCTAAAATAATGTACAATAAAAAGTCTTGAGGCTTATTTTTTTTGGGAGCTAAGTTATGTTACTGAAATGGACATCAAAATTATTTTTTAAGAATCTTACCAAAGCTATATCTTTTTCAATATCTTTAATTGTTGTTTTTACACTATTTAGTTCCCCTTCCATAGCTGCAAAAACCGCTATGACAGGTGACTATACAAAGGATACAATATCAGTTGTTAAAACATTACAAACAGCTGTTGATACTCCAAAAGATTCTCCCAATAAAGATGAAGTAAGAAGTGAAGCTCTTACACTCATAACCGACTATATTTCAAGATATAGAAATAGAGGGATGGTGAATAAAACCCAATCATTTACCACAATGCAAACAGCATTAAATGCTATGGCAGGTCATTACAAAAACTTTGCAAGTAGACCTTTGCCAGATAAACTTAAAGAGCGTCTAACCAAAGAATTTTCTCTTGCTGAAAAAATGGTTTTAAGAGAAAGTTGATACAATTCATTTACTTTTCAAAAGTAAACCAAGATTTTTGAATATATTAAATATTCGAACAAAAATAATGCTCTTCTAAAATTGGCCAATGTTGTTGTAATCGGAGCCCAATGGGGTGACGAAGGAAAAGGTAAAATAACTGATTTACTTAGTCGTTCGGCAGATGTTGTCGTTCGCTATCAAGGGGGAGTAAATGCAGGTCATACTATAGTCGTAGATGATAAAGTCTTAAAATTACATTTAATTCCCTCAGGGATACTTTATAAAAATACTTCTTGTCTAATTGGTTCGGGAACTGTAGTAGATCCAAAAATCTTGCTTAAAGAAATTGACATGTTAATTGATAATGGAATTGATATCTCAGGGTTAAAAATTTCATCAACATCACATGTAACAATGCCCTACCACCGAATATTAGATGAAGCGATGGAGGCTGATAGAGGTTCAAACAAAATAGGGACAACCGGTCGTGGGATTGGCCCAACTTATGCGGATAAATCACAAAGAAATGGCATAAGGATAAGAGATTTGCTCAATAAGGAAAGGCTAAGTGATGTGATCGAAATTCCATTAAGAGAAAAAAACGGTCTACTAGAAAAAATCTATGGCATTAAACCACTTAAATTAGAAGATATTGTTGAAGAATATCTTGCCTATGGGGAAAGATTATCAAAGCATGTTGTTGACTGTACGAGGACTATCCATAAAGCCTCGAAAAACAAGAAGAATATTCTTTTCGAAGGTGCTCAAGGGACTCTACTTGACTTAGATCATGGGACTTATCCTTTTGTTACCTCATCAAACCCTATATCAGGAGGGGCATGTATTGGAGCTGGGGTTGGTCCAACTTTAATTGATAGAGTCATAGGTGTCGCAAAAGCTTATACAACAAGAGTAGGTGAAGGACCATTCCCAACTGAATTACAAGGAAGTATTAATGATCAACTCTGTGACAGAGGCAGTGAATTTGGAACCACTACTGGGAGAAGGAGAAGATGTGGGTGGTTTGATGGAGTTATTGGTAAATATGCTGTATCTGTAAATGGTCTTGATTGTTTAGCCGTTACGAAACTTGATGTGTTAGATGAATTAGATGAGATTCAAGTTTGCATTGCATATGATCTCGATGGAGAGGAAATAGACTACTTTCCTACAAATTCAGATGAATTAAAAAAATGTAAGCCAATCTTCAAAAAATTAAAAGGTTGGCAATGTTCAACTGCAGATTGCAGAAAACTATCTGATCTCCCAGAGAATGCTATGAATTATCTAAGATTTTTAGCTGAATTAATGGAGGTGCCAATTGCCATTGTCTCGTTGGGGGCGAATAGAGATCAAACTATAGTAATTGAAGACCCAATACATGGTCCTAAAAGAGCACTGCTAAGGTAATTTAGTTCCAAATTAATGAAGGAATCCTTTAGACATTTTGAACATAAAAAAGTTGATCTCATTGGTCTGGGCAATGCAATAGTAGATATTATTGTAAATATTGAAGATGAGTTTCTTGAGATAAATAATCTGGATAAAGGATCAATGAATCTAATTAATTCTGCCGAATCTCAGAGAT
The DNA here is from genome assembly GCA_902571795.1 of uncultured Prochlorococcus sp. Classification (GTDB taxonomy): domain Bacteria; phylum Cyanobacteriota; class Cyanobacteriia; order PCC-6307; family Cyanobiaceae; genus Prochlorococcus_A. The sequence goes on from CACGDL010000005.1 coordinate 16,519, forward strand.
TGTTAGAAAATTGCAAAGTGATCAAACAAATTTCAGGCGGGTCCTCAGCAAATACCGTTGTTTCTTTAGCAGAATTAGGCAATCATGTGCAGTTTATAGGAAGAGTGAAAAATGATCAATTTGGGAATTTCTTTTCTGAAGATATAAAAAAAAGTAAAACTATATTTAATACTCCACCTACTATTGAAGGTGCTCCAACAGCTCATTCAATCATTTTGGTTACACCTGATGCACAAAGAACTATGTGCACTTACCTAGGAGCATCTGTAGAGTTTGAACCAAAAGACATTGACTTTACTGTAATTAAGGAAAGTAAATACTTATATTTAGAAGGATATTTATGGGATAGCGAATTAGCTAAAAAAGCTTTTATTAAAGCCGCCCAAATTGCAAAACAATCTAATACAAAAATAATTCTTTCTTTATCTGATTCATTTTGTGTAGATAGACATCGTGAGAGTTTCTTGGAATTAATTTATGAATATGTAGATATTGTTTTTTGCAATGAATCCGAGGTGTTAAGTCTATTTAAAAAAGATAAATTAGCAAGCTGCCAAGAAGACCTATCTTCCTTATGTGAATTAGTCATAGTAACTCTTGGAAGCAATGGTTCTCTGATCGTTAACAAAAATAATGTTGAAATAATTGAGTCAATAAGGAAAGGCAAGATTATTGATACTACAGGAGCGGGAGATATCTATGCGGGAGGATTTATCCATGGATTAATAAACAATTGTTCCCTCAAAAAATGCGGAGAGATAGCTTCAATTTGTGCGGGGCAAATAATTACGCAATTAGGATCTAGAACAGATATTGATCTTAAAGAGTTAATAAAATAGATTTAATCAAATAGTCTTATTCAACCAATCATAATATTTCACCTCAGCATGATATTTTTTGTAAATAATTTGAGGGACATCATATGTGGAATTTTTATTTACGAAATCAATTAAACAATCTTTAAATTCTAGTTTACTTTTTATTGTGATTTCAAACTCTTTAGTTTCTTCAATATCATCATCCCACTTATAAATTGAAAAAATTTGCTTTATCGAAACACAAGCTGCAAGTTTATTTTGTATTAATAATTTAGCCATTCGCAAAGCATTTGCGTTACTTGATTCAGTTGTGATCATAACTAATACTTCCATCATGAATTAAACATCAATATTTTTTAATTATGTGATTTATCAAATTGTGATATTGATCAAAAGAGTAAGAATAATCATTTTTAACTTTCGGCCTTTTAACCAAAAATAACTTCATATTACTTTCAGAAACTATACTCTCCCAGTTTTTCTGAGAATAACTTCCAGATTCTCTGCATAGAACATAATCTATCTCCCAAAAATCACAAAGCTTTTTTTCTAAAATGCTTTTATTATTTTTACTCGGTTCAAGTATCGCTATGTTTGAATTTTTAATACATGATCCAAAAGCTTTAGTTATACTCTCAAAAGTTGGAAGTACTCTTGTAAATACATTTGCTTTACAATTTATATAATAACTAGCTGTGTCGTTAAGGAATCTTGATCCTATTGCAAGAAGAATATTCTTATTTTCTATATCAACATTATTTATATCCTTTAAATGATCAATATAAAAAAAATTATTAGTGTTATTTATAAGAGATTTCCTCTCAAATAGTAAAAGAGGTGTATTAATTTCTTTACATGCATTATTAAGATTTTTAGAAATTATTACAGCAAACGGATGAGTAGCATCGACAACGCATGTGATTTTATTTTTATTTATGAAATTAATTATTTGATCTTTATTATTTAATTTCCCCGTAATGATATGTAACTTTGGATTTTCAATATAAGCCTGCCCTGCTTTATAAGTTAAAACACTTGCAAAGACTGAATAATTAAGTTCAAGAAGCCTATTAGCTATTACAGGTCCATCCGAAGTTCCTGAAAGGATCCAAACATTTTTATAGCAATTTCCTTGATTCTGCATCAGTATGTCTTTAATTAAATAGTAAGTAATGAATCATTGTTTAATTCAGGCGGTCATTAATAGCGCTCCCCAAATGAGGTTTACCAAAGACAACCAAACTCCAATAGCAGAAATGATTGTTAATTTTAAAGGATTACGTAGTGAAGATCCAACCAGAGATCTCAAGATCATAGGATGGGGAAATATTGCCCAAGAAATGGTAGATGAACTAAAGGAGGGGCAAAATATTGTTATTGAGGGACGTCTAAAGATGAATTCTGTCACTAGAAAAGACGGAACGAAAGAAAAACAACCAGAACTAACAGCTTCAAAAATTCATCAAATATCGCCAGTTGATGTTATTAAGTCTGATCAAAAAGAAAATAATGAATCATTTGAAAATAAAGAAACCGCCAAAAAATCTAGTTGGGATAGTTCACCTTTAGTACCTGAAGTGGACGAAATACCTTTTTAAATCAAATATCAACATTATTTTCTTGAACACTTATAATTAATTTGCTTATTTTTCTTTCAAGCGCGGCAAGTTCGCTTCTGATTTCTGGCCATTTACCCTTATCAAGATTTTCTAGTAGCCATGCTCTATCTTGATCAAGTTTAAAAAGTAAATCTCCTTGATTTGCAGTATTAGGATCTTGCATAATACTTGTTAGCCTATTTAAAACTCATTCTACTAAATCAAAATGAAGAAATACTTATCGCCTGGAAACTTAATCGTAACCGCTGGGGGTGTATTAGCTTTTGTTGGAATGACTGCTTATTTTACAGACTCAGTGAATTTAAGTGTACCTACTTTTTTTTATGGAGTACCTATTTTTTTAATTGGCTTAGGCTTAAAGACTTCCGAAATACCTCCTGTAGAGTTATTTGACAAGACAAATTTTGCGACAAATAAATTTAATAGACCAAAAGAACTAACAGCATTAGTTAAGGATGTTACAAGATGGAGGTATGGGATAAAAGCTCATCTGGAATCGTCATTAGAATCTTTAAATTTGTGGGATGAGGATAACCCCCCTCAATTAAAAGAAATAGAAGAAATTACAAAGGAAGAAAAAAATGGTCTCAGAATGCGTTTCGAATTAAACGCTGTACCTCTAGAAAAATGGATTGAAAAACAAGAAAGATTAAATAGGTTTTTCGTCAAAGGTCTTGAATCAGAATTTATTATCGACGATAATAAAAAAGAATTTGATTTTATTCTCTTTTATTGAATATAGGGATATATTTGTAAAAACCTAATTTCTCAATTCAATCAAGTTTTAATGAATTTTAATAATGAATGATTCTCAAAGAGTATCAATATTAAGCGAAGCACTTCCATATATACAAAGTTTCTCAGGTAGAAAAATTGTTATCAAGTATGGTGGTTCTGTTATGGAGAATGATAATTTAAAAAATGCTTTTTTTAGAGACATTGCACTTTTATCAACCGTTGGGGTTTGTCCGATAGTAATTCATGGAGGTGGACCAGAGATTAATAATTGGTTAATGAAATTAGAAATATCTCCTAAATTCGAAAATGGATTAAGAATTACTGATCAAAAAACAATGGAAATTGTCGAGATGGTTCTAATGGGTAGGGTTAACAAACAAATTGTAAAAGGGATTAATAAAACTGGATCCTTAGCTGTGGGAATATCAGGTCTTGATGGCAACTTAATTCAATCTAGAGAACTCGGAGATGGTAGCCATGGGTTAGTGGGAGAGGTTACAAAAATCAATCCTGAAATATTAGATCCTCTTATTTCTAAAGGATACATCCCAATTATTTCTAGCATTGGATCAACCTTGGAGGGTATTTCCCATAATATAAATGCAGATTTTGTTGCTGGAGAAATTGCTGCTGCAATAAATGCAGAAAAACTTATTCTTCTTACTGATACTCAAGGGATCTTAAAAGAAAAAGATAACAAAAATAGTCTTGTTGAAAAAACTAATCTCAAAGAGGCAAGGGATTTTATTGATAAAAAAATTGTGACTGAAGGTATGATTCCAAAGACAGAATGCTGTATAAGAGCTTTAGCCCAAGGAGTCAAAGCAGCTCACATAATTGATGGAAGAATAGAACATTCATTACTTCTTGAGATTTTTACAAATTCCGGAATAGGTACAATGATAGTCGCCTAACCCATGAAAACTTATGAGCAAGTTTTAGAAAAAGTAGAACTTGCTTTAGCTAAAGGTGAGTATCATTATTGCATTGAATTTCTTTTGCCCATAATCGAATCATTTCCTTTATCAAGCAAAGAGGGAGTAAATTTAAGAACAATCTTAATTACTGCTCTATGTGGTATCAATAAAAGGGAAGAGGCTAAAAGGTTTTGCAAAGAACTTCTAAAATCTTACGATAATAAGACGAGAGAAAATGCAAAATATTTGATGGAAGTTATAGACTCTCCTGACATTAAAAAGCCAGAAAATTGGAACGTACAGTTTGAAAGCGACCCATCACTTAATAAAAAATCTCTTAACTCACTGCGCAAAAAAAGAAAAGTATTAAAGAAAAAAAAATTTATTAATGTAACTGAGACACCAACTGGTGAGACAAAACCCTTTCAGAAAGGCTTTTCACTGATCATTTTTTTAATACTATTATTATTAATTCCACTTTTAAGTGGCTGCGTAAAAATTGAGGATACCCTTGATCTAAGTGAACTTGATTCAATAACTAATAATTTAGTGATAGAGAGTAAATACATAAAGAAATTTCCTTGGCAATTAAAATTTGAAGAGAAAATGAAAGATATTTTTCCTGACGCAGAAATTGAACAAGACGAATCAACCTTCTCTTTGAAACATAAAAATCTGAATTTAGAGGATACAAAGCAAGTACTTAAAATCACTCAAAATACAGCTGGAGAGTTAGCAGGAGAATCAACAAATATAGAAATTAATACTACTCAAAAAAACTTCATTTTCTTTAAAAAATACTTTTACAGGTTAGATTTGGATCTAAATTCTATTAAAGGCATTGATAATTTAGAACTCATTTTCAAAATTATTCACCCCAATAAAGCTATCCTTACCGAGAAAAATAATTCAAATTTAGAAATCACAAAAAATCTAATAATTTGGGATTTAAATCAAGGGCAGACAAATAGTCTTGAATTTTCTTTCTGGAGCCTCAACAAACTCTCGATTGGGATAATTATTATTTTAATAATTATAATATTGGCTTATTTATTAAGATTCTATAGATTTAAATTAGGTTCAGATTTACCTCAACTTCCATCAAAGTAATTACAACTCTGCTGGATTAACATCTATTGTTAAAAAAACATTTTTTGGAATAAGTTTCCATAATATTGATCTATCAGGTAAAGGTATCTTTGTTCCTTCAGGACCATGTATTAATATCTGCCATCTAAATTTTTTACCGACTTTAGCTATTAAACTAGGGGCAGGACCAATTAATTTCCAGTTCTTTTTCTCACAAAAACTGAGTAGATATTTTGCTAATTTTATTGCAGTTGACTCAGTTAATTCATAATTTTCACCTGATAATTTAAGTAGGCAAATTGTGCAAAATGGAAATAAATTAGCATCCTTTCTCAATCTCGAGTTTTCAATTAAGAATCTTTCATAATCTCTTTTTTGAAGATACGAAATCACCGGGTGGTTAGGTTTATATGTTTGAAAAATTACTTTCCCTTTTTTTTGTGCCCTGCCTGCCCTTCCTGCGACTTGCAAAAATAATTGTAATGATTTTTCTTCTGCTGAAATATCTGGGCGATGAAGCAACCCATCTGCTGCAATAACTACTGAAAGAGTAATATTGGGGATATCAATACCTTTTGCCAACATCTGGGTACCGACAAGAATATCAGCATCACCTTTAGAAAACTTTGAAAGAATATCTCTATGACCATCCTTTCCTGAAGTTGTATCTCTATCAAAGCGAAGTACTCTTAAATCAGGAAATTCTTCATTTAAAAACTCTATTACCCTTTGCGTACCAATTCCAAAAGGTTTGAAAGCAGTTGAATGACAATCTGGGCAACGATTGATCAATCTTGATTTATGATCACACCAATGACACCTTAACCATTTTTTTCCTTGTGATCCGAGATGAACTGATAAAGGAACGTCACAGTTGGGGCAATTTATTAAATATCCGCAATTTCTACAACTTAAAAATCCACTATGCCCCCTCCTAGGGATCAAAATTATTGCTTGCTCTTTTTTTAAGCGTAGTTGAGGAAGCAATTGTAATAATTCATTGGAAAAAATTTTCATATTTCCCTTCTTGAACTCATCCCGCATATCAATAATTTTTATTTCAGGAGTCTCATTACTGGATATCCTATGAATCATTCTTACCAATTTAAAATTCCTTTCAAAAATACACTTTTTCCAAGTCTTCATTGATGGGGTTGCACTCCCAAAAATTAACTTTGCAGAATTCCTTTTTACTATTTCAATAGCAATTTCTCTTGCGTCATAGCAAGGCATAGGACTATCTTGCTTATAAGAAACATCATGTTCTTCATCCATTATTATTAATCCCAGATTTTTGATTGGAAGAAAAACTGCCGACCTTGTACCTATTACTATTAAAGGTTCATTAGCATTAATAATTTTCTTCCAAACTAAAGTTCTATGATCGGGAGAACAATTACTATGATATTCGTAAACGACATCTTTAAATCGCCTACTAAACCTATCAATAAGTTGAGGAATTAATCCAATTTCTGGGGCTAGTATCAAACAACTTTTTTTCTTAAGAAATTGATCTTCAGCAATTCTCATATACACTTCTGTTTTACCTGAACCTGTTTCGCCCCAAAGAAGTAATACATCTCCTGGTTTCATTGTTTGAAATTCTTGAAATGCAATTTTTTGCTCATTTGTAAGATTTGGTTTTTTCGTTGCGATATTATCTTCAAAAAAGGAATTTAATTTACTATTTATATTTTTTTTTCTTTTAGATTTAGCAAGATAATTTTTACTGACCATTGAGTTAATTAGAGTGTAATTAAAACCAGACTTTATTAATTCACTTTGCCAATTACCTTTTTCAGATAAAGTATCCATTAAAAAAAATTCTTTTTTGGTTAATCCATTTTTCTTAATATCAAATTCTTTTTTAGTTTCAATCCATATTTGATCTTTTAAACCTTTAGAGAAATTTTTATATTTACCAATCCAGCCAGGAGGAAATGCAGTTTTAAACATTTTTAAATTACTAACCATATAAAAAGAGGCTAGGGAGTCTATCAATTCTCTCCAAGATTCATCAATTATTTTTTTTTGCAAAATACTTTCAACAAACAAATATCTTATGCTTTTTCCTCCAGTAATATTTGATTCATCATTATTGATTGTCGAAAAGTCTTTTTTGGAGATCACCAACCCATTCAATAATCTCCTTCTTAGTCTCACACTTACAATATCACCAACTTCTGCTCCAAGATTATTTCCATCTAAATAGTAAAAGCTTTCATTACTACTACCTATATCAAGCAAAATTTCCAATTTATAGGAGATATTTAATAACTGATTACTTGCCGGCTTCAAAACTTTTTCTTAGTATTGGATTGTTGAACATTCCACAAAGTGTTTTTTGCACATTGTAAGTATCCTGCTCTTAAGGGAGACATGAAGCTCTGATCATTGACTGAAAATTCAAAAATGATCTGCCTGTCTGAGAAATCCCAAGACTTTTTACTTTAGGTAATCTATAGCACTATTTAAACTTTTCAACACTTTAGAAAACTTTTCTTATTCTCATTTTGTGAAAAAGTTTTTTAAACATTAAGGGGACTTTACTACTAAATGTTCAAATTAGCCCTAAATAAAATTTTATCTAGTTAAATTCACCGTAGAAAGGAGTCAATTATGTGTCCAGTCGCAGCAGAATCAAAGAATTCCAAGCCTAATTCAAAAAAAAAGATCAATAAAAAAATTAATACAAATTTAGAAACATTAGTTGAAGAAGATAGTAATAAAAATAATCAAACTTTACAGACATCTGATGAGTTAAACGAAAGCAATATTGAAAATAACAATAATGAATTTAGTGATTCTGAAGAAGATAAAGGGCTAGGGAATATAAAGCTTGGGCCAAAAGGTATCTACACTGAAGATTCAATAAGAGTTTATCTCCAAGAAATTGGAAGAATTAGACTTTTAAGACCAGATGAAGAAATTGAGCTTGCAAGAAAAATTGCTGACTTACTCCAATTAGAAGAGCTGGCGACTCAATATGAGTCAGAAAAAGGGCATTTCCCATCTGTAAGAGAATGGGCCGAGTTAATAGATATGCCTCTTCCTAAATTTAGAAGAAGACTTCTCTTAGGGCGCAGAGCTAAAGAAAAAATGGTTCAATCAAATTTAAGATTAGTTGTTTCCATTGCTAAAAAATATATGAACAGAGGTTTATCATTTCAAGATTTAATCCAAGAAGGAAGTTTGGGTTTAATTAGGGCAGCGGAAAAATTCGACCATGAAAAAGGTTATAAGTTCTCTACATATGCAACTTGGTGGATTCGCCAAGCCATTACAAGAGCAATTGCGGATCAAAGTAGAACTATTAGATTGCCAGTTCACTTATACGAGACAATATCCAGAATTAAAAAAACCACAAAAGTTCTTAGCCAAGAATTTGGCAGGAAACCTAGTGAAGAAGAAATCGCTGAGAGTATGGAAATGACAATTGAAAAATTAAGATTTATAGCTAAAAGTGCGCAACTTCCTATTTCTTTAGAAACTCCAATAGGTAAAGAAGAAGACTCAAGACTAGGAGACTTTATAGAGGCTGACATAGAAAATCCAGAGCAAGATGTTTCTAAAACTTTACTAAGAGAAGATTTGGAAGGAGTATTAGCCACTCTTAGTCCAAGAGAAAGAGATGTTCTCAGATTGAGATATGGAATTGATGATGGAAGAATGAAAACTCTTGAAGAAATTGGCCAGATTTTTGATGTGACGAGAGAAAGAATTAGACAAATAGAGGCAAAAGCTCTAAGAAAACTTAGACATCCAAATCGAAATGGGGTTTTAAAAGAATATATAAAATAAAAAAAGTTAAATATAATATTCAGCTTTAAAAACTGGCAAAATAATAGCTTAAGATAGATTCGACTTAATTTTTAATTCAAACTCAAAATAATATTTAATGACTAATTTTAAGCTAAAAATAGCTAGTAGAAGAAGTAAGCTAGCAATGGTTCAAACTTTATGGGTTAAAGATCAACTAGAAAGGAATATTCCCAATTTAGAGGTATCTATAGAAGCTATGGCAACTCAAGGTGACAAAATCCTTGATGTAGCCTTAGCAAAAATAGGCGACAAAGGCTTATTTACAAAAGAACTTGAAGCACAAATGCTCGTAGGCCATGCAGATATAGCTGTACATTCTCTGAAAGATTTACCAACCAATTTGCCTAATGGCCTTAAATTAGGATGCATTACAAAAAGGGAGGATCCTGCAGATGCTTTAGTAGTAAACAAAAAAAATGACTGTTATAAACTAGAAACCTTACCTAAAGGTTCGATTGTTGGGACAAGCTCTCTAAGAAGACTTGCACAATTAAGAAATAAGTACCCACATCTTGTTTTCAAAGATATCAGGGGAAATGTTATTACAAGAATTGAAAAATTAGATGCGGGGGAATTTGATTGTATAATCCTTGCGGCCGCTGGTTTAAAGAGATTAGGCTTTGAATCAAGAATTCACCAGATTATCCCAAGTGAAATTTCCCTTCATGCTGTTGGCCAAGGAGCACTAGGCATTGAATGTAAATCTGATGATAAAAAAGTTTTAGAAATTATAAATATCTTAGAAGATAAACCCACCAGTCAAAGATGTCTAGCAGAAAGGGCTTTTTTAAGAGAGCTTGAAGGTGGATGCCAAGTCCCAATAGGTGTGAATAGTAAAATTCAGAATGAACAACTTTGCCTTACTGGTATGGTTGCATCCCTTGATGGAGAAAGGCTTATTAAAGATCAATATATTGGCAATATTAATGATCCCGAAGAAGTAGGCAAAGAACTAGCTAAAAAATTAAAGCAGCAAGGTGCCGAAGAAATACTAAGCGAAATATTTGAAAAATTTAGAGAAAAATAAAATTTGCTAATTTACTAATTTAGGATCAATCTCTTTTTTGTATCTCTCTTCACAATCTTTAATCACTTTGACAGCTTCTTCTATCCCGAAAAAACCATTTACAGTACATGTTCCTGGTTTTTTTAGATCTTTGTAGTGCTCCCAATAATACTTTGTTTCTTTTAACCAATGATCTCCAAGGTCTTCATAACTTGAGATATGATCCATTCTTTTATCATCCGCGAGAACCGCTATTACCTTATCATCGACCTCTCCACCATCATCAAATTTCATCACCCCAATAATCCTTGCTTCCACAATAGATCCGGGTATCAATGGCTCAGTTACTGCAACAATTTCTACATCAAGTGGATCTCCATCTTCATCCCATGTCCTTGGAATACATCCATAAGCAAAAGGATACGCAAGTGATGAATAACCTACCCTATCAAGTTTAAGATGGCCCGTTTCTGTAATTAATTCATATTTATTTATAGTATTAGAGTTCAATTCAACAATAGTGTTTATTATTGTATTTGAGCTATCAGTGAAAGCATTTAGTATGTGCAATAAATTGGGGGTAACCCTGCTTGGGGGCTGATTTAGATTTGCCATCAAGAAATTATTTTTATTTATCTTACATCCTCACACCTAACCAAATTCTTTAAAAGTAATGTTTCAGCAAAAATCATTTATTTTAGACCTTAAATGATTAATAAAATAGTTTGGCGATAGTTCTTCATTAGTTACAGCTCTTACCAACTCCATACAATTAACTGATCTGCCATATTCATGTATATTATTTTTTAACCAAAAGATGATCTTTTGATATTCACCATTTTCAATTAAATTGTCAATCAAACCTATATCTCTTTCCATTTGAGAAGATATTTGCGCACTTACAACATGTCCTAGCAAATATGAGGGGAAATATCCAAACGCCCCTTCACTCCAATGAACATCTTGAAGACAACCTTCTGAATCATTAGATGGTTTAATTCCTAGAAGTTCATCATATCTTTTATTCCATTCTGTTGGAATATCTTGTACAGGTAACCCTCTTTCAATTAAATCTATTTCAAGTTCGGTTCTTATTAATATGTGTAAGCCATAAGTCAATTCATCCGCTTCAACCCTATTTAATCCTGCTTCCAAATGATTAATAGATTTCCATAGTTCTAAATAATTATTAAGAGAACATCCAGCAGAAACAAATTTGTTAAAAAATCTTTTTGAAAAAGATTTGGATTTAACTATTCTATTTTCCCAAAATAAAGATTGACTTTCATGAATACCCATAGAGGTTGCTTGACCTAAAGGCCAAGCAAACCATTGATGACTTTGAGATGGCAAACCCTGCTCATAAATAGAATGCCCCCACTCATGCGCAGTTGCTAAAAAACTTGATAATGGTTCACCTTCAACAATTCTTGTCGTAATCCTATAATCATTAGGCCCTAATGTAATCGAAAAAGGATGGGGAGATTTACCAACAACAACTAGATCTTTATCTCTCCCAAACTCATCAAGTAATTGAGAACATAAATTATGTTGAGATTCTGGACTCAAATCCCATTGATATTTCTTAGATTTATTAATCCCTCTAATCAACTCTGGGAGAGTGTCTTTCAAAGGCTGAAACATTTTTTTCAGCCACTTTAAAGTTAATTCAGGCTCAAAGGGTTGGGCTAAAGTTTCCCATGGTGAATATTGATCTGATATTTGTTTTGCCTCTTCAATCCGCAATTTAACTAATTCTTCAAAGAAAGGAAGAAAAATTTTAAAATCTGATTTTTCCTTAGCTTCTTGCCAGTATTCATAACCTTTAGATTTTGCCTTTGCTAGAGACTCAACTAATTTAGGATCTAAATTTCTTTCTCTATTAAATTCCTTCAATAAAAGACTAATATTTCTTTCTTTATCTTTTATGAAAAGTTGATTATCGGAATGTCGTTCAATATCTGCTAGTTCATTTTTAGCAGATTGTATTAAATTAGAAAATTCCTCGGAAGAATTCCTTTCATGCAATACTTTTGCAATATAAGTAAGTTGTTCAGACCTCCAAGAAGCACCTTTCTTTGGCATTCCAGTATTCTGATCCCAATAAAGTGTATTTTGGATTGAACCTAATATTTGTGTTTCTTTAAGGTAAGCACCCAGCTTATTCCAATGAGTTTCAGCCAAAGATTTAAATGGGAATTAAATTTATCTTAAGATAAAAATTTTTAATTTCTGCAGTAAAACATGCATCTTTATCCATAATAGGATATTGATTAATTAAGTTTTAACTTATATGGAACAAATATTTTCAAAATTAAAATTCATAACCCATGGCGAGGGTTTTATTGATATCACATATGATTTAAATTTATGTGTTGAAAAAAATAATTTTCATTCCGGAATTTTAAATTTAACTTCACTTCATACAAGTTGCAGTTTAACTATTAATGAGAACGCAGATCCAAATGTACTGAGGGACCTAAAAAAGTATATGCAATCGATAGTTCCATATGATTCCTACTTAACCTTATCAAAAAATAGAGAAGAAATATCCTATAAACATTATCAAGAAGGGACTGACGATATGCCAGCACATATTAAAACATCCCTAACAAACACTTGTTTATCTTTGAGTTTTCAAGACGGGAAAATTATGCTTGGCACATGGCAAGCAGTTTATTTATGGGAACATCGATTTAATCAAAAGGAAAGAATCATTAATGTACATATAATTGGTGAGAAAAAGTAAAATATTTATAATGTAATAAGTCAGATTTCTTATTTAATGGAACCCTACATTTTGCAAGATGAAGAATTGAATGGATTAGATGTAAAAATACCTGGCTGGGAAATTAAATCTAAACAAATCCAAAGAGAATTTAATTTCGCTAATTTTATTGAAGCCTTTGCTTTTATGACTAAGGTTGCTTTAATCTGTGAAAAATATAATCATCATCCTAACTGGGAGAATGTTTATTCAAAAGTAATAATTAAATTAAATACACATGATCTAGGAGGTATTACGAATTTGGATCAAAAATTGGCTTCGGAAATCAACAAAATTTTCGATCAATAAAAATATAAACTTGTTTTCAACTATTCAAAATGTCTAAAAATTTATTGCCAGTTACTATTATTAGTGGATTTTTAGGTTCTGGCAAAACTACGCTTTTAAATCATATTTTAAAAAATCAAGTTGGTATTAAAACAGCTGTTTTAGTCAACGAATTTGGAGAAATCGGAATAGATAATGACTTAATAATAGAAGGCTCAGAAGATATGATCGAATTAAATAATGGCTGTATATGTTGCTCTATCAATGGCGAATTATTAAATACCGTATCCAAAGTTTTAGAGAGAGCTGAAAAATTAGACTATTTGATTGTCGAGACTACTGGATTAGCAGATCCATTACCAGTAGCCATGACTTTTGCGGCTGGTGATCTTCGAGAAAAAGTAAGATTAGATTCGATAATCACTGTCATTGATGGAGAAAATTTTGATTTTAAAATTACTAATACAAGTGTCGCCTATTCTCAGATTTTATACGGAGATATTATTCTCCTAAATAAATCTGATTTAGTCAACGAAAAACAATTAAAGAAAGTCGAAAAATTTATAAATAAAATAAAAAAAGAACCAAGGATTTTGAGATCAACTAATAGTGAAGTTGCATTACATACAATAATGAGCGTGGGTCTATTTGAGACGGATACTTTTGAATTCGAGAAAAATAAAAAAAATATAGAACAAAATTCAAACGATCACTCTTCTCATTCCCACGATCACTCTTCTCATTCCCACGATTTGATCAATAATATCGAGGGGTTTACCTCAGTTTCATATGAGACATTTGAACCATTTTCTTTAAGGAAGTTTCAATATTTCTTAGATAATCAAATCCCACAAAATGTATTTAGAGCAAAAGGAATATTATGGTTTATGGAAAGTGAAAGAAAACACATTTTTCACCTATCTGGAAAGCGGTTTTCTTTAGATGATGAGGAATGGACAAAAGAAAAATCTAACAAAATAGTATTAATTGGGAAAAACTTAGATCACCAAACTATTAAAAATCAACTGTCATCATGTAGATTTAATTCAGATTAGAGTTCATATTAGGATTTAATTAATTTTTGAAAATACTCATTAAAGGGTTTAAAAAAACATTAACAGAATTAAATTTTCTTAATTTCACTTCGTTTATTGTTTCACTCTTAGTAATCATTCCAATTTCCAATTTTCTTTTAGAGGGAATTGGTTACATTATTAGTGGAAATTTTTCATTAGGTATCGCGGGAGGAGAAGAGGTATTAGGCACTTTAAAAGTTCTAATATTGACAAGTTTTTTTGGCGGCGGGTTAGGAACTTTAAATGGATGGTTACTTTCAAATTGTGATTTTAAGTTCAGAAAAGTTCTCCGCATTTGTCAGCTAGTTCCACTAGCTGCCCCAGCATATCTAATAACAGCTATTTTGCAGGATTTAGGGAGTATTTTGGGGTATCAAGTAACTGGTTTATGGTGGGGGGTATTAATACTTTCAATTACTACTTATCCATATGTATTCATTCTTGCTAACGAAAGTTTTAATAAATTTGGAGTTAATCAAATCAATGCTAGTAGAGGATTAGGAGTAGGGCCTTGGAGCAGCTTCTTTAAAATCGCTTTCCCAATGGCGTTACCAGCACTAATCACAGGAATAAGTTTAATGTGTATGGAAGTAATGAATGAGTTAGGTACATTTGCATTATTAAACATACCAAGTATTTCTACTGGTATAGCTGAAAATTGGATAATTGAGGGTAATCCAAAAAGTGCTATTGGATTATCTTTGGTAGCCTTATTAATGATTTTCACTTTAATTATTTTCGAAAAGTTATCAAGAAAAAAATCAAAGAGGTGGAGTGAAAATCCCGCATCAAAAGACTCTCAAGGATGGGAATTAAAAAAAACAAGAGCTTTTTTAGCAATAATCATATCTTTATTTCCACCAATTTTCTCTTTTGGGATTCCATGTTTTTGGGTTCTACTCAATATAGATCTAATTCAAAAAGGGTTATCTATAGAATTACTTAGCCTATCATTAAGGACCATAAGTCTAGGACTTTTAACTGCATTTATTGCGATGCTATTCTCCTTAATAATTTCTTTAGTCAGACGCGCAAATAAAAGCTTTTTACTAGAACTAATAACAAATCTTGCGGGAATAGGTTACGCAATCCCAGGTGCTGTATTAGCTTTATCTTTAATAAGCATTTCTTCTTCAAAATTTAATTTTATTGCTATTTGCTTACTAATTTGGGGTTACCTTGTCCGATTTCTAACTATCTCTAAGGGTTCTATTGATTCAAGTCTTGAGAGAATTTCCCCTAGTCTTGATGAAGCAGCACTTGGACTAGGAGAGAATTGGCTGGGGATCATCAAAAGAATTCATCTACCTCTTCTTCAGGGACCAATATTCGTAGGATCACTTTTAGTTTTTGTTGACACGATAAAAGAATTGCCCATTACCTTTATTTTAAGACCATTCGATTTCGATACATTATCTGTGAGAATATATCAATATGCTGGAGATGAAAGAATAGTAGAGGCAATATTACCGGCCATTCTTATCATGACTTTAGGTCTTATTGCATCAATGACATTGATTCCAAGTTTAGAGAAAAAACACTAAATTCTTTTAGACACTTTTCTTATTAAGAAAGGTAAGCTTAACAACAAATCTGCCGATGTAGATATAACCCTAAAATAAATTAAACTTATAAGAATTATATTTTCTGGAATACTTTTGCCAACAAATAAAAGGAGGCAAGCCTCAAAAACGCCAACTCCTCCTGGAGCTGCTGGGACTACCAAGCCTATGGACCATGAAAAAGAAAAAATTACTAATAAAAATATGATGTTCAGGGTATTACTTGTATAAAAAGTATTTAAGCAAATATAAAACCCAATAAATTTTGATAAAACAAAACCAATTTCAAGAAATAAAGCTCTAAAAGGAAAAAAAGAAACTATATTTATTCTCTCTTCAAACTGGCTCTTAGAATTTGGAAGTCTCAAAACCTCAAATACTTTCCCCTTAAGAGACCCTAATATTTTTAATATAAAAAAAATAAATTTTCTATTTAAGAAAAATATAGGAAAAATTAAAAAAAAATAAAGTGGTGAAAAAATTACTCCCATTGATGCTAAGAGAAAAGATCCACTCAACATAAAATAAGGTTCTATAAGAGTCGAATATAAAGCAATCTGTGGATTACTTATTTTTTTTATAAAATTAAATCTTTCAACAAAATGCCAAACCCCTCCCGGAACATATTTAAGAATATTGGTTAAAACATAGAAGGAAACTAAATTATTACTTTTAAATTCTTTCCCGAACCATTTAACAATATAATTCCATGCACAAGCGTTCAAGTAAATACTTAAAACACAAAATAAAAATGATAAAAATAGATTAATTCCATTACTTTCTAAATTGATATCAAAAGAAATTTGATCGATATTATCAAAAAAATAGATGCAAAAATATAACAAGCTTGAAATAAAAAAAATACTCTTTAAATTTCCAAAATTAATTTTTTCAATGAATTTCGAATGTGGTTGATTACTTATATTAAATCTCATTTCCAGTTTTCAAATGCTTTAAATTTTTTACTTGATTCTTTTATTATTTTTCTTATTTCGTAAGTTGATATTTTATGCTCTAAATTTAATCTTAAAACCTCATCATTTTCTGGTTTCATAATTATTGATCCGTCTGGTTTCAAAGTTTGTTTAACTTTTATATTTCCAAAAATCGTTGAACATTCTCCTCTGCGTCTAAGTAATATCCACCTAGATTGGGTCCTTTCCCGAACCCCAATAGTGCTGGAATAATCAAACCATATTTGCCTAAAAAATTCTTTTTTCTCAATGGGCAAGATTGCTTGAATAGAAAATCCAATTCTATTTTTTTTCATATTGATAGCTTGATAAGAAACGTCATAAGCCCCCTCTATTCTTAGTTTCTCCACAAAATTAGATATATCTTCGGGTGTTTGATCATCAATCCATGCTTCTTGAATAGATATCTCTTCACACTTTGGACTAATTTGTTCATTATCGTTGATAGAAGAATCCTTAAATGAAGTAATTTTATAAACTCTTACCAAATTAGGGAATGGAAATTTAAGGTTACCAATGCCTACTCCATAAGAGTTAATAGAAAATTTTAAAGGAGGTTCTTTAAAGTCGACTAAATTAGCAAGTAAAGCAATACCAGTTGGTGTTGAGAGTTCACCCTCTATTGAGTCACGGTTTGATAAAACCTTAATATTTTTTTGTCTTATTAGCTCTATTACAGCTGGAGGTGGTACCGATAATTTTCCATGTTCAGTTTGAACAAAACCTTTCCCCAACATTGGTTCATTACAATAAACCTCTTTTGGATTTAAGTAATTCAATGCAGCACATACTCCAATTATATCCACCAATGAATCTATAGCTCCAATTTCATGAAAATGAACATCCTCTGATTTGATGCCATGAACCTCTCCTTCAGCAATTGCTAAAGATTCAAATACTTTATAAATTATTTTTTTCAATTCATCTTCTAAGTGGCCATTTAAAATAAGTTCCTTGATATTTCTCCAAGTTCTTTTGATACGACTATTATCCAGATTCTTGACCTTTGCCTTGATCCCTCGGATTGAACAACTTTTTGATTCATTAAACTCTAGTTGATATAGATCCTTTAATCCAAGATCAATAAGTGGCTGTTCAATAACTTTTTTAGGCACCCCTAAATCATAAAAAGCTCCTAACAACATATCTCCAGAGATACCAGGAGAACATTCAATTAAAACATCATCCATAAATCAAAGATTTATTAATTGGTAAAATTGCGGTGGAAATCCAATTTTTATTCTAGTTATTTTTAGAAAGATTTTTTTCAATCACTTCGTAGTTTATTAATTGCAAAGAATTTCCATCTCTGTTGATATCTAAACTTACAAAGCTATGCAAAAGTTCAAGAGAAAGCTCTCCTTTTATGACTAATTTAAAATTTTTATTTTTAATATTTTTTGACTTTATAGCAGAGCAAATTTTAATAACAATTTCTTTCTTTTGAGTGTTAACAAAAACTAATTCTCCTCTAACAGAAAAATAATTGTCTTTTAGATCTAATTCTTCTAATAATTTTGAGAAGTTAGTTTTTGCAGAATCATTAGGGAAATCATTTAGTTGGTAGGGATCCCATATACCCGCAACCTGTAAATGCAAGTTTTGAGTATTTTTATTCTTTGGATAAACAATCCAATAATAACTTTTATTTAAATCAATATGCTTTTTTAAAAGTGATAATGCCTTGCCAAGAATTACTGTTTCAATTTTTTCGTCTTTATTATCAATTAAAAAGCCTCTATTTAATTGTTCATCACTAAGGGGAGTGAATTTACCATTAATAATACCTATTGCTCTGTGCTGTAATTGGTTAGTAACTTTTGGGATAGGGTTTTTTAACATATTAAAAATTTGAAAATAATAATTTATCGTATTAAATTTCTTAATTTTCCTCCAAACTATTAAAAGACCTTAGAGCATGATCTATTGCATCAGAAGGATTAGTCGCATCATTCATACTATTTTGTCTCCGAATCATTTCCACAAGTTCAAAAGGATTAGTTGGAAGAGCTGAACTATCATCTTCTGTTTTAGTTGAGGTATCGATTTCTAATTCTTCAAATATATATTCAGCATTTAGGTAAGCACCTTTTAAGGAAATTAATAAAATAAAAAAGATCACAAAATTTATAGATTTAGGTAGGCTTTTGCAAAAATAATTTTTCATTTTATTTAATTTCAAAATTCTTTAACACCAAAATTTTCTGCTAGTTTAATTTTACATAATTTGGTAGAAATTTGTTAATAGCGACTTGGAATGTTAACTCAATAAGAACCAGACTCTCACAAATAATAGTTTGGATTAATCAAGTCAATCCAGATATTCTATGTCTGCAGGAAACAAAAGTGATAGATGATAGTTTCCCTTTTGAACCTTTTGAAAAATTAGGATACGTAGTAGAGGTTTACGGACAAAAATCTTACAATGGTGTAGCTATTATTTCAAAAATAAAGCCAGAAAATGTTAAAAAAGGATTCTATGGTTGTACCGACTTTAATCAAAATATAGAAATTTTCTTAGATCAAAAAAGATTAATTTCTGCTGATATTAATGGTATTAAAATCGTAAATGTCTATGTGCCAAACGGATCTTCTCTAGAATCTAGCAAGTTCGAATACAAAATTAATTGGTTAAATTGTTTAGCTTCATTTCTGGACGAGCAAGAAAAAAAGGGAGAATTAATTTGTCTTATGGGTGATTTTAATGTTGCTCCATCTAACTTGGATATTCATGATCCAAAGAAATATGAAGGAGGAATAATGGCATCTGAGATAGAGAGAAGTGCACTAAATAATGTTCTGAAAAAAAGATTAATAGATTCGTTCAGGATTTATGAACAGAATACTGGCCATTGGAGTTGGTGGGATTACCGTAACAATGCATTTGAATTAAATAAAGGTTGGAGAATAGACCATATATATATCAGCAAAGGGCTGTCATCAAAACTTAAAAGTTGTGTCATAGACAGCTCCCCTAGAGGTAATTTACGTCCAAGTGACCATGCCCCAGTAATGATAGATCTTAACTTAAACGAAATAAATGCAGATTTTTTTGAGGATGAAGCTAATTTCTTCGAAATATAAATAAAATAAATTGAATTTCTTTAATGCTTGAAAACGCTTATTAATAAAGAGTTATCTAAAGTAAGATTGTTTTTTTTCATAATTTCTTTAAAATTAATAATTTACAATCCTAACTATCGCAATAAAAATATCATAATGTAGAATTTCAATCTGATTGACAAAATTTTTACTTATTTCTAATTTAGAACATGAATAGATTTTTCTCAAAACATCATTTAGCTAAATTGTGACTGACATATTAAATTACACAAAATCAAAAGAAATTTTCTCTGACGCCCAACAACTAATGCCAGGAGGAGTAAGCTCTCCAGTAAGAGCTTTTAAGTCTGTAGGAGGCCAGCCAATTGTTTTTGATAGAGTCAAAGGTCCTTTTGCTTGGGATATTGATGGAAATAGATATATTGACTACATAGGAAGCTGGGGACCTGCTATATGTGGGCATGCCCACCCTGAAGTTACCACGGCATTACAGGAGGCAATTGAGAAAGGCACTAGCTTTGGTGCTCCATGCGTTCTAGAGAACCAACTTGCTGAAATGGTAATAGATGCAGTCCCATCTGTAGAAATGGTTAGATTTGTCAATAGTGGAACTGAAGCATGCATGGCTGTTTTGAGACTTATGCGAGCATTTACTGGAAGAGATAAAGTTATTAAATTTGACGGTTGTTATCACGGTCATGCAGATATGTTCTTAGTAAAAGCAGGATCAGGTGTAGCCACTCTGGGTTTGCCAGATTCTCCAGGTGTTCCACGAACAACAACTGCCAACACACTTACTGCCCCCTACAATGACCTTGAAGCAGTAAAAAAATTATTTTCTGAAAATCCTGATGCTATTTCGGGGGTTATTCTTGAGCCTATCGTTGGTAATGCTGGATTTATTACTCCAGAACCTGGATTCTTGGAGGGATTAAGAGAATTAACCACTGAGAATGGATCCTTATTAGTTTTTGACGAAGTAATGACTGGATTCAGAATAAGTTATGGAGGAGCTCAAGAAAAGTTTGGGGTTACTCCTGATTTAACAACCCTTGGGAAAGTAATTGGTGGGGGCTTACCTGTTGGAGCTTATGGAGGCAAGAAAGAAATAATGTCAATGGTAGCCCCTTCAGGGCCGGTATACCAAGCAGGTACTTTGAGCGGCAATCCACTCGCAATGACTGCTGGAATAAAAACTCTTGAACTGCTCAAACAAGATGGTACATATGAAAAACTTGATTCAACAACTTCTAGATTAATTGAAGGAATAATTCAGTCTGCAGAAAATAACGGTATTGCTATTAACGGTGGAAGTGTAAGCGCTATGTTTGGATTTTTCTTATGCGATGGGCCAGTTAGGAACTTTGATGAAGCAAAATCAAATGATGCCGAACTTTTTGGTAAGTTGCATAGAGAAATGCTTCTACGAGGAATTTACCTAGCGCCAAGCCCCTTCGAAGCTGGTTTCACATCACTTGCTCACAGCGAAGAAGAAATTGATAAAACTATTGAAGCTTTTGATGAATCTTTTAATGCAATTAAAAAATAATCATTTAGTAGTATTTCCTTAAAGAAAAATAAATAGATGATTAAAAAGTTTAGAAAAATCTTTTGTAAATAATTATCTTCTACCACCAACTATTACTGGGGGTGTACCTCCTTCTGAACCTGGCAAGCCAGGAACAACTTGTGTACTGCCATCCCATTTATCGAGAAATAATTTGAATAATACTTGATCGTCTAGACTTCTATTTAATGTCTCATATCTAAGTGCTTCTTGTTCAGCAATTTCAACTTCAGTCTTTGCTCTTAGTAATTGCTGACCAGCTATTTGCTTTTGTTCAATCGCAGCTCTATATTCTTCTGCGATCTCTAATCCAGTAAGATCTAAACTTTTGACATCTACATAATCGAATGAATTTAATTCTTTTGCGACGGTGTCGCCTACTTTTTCAGAAATTACTGCAAATTCAGTAGCAATTGTTTCTAGCTCATATTGAGAAAAGACTGATTTTAGAGCTTTTAGCAAAGATGGCTGTACAATTTTCTGATAAACATCGCTATTTCTACTTGCAATTGTTGCGAAGATCCTTCCTGCCTCATTAGGTTTTACTGAATACTTAACAGTCGCTGTAGCCCTAATAACTTGGAGATCTTTAGTTAGTGTTTCAAATTTTTCTGGTTGAACTTGAGTTTTTATATCAAATGGATATACAGACTGAATAAATGGAAGTTTAAAGTTTAAACCAGCTCTCCTAGAGGGGCCACTTACTTTCCCTAATGTTGTAATAACTGCAACTTGTCCAGAAGGTACAACAAATAATGATTGGGTAAGCAAAAGAAAACCAGTAAAAGACAATACAATCAGTAATGTTGCTGTCCCGCCGGGACCTGTTGGTGTGACATTTTTAAAGGATGTTGACATTAAATTTATTCTTTTAATTAATCATATTTAAATAGACTAATTAGTGCATTAGTAAGACATTTAATTAAAATATTTTTTTAATAATTGTAAATTTAAATATATATTTTTATTAATAGATATTTGATTTAAATTCTTTCAAAAGTTCTAAATAAAGATCCTCATCTATCTCCCTGATATCATATTCAGAAGGTAACACACCATGCTTATGCTCATGTACCGCCATCCAACAAAATTTCTCTATTTCTTCTTTTGAAAAACGAGGGTAATCTTTTACATTCTTAATCAATGAGTGAATGAGAGATTTTGAATAATTTGCCATATTTTTAAAATAATCTTACTAAAGATCTTATCTAAAGTTATTAGCTCTTAGAGGTAAGTTCAAAGACTCCTCCAACTCACTAACAAGCTTAATTGCTAATTGAAGATCATTTTTGCTCTTACTAGCAACTCTGAGTGTTTCTCCATTGATGCTGACATTAATTTTTTTAATTTGATCTCTAATATTTTTACTGATTTTTTTTGCAATTTCTTGTTTAATTCCTTGTTTTAATAAAATTGTCTGTTTAATTTTATTACCACTTACTATTTCAATGTCACTGTAGTCAAATATTTTTAAGGATAAGTTTCTTTTTATTGCCTTTTGTCTAATTATGTCATTAACAGCATTCAAAGTAAGTTCGCTATTAGTGATTATAAAAATATTTTCTTTTTCCAAATCAACTGAAGTATTCGTACCCTTCAAATCGTAACGCTGAGAAATTTCCCTTTTAACTTGATCCAAAGTATTGACTAATTCTTGTCTATCAAAATCAGAAACCACATCAAATGAAAAACTTTCTGCCATAGTAAATTATTAAACGCTAAATATAATTAGCATAAATCATCTTTTAAAAAGGGGAAATGGGTAATTTAATCAAAAAATAACAAACTAACCACTTTGCCCATTTCTTCAGCGCATCTACAACTATTTAACAATGTTTCACTATCGTGAAAGGCAAAGCATATTAATTGATCGCACCTAGTAATAATTTCTTGATTACAAAGACTACTTGCAAGTGGCAAAGGTAATTCATCATTTTCACTTTTTTCAACCAAATGCATAACCCTCTCAAGTTGATCCTTTATTTCGGGTATTTGTCTATCAAGACTTTGTGGTAATAAAACAGTTAATAATGATGGATTAATATCTAAGACAGCTCGAATAACAGCTGCATTAACACCTTGAGATCCAGACGTAAGGATACTATGTCCTTCCTCTGCTAACGACCTTGCTATCAACTCAATTAAATGGATATCTACAACCGGTACATGTCTACTACCTAAAAAAGCAATTCTCCTTTTCCCATTATCTTGGAGTTTTGCAAGTTCTTGAGCTAAGGCATCAACACCTTCAGTTGCTGGTAGATCTAAAGAGCGACTCAAAATAATAAAGTTCCTATATTTGAAATTAGCATTTATCTGAGAAATTGCAGGGAAAATCTATCTTTTCGAGAATTCTTTTTAGATTTACATGCTCTTGAACTAATTGAATAGCATAAGAAGCTTTAATTGATTCATGTATTCTGACATGACCAAAAGCTTGTTCAATAATTTCCACGGAGGAAAGAGTATCTAATTCCACCTTTAAAATAGGCACCTCCAATTCCTCCGCTCTATGAATCAATTGTGACAAAGGATCTCCTAAACCAGTTAAAATAAGGCATTGAGTCGAAGCCTCCAAAGCAGCAAGTTGGATATCAGTTCTATCAGCTCCAGTTACTACAGCCATATTTCGTCTTCTCCTGAAAAATTCCATTGCAGAATTCACTCCCATTGCACCGATGCTTAATGTTTCAACAAGCAATTGATCTTTTTCAGGGCAACAAATTACTTGGGCGTCTAGTCTTCTTACAAGCTCACCTACGGTAACACTTCTTAGAAGTGGTGATTTTGGCATCACTCCAAAAACTTCAATATCCAGATCTTTAAGAGAGGGTATTATTTCATTTTTAACTTTTTCGACTTCTTGCGGCAAAACTCCGTTTAATACAACTCCAGCCAATTTCTCACCTAATTGTTTTTTCGCATCAAGTAATGCATCCACACTTTTACAATCTTCCCACAAATTCACAATTAAAACTTTCGCATCTAAATCCTCAGCTAGTTGTGGGAGACTTAAGCCATAAATCATACCCTCATGAAGACTTCCGGCTGCCTCTAAAATATTAAGACCTTCAAATTCATCATTGACCAATCCTTCAATCTGATCAAAACCTTTTCCTGGGAGCAAGTCTTTATTGAAGATTCTTTTTTCAGCTGATATATTATCTAATAATCCTACTGAAGAAATTAAATTCTCCTCTTCGATATTTAGTGTAGATCCAATAAACTTAACATCATCATCTATTAATCCTTCATAAGACATTGAAGGAAGATTTGTAAGTTCAATACATGTTGCAAGTGGTTTTCCTATTCGGACTTTTTTTTTCTCCTTTAAAAGTCTTTTTGCTATCCCAAGAACCAATGCAGACTTACCACTAAATGGCTCACATGAACCAATTAATAATATCTCGCTCATAATTTAGTAAAAATTTTTATCAATAGGTTCAACATAATATTTTTTTCAGAACTAAACAAATATTTATTTATGAGTTTTAATCAAAAAAAATAAATAAATATTTTTTTTGGTAAATTTATCTTAATTCTTTGGCATCTCAAAAAATCAAGCAAAATGATAAATCCAACCAAAAACAAAAAAACTATAGGGATTACTGGAGCCTCAGGTGCCCTAGGGAAAGAATTAACAAAGTTGTTCCGTCAAAAAGGATATAAAGTGATTGGATTTACTCATAGTAAAACTAATTATGAAATAAATTTTGAATCTCCAAATGAATGGATTAATTGGGAATGTGGGAAGGAGTCGTCATTAAAAAAACAATTAGAAAAGATAGATATTTTAATTTTGAACCATGGTATTTATGATTTAAGTAGAGAAAATTCCAACTATGAAAATTCGATAGAAATAAATGCATTAAGCAAATTCAAATTTTTAAATTTATTTGAAGATATTGCTCTAAACAATGATTCACTAATAAAAAAAGAGATTTGGATAAACACATCTGAAGCAGAAATATTACCAGCCCTGAATCCATCATATGAGATTAGTAAATCCCTTATTGGTCAATTAGTTTCTTTCAAAAAAAATCTTCTGGACAAAAATACAAAGGAAAAATTAATAATTAAAAAAATTATCATAGGGCCTTTTAAATCAGAACTTAATCCCATTGGAATAATGAGTCCCAAATTTGTCTCTAAAAAGATTTATGATTTAGCAACTTCAAAAAATTATTTAATAATAATTAGTCCAAACCCTTTAACCTACCTACTTTTCCCATTGAAAGAATTTTTTAATTTTTTATATTGCCAAATTATCTATAAATATAAATCTTAGAGTCTAGAAATCTCTATCTGTCAATATTTCAATACCATCTTTTAGAACAACTATTGTATGCTCCCATTGAGCCGATAATTTCCCATCCTTTGTTATTACGGTCCATTTATCACTTAATGTTTTGCAAAATTTTGTTCCTTCATTAACAATCGGTTCCACTGCTAATGTCATTCCTTCACGAAGGACGACGTTAGGCAATTCTTTGGTCCGAAAATTAAATACCGATGGTTCTTCATGAAGATTTCTCCCAACTCCATGACCTGTATAGTCTTCCACTACACTAAAGCCATTTTTTAAAACAATGTCTTCGATTTCCCCAGCCACATCTAGAAGTGTATTCCCTGCTTTGATTTTCGAAAGTCCTGCATACAATGCTTTATAAGCTATGTCACTAAGTTTTTGAGCCTTTGGACTAACTTCTCCTACACAAATTGATATGCAACTGTCTCCATGGAAACCATCTAAATATGCCCCTGTATCAATTTTAACCAAGTCACCGTTTTTAATTATTTTATTTTTACTTGGAATCCCGTGGACAACCTCATTATTAATACTAGAACAAATACTAGAAGGGAATCCATGGTAGCCCTTGAAACTTGGCACAGCTCCGAAACTTTTTATCCTCTTTTCTGCGAAATCATCTAAATCTTTTGTACTCATTCCAGGTTTAATTAGGTCATTAATTTCCCTCAAAACAGTTGCTACAATCCTGCTAGATTTTTTCATTAAATTTATTTCCCTTGAAGATTTTATTTCGATTCCTCTTCTCCTCTGAATAAAAGGAACTTGATCATATAATTTGGTATTATTTTTATTTAACAAAAGATCTGCAAAATGTCTCATTGGAATAAATAATAGTAATAGGTAAATATCTTCAAAATAGCCTTTATGATCTTGGCTACCTTAAATCTATCAATAACAATGGAAAAGAAACGAAAATGAAAACTTTATTTAATTCTAGGCAATTTCATAAGGCTTTGGCGCCCTGGATTTTTCTTCCATTATTTATATCTTCAATTACTGGTCTTCTTTATAGAGTTGCAAAAGATTTACTGGGTTACTCTAGAGAACAAGTTCATTGGTTAATGTCTCTTCATGAGGGCGAATGGCTTGGAGATAATGGAGAACTTATATACGTAATATTTAATTCCCTTGGAGTTTTATGGATGCTCGTCACAGGATTCCAAATGTTTTCAAAAACAATTTCATTTACCAAAAAGGTTACTAAAGGCGAGTCAAAAGGTTAAAATATAAAACTTGTAGGATAACAATGACCAAAATGGCCAAAGAGAAACAAGAGAAGGATTTAGAAACCGGTATTAAAGCTGACGCATCAGTTGATGTAGCAGTTGAACAAAAAGAAAAAAATACGGTTTCTGAGACTACGCAAACCTTAAGCGCATCCAATCTTATTAAGGAATTTGAGAACGAACAATTAAAAAAAGAATTACCAGAAATTTATGTTGGTGATACTGTTAAAGTTGGAGTGAAAATTACAGAAGGTAATAAAGAAAGAGTCCAACCTTATGAAGGCGTTGTCATAGCAAAAAGACATGGAGGAATTAACCAGACTATTACAGTTAGAAGAATTTTTCAGGGTATAGGTGTTGAAAGAGTATTTATGCTACATAGTCCACAGGTTGCCTCTCTAAAAGTTGAACGTAGAGGTAAAGTAAGAAGAGCTAAGTTATTCTATCTGAGAGATAGAGTAGGAAAAGCTACTCGCGTAAAACAACGCTTTGATCGATAAAGTTGTAAATTAATCAACTTATTGGTCACAAAGACGCTTATAATTATTTAAATGCGTCGTTAGTTCAGTTGGTAGAACGCAGGTCTCCAAAACCTGATGTCGGGGGTTCAAGTCCTCCACGACGCGTTTGATCAACATTATGTAAATCATTTTTTCATAAGATGGAGTTAGATCTTCAACCTGGGGACGTAGTTAAAGTCCTCGAATCAGCAGCTTTAGGATGGGTTCGTGCAAGAGTTATCAGAGTTAAGTCTGGTGGGAGAGTTGTCGTACAAAGTGACCAAGGCAGAGAATTTACTGCTAGAGGCAATCAAGTCAGGTTGATAGAACCTGCTGGTTTTAGACCTCAGAAATAAATAGTTGTATACACTAAGACTGTTAAAAAACTAATTATTTCTGTAAATCCTCAAATTAATAAATTTTTTTTATTACAACCCAATAAATTAAGTATTATGATCTGATAATTTTAAGAATGAAGTTCTAAATAAATCTAGAACAAAACTCTGGGACCGTAGTTCAACTGGTTAGAGCACCGCCCTGTCACGGCGGAAGTTGCGGGTTCGAATCCCGTCGGTCCCGTTTTTTCTAAAAGAAATTTGGAAAAACGTTTAAGACTAGCCCCGAGTCCAACGGGTTTATTTCATATTGGGACAGCGCGAACAGCACTATTCAATTGGTTGTATGCACAAAAAAATAGGTGGAAAATTTCTTATCAGAATAGAAGATACAGATTTTCTTCGATCTAAATCTGAATATACAAAAAATATATTAGAGGGCTTGAAATGGCTTGGACTTAAATGGGATGAAGATCCTATAAAACAAAGTGACCGAATTTCGATTCACAAAAGTTATATCAAAAAACTATTGGAATGTGGAGCTGCATATAGGTGCTTTACATCAGAAGATGAAATATCTGAATTAAGAGAAGAACAAAAAAAGAAAGGATTACCTCCAAAGCATGATAATAGACACAGAAGTCTTTCAAAAGAAGAAATAGAAACATTCATATCCCAAGGAAGAACTTCCGTAATAAGGTTTAAGATTGATGAAAAAATTGAAATTAAATGGGTAGATCAGATAAGAGGCGAAATCAAATGGCAAGGGAGGGATTTGGGTGGTGATTTAGTTTTATCAAGAAGGGCTAAGGGATATGAGATTGGAGATCCTTTGTATAATCTTGCAGTTGTAGTTGATGATAATTTCATGAATATTACTCATGTTGTAAGGGGTGAAGACCATATTTCGAACACTGCAAAACAAATATTGATTTATAAAGCATTAAATTTTAATTTGCCAACTTTTTCGCATACACCCTTGATACTAAATAGCGAAGGTAAAAAATTATCTAAGAGAGATTGCGTTACTTCAATCGACGAATTTAGAGAAATGGGATATTTACCTGAGGCATTATCGAACTATATGGCCTTTTTAGGTTGGTCTCCAAAATCTGCCGACAGAGAAATCCTTTCTCTTAAAGAGATATCTGAAATTTTTGAATTATCAGATATAAATAAAGCTGGAGCTAAATTTAGTTGGGAAAAACTCAACTGGATTAATTCTCAATATATAAAAAATATGGAATCAATAAAATTAAGTGAGATCATTAGTAAATACTGGGATGATAATGGTTGGGTGCCGCCATCTCAAGAATGGGCTTATAAATTAGCAATTTTGATTAGAGACTCTATGACTCTACTAAAAGATTCAATTGATCAATCAAAACCATTTTTCTTAATACCTACAATTCAAAAAGAAGGTCAAGATTTTCTGGAAAATAAGGATAGTAAAGCATCTCTAAAACTAATCTTAAATTATTTAATTGAGCAAAACACTACAAAACTAAATAAAGAGAAAGGCAAAGAAATAATAAACGAAATCTCAAAAATGCATAATGTTAAAAAAGGGATATTAATGAAATCATTAAGAGTAGCCTTTTTTGGATCTCTCAGTGGGCCAGATTTGATTCAAAGTTGGGAGCTTTTTGCAGAGAGTAAAACTGATAGAACTCGAATTGAAAGATGTCTTTAATCAATCAAAATTATTTTTTTGGCCTAATTCAAGCCTATTCGCCAAAGGTTTAGCTGAAAGTCCTTGTATTCCTACTGTCATCAAAATAGTAAGAAAAACTAAACCTTGTAGACGGCCAGCCCCAAGGATACCAGCCTGCTCTAATCTGATAGAAAAAAGAGAAGCTACAGCTGCAGTAACAATACCTCTTGGGGCTAACCAGGCTAAAAAAATTTTTTCTTTTAAGTTCAAGTCTCTCCCCATTGTTGCTATCCAGATAGAGATAGGGCGAACAATTACCATCAACATAAAAACGCAAACAACCCCTCCCCAGCCTAGCGGACTTAATTCACCCCAAGAAACGTCAGCGGCCAAAAGAGGGAAAAGAACTGTAATTGCTAATTGAGCTAATTCACCTATTAGATTATCCAATCTCTCCTTATCTATAACTTGTCTTTTGCCTACAATAAAACCTGCCGCGACTGAAGCCGGCAAGCCTGATTCTGGTAAAAAATATTCGCAAATTCCATACACAAGGAAAATAAATCCAAGGGTAACTTGAAGCTCTGTGCCAAATGAGGCTTCATTTTTTATTTTTTTTAAAATTTCTGATAGTAACCATCCTGCACTTAATCCGATTAAAACTCCTCCCCCTAATCTTTGCATTAATGCTATAAATACATCGTTAATCCCACGAAGGTCCCCTAAAGCCAATTCTAAAAGCAGTAATGCTAGTACCGCACCAATTGGTTCAAGCAACAAGCCCTCAGCTTTTAAAACTTCTGAGAGTGGGGAAGCTAATTTTATTTGTTCCACTAATGGTGTGACAACTGTTGGTCCAGTAGCTAAAACTATGGCACTATATATTCCTGCAACTTGCCATGAGAGGCCAGCCAGCAAATGAGCAATAAAAATTCCAGCTGATAATGAAATAAAAAGTCTTACTAATGAAATTTTCAAAACAGTATTTCTTATATTCCCCTCAGGCAGTTTTAAATTTAATCCTCCTTCAAAAAGAACCAAACAGACCAAAAGACCCACAATAGTCTCAAGACCTTGACCGAGATCTAGAGGCTCAACAAGTCCTAATCCTGATCTTCCGATGAATAATCCAGAAAGCAATAAAATAACAACACTTGGGAATCCTGTAAAAGAAGAGAATAATCGAGCGCAAGCACCTGCAAATACAGTTATCCCCCATAGTAATCCAAGCCTTTCAGGCGTCATATAAAATTATAGATAATAAAAATATTAACTATTTTGATTAAATCAATAATCTTATCTCAAGTCCAATAAATAGAATACTTTTTAATTTAATTCATTGACTGAATAAGAGTAATTTTTATTAAATCATTCAAAACTACTTTTAAGAAAATGAATTTTATTTTTATTAAGAAAACTGGCTTATTAAAGCGATGATTATAAAAATAATTCCTATGCCAACAGTTGCCATCCTTCCATTCCATATTTCAGCTTGAGGGGTAAAACCTCTTTTCCACAAATTCAGTTCCTTTTTATCAACGAAGTTTTTTGTCTCTTTAATCTCGATTTTAGGTTGTTTGTTCATTGAAGTTAGAAAGGAGGATTTTCTTCATAAAGGGTGTTTGCTTGTTCAATTGATAGTCTTCCTGCGACACCTAATTTAAGGGAACTTAAATGATCCTTAAATTTGATCCTGAACAACGCCGCCGCTCCAATCATTGCAGCATTATCTGTACAAAGATTGAGTGGAGCTAAGTGAACTTTAATAGATTTTTTACTAGCTTCACTAATCATCATTTTTCTTAACGTATTGTTAGCAGCCACTCCCCCAACCACAACAACATTATCCAAGCTATGATCTTCTGCACATTTTATTGTTCTCTCTACCAAGACCTCTGCCACTACTCTCTCAAAACTTGCAGCAATATCAGGAATTGGAACGTTCTTCCCATCCAAATTTATTCTCTCAACTAATCTTAATACGGCAGTTTTTAGACCACTAAAAGAGAAATCATATTTAAGAAATCCACCTTTTTTATCAGAAATCCTACATTTTGGTAAATTAAATTTCATTGGGTCCCCATTTTTAGCAATCTTTTCAATTGCCGGTCCTCCTGGATAACTAAGACCTAATAATCTGCCAACTTTATCAAAGGCTTCTCCCGCAGCATCATCAAAACTTTTCCCAAGTCTTTGCATTCCCCTTCTATCATCAACCTTTATCAATTCAGTATGACCGCCGCTAACAAGTAATGTAAGAAAAGATTTTTTTGGATAGTTTTCTGAAAATAGAATTGAAGATAAATGCCCCTCCAAATGATGAATTCCCAAAAATGGTTTTGAATGTAACATGCAAAGTGATCTTGCAGTTATAGAGCCAACTCGTAAACAACCAACTAATCCAGGAGCTACCGTTGATGCAATATAATCGACCTCCTCAATTTTGATTTTTGATTCTTCTAAAGCCTCATCCAAAACAAAAGGTAATAACTCTAAATGTTTTCTAGCTGCAAGTTCAGGCACAACTCCTCCCCATTTTGAATGATCTTCAATTTGAGAGGCAATTATATTTGAATGTATTCTAAAAGTATCGCCAATATTAGAAACTATTGAGACAGATGTCTCATCACAACTTGTTTCAATAGCTAAAACTTTATGCATTTTTGATTCAACTTGTTCTATTTTAATATTAATTTCTTACTTAACACACTATAGGGAATTAAAGATTGCAACTTATGAAATTCTTTTTTTCAATCATAACCTCAGTTTTTCTGTTCCTCGGAATTACTCCAATTGCTCTAGCTGCAAATGGTCCTGCCTTAAACGCAGATAGAGCTAGCACAGAATATACTGCTTCAGCTCTCACAAAATGTTCTGAAAATCCTAAATTCATTGAGAGAGCAAATTCTGCAACTACTCAAAAAGACATAGCAAGATTTGAAAGATACGGAAAAGCATCATGCGGAGATGATGGTCTTCCTCATTTAATAATTGGACCTCCTCTTGAGCCATGGGGAGCCCTTCTAAATAGAGGTCATGAAGGGGATTTACTTATTCCCGGAGTATTGTTCATTTACATTGCTGGAATTATAGGTTGGTCAGGAAGAGAGTATCTCATTGAATCAAAAAAGACTAAAAATCCAGCAGATCTTGAAATCATTATTGATCTAGACTTAGCCAGAAAATGTCTTGTAAAAGGAGCCCAATGGCCTCTTCTTGCTAATAAACAAGGTAGAAATGGAGATTTAAGAGAGAAAGATAACAATATTACACTTAATGGTCCTCGCTAAACATCCTTAAAAAACTTTCATAAAACAAATGTTCAAAATTCTAAACACAAAATTTGTCAGATCTGCTCCAGTGGTAGCAGCAATTTGGCTAAGCCTTACAGCTGGAATAATTATTGAATTTAATAGGTTTTTCCCAGATTTATTATTCCATCCAATGAGTTGATAAATAGAAAATAATCAAGTTTTTATTAACTTGATTATTTTTTTTGCTGTTTCATCAATATTGTGATTTGTTAATGCAAAATCAAATTCATTTGATACTGAAATCTCATAATTAGCCCTTAGGAGTCTTTTTTTAATTGCCTCTTCTTTTTCTGTACCTCTATTTCTTATTCTTCTCTCTAACTCTTCTTTATTCGGAGGAAGTAAAAATATAGACTGTGAATTAGGAAACTTATTTTTTATTTGCCTTGCACCCTCTACTTCAATTTCAAGTAGTACGGTAAATCCCTTTTTTATTTTCTCATTGACAGAAGACAAAGGCGTTCCATAGTAGTTTCCAGCAAATTGGGCCCATTCAAGGAAAAGATTTTGTTCAATCATTTCTTTAAACTTTTCTTGGTTTAAGAAATAATAATTTTCGCCGTCCTTCTCTCCCTCTCTAGGTTCTCTAGTAGTTGCAGATATTGAAAGCCAAAATTTTTTTTCTTTACATAATATTTCTTTAACAACTGTTCCTTTACCTACCCCGCTGGGTCCAGTAAGGATAATAAGTTTTTTTTGATTTTTCATATTAAATTTTTTACAGTAAAATAGACATCTTGTGAACTAAAAAGGAATAATGCAAAAAGGTGTTCCACAGATAATGGATATTACATCTATTAGATCTGTCTTGCATTATTTAACAAAGAACATCTTACCTACAAAGTTTGAGACTGCCCAACAACCAGAGCCTAATACAATTCAATTATGTTTCAGAGGAGTTGATTCTCAAACATGGTTAGAAGTTTCATGGAATGGAGACTCTCCAAGAATACTAAAGATAAATAAGCCAGAAAAAATTGGAAGAGAAAGCACACTTTCTAAACAAATAAGATACGGATTAAAGTATATGGCTTTAATTTCGATTGATCAAGATGATTTCGAGAGAGTTATAAAATTTAGTTTTGCAAAAAAACCTGGAGATGAAATTAATAAGTATTTAATTTTTGAATTAATGGGAAAACATAGTAATATTTTTTATCTGGATAATAAACATAAAATAATTGCCGCTGGTAAACAAATTAAATCAAGTCAATCTAGTTTTAGAACAATTTCAACAGGATCAATTTATTCTGGCCCTCCAGTCAATCTCAAAAAACAACCTAGAGAAGATGAGTCTTTTGAATCATGGAAAGACTCAATTTCAATAGTACCTGAGTCTTTGAAATATTGTTTAATAAATACTTATCAAGGAGTAAGCCCTATCCTCACAAAACAATTAGAGGTTGTTAGCGCAACTGTTAATTCAGAAATAATGGGAAAAAATATTGATTTCATTAGTAACTCAGACTTAAAGGAGATATTTAAAAATTGGAAGATTTGGATAAACAGGTTTAAAAACAATAACTTTAATTTTTCTACATTCAACAAAGATTTTTATTGCGTTTGGTTTTTTGATAAGGAAATTAATTGCGAAAATAAAATAGATTTATGCACAAGCTTAGAGAATTATTATGATTATCATCTGAAACAAAAAAAACTTGAATTATTGGAAAAGAAAATTGAAGGGATAATTTTTAAACAGACCAATACTGAGAAAAAGAATTTAAATATTCAATATGATCTTCTGACAAAATCAGAAAACTACGAGATATATAAAGAAAAAGCTGATAATATATTCGCTTCACATGAAATTAAAAAACAAGATATCGTAGAAGGACAAAAACTATATAAAAAATCAAAAAAACTAAAGAGATCTAGAGAATTAATAAAAGAAAGATTAAGTATTCACAAAACAAACATAGAGAGATTAGACGAATTCACTACGCTTCTAGAAAATTTAAATTCTTTAAATCATGAAAAACTTTCTATGAGAATCAAACTACTAGAAGAAATTATGGAAGAAATTTGTAACGAGTTTAATATCAATATCAAAAAGCAAAGAGAAGATCAGAAAAGTACATATGAGATAGAGTCTTTTCCAATTCAAGTTGACACTCCCACAGGATTAAAGCTTCAGGTAGGGCGAAATATGAGGCAAAATGATTTAATAAGCTTTAAGTTCTCAAAAAAAGGCGATTTATGGTTTCATGCACAGGAATCACCAGGCAGTCATGTAGTTTTGAAGTCTTCATCTCAAGTAGCATCTGAACAAGATCTTCAAATAGCTGCAGATTTAGCTGCTTTATTTAGTAAGGCAAAAAGAAACATTAAAGTTCCAATTAATTTAGTAAAGATTAAAGATTTGCAAAAAATCAAAAACGGAGGACCGGGTTGTGTTTCCTTTAAAAATGGAGAAATTATTTGGGGAAATCCTACAAGAGGAGAAGATTACATTAAAAAAAATCTTAAAACAGTAATTTAGTTTATAATAAAAAAAATTTTTTAAATCTAAATGTTTGATTTTCTTTTAGGCACTCATGAATTTTTAGGAAATCATAGTTTTCCAGAATTTATTGTTGGATATCTATTTGGTGCTGCATTAATAATTGGAGCTCCTACTGTTTTCTTACTACTTGCCTTCGTAAGCGCTTTAATGAAAACAAATGGGAAAATGGGTGGATATAGAGAATATGAAACTTATGGTGAATCATCTTTAAATGATGCCCCTCCTTTCTTATTACCAGATCCAACAAATCCTAAATTAAGCAAATAATAAAGTTTATCGAAAAATAAATTGGACTTTGACAATAGTAGTTTTAAACCTTTTTCTTACACATTTTTTATCAAATAATAATGAGAGCTACAGGTCAAAGTGAAAAAAAATTATCAAATTCGATGACTTTTAGTGATCATTTAGAGGAGCTTCGTCAAAGGATACTAAACTCAATTTATTCAATACTTATTTCAATATTCTTTAGTTTTCTCATCATAAAGCCATTAATATCTTTTTTAGAAATTCCAGCTGGTGATATTCATTTACTACAACTTGCTCCAGGAGAGTTTTTATTTGTCGCTATTAAAGTTGCAGGTTACAGCGGATTGATAGTTTCTATGCCTTATATTTTTTATCAAATAATATTATTCATTTCTCCTGGTTTAACAAAACAAGAAAAAAGCCTTATCTTGCCTGCAGTTTTTGGTTCAGGTCTTCTATTTTTTTTAGGATTAATTTTTTCATGGTGGATATTAGTCCCTGCGGCAATAAATTTCTTTATTAGTTTCGGTGCTGATATTGTTGAACCAACTTGGTCTATAGAAAGATATTTTGATTTTGTTCTCTTATTAATGTCTAGCACTGCAATAGCTTTTCAATTGCCAGTATTACAATTTATTCTTGGTTCTCTTGGAATAATCACAACAGAAAAAATGATTTCAAATTGGAAGATAGTTGTAATTTCCTCTGCAATATTATCTGCAGTGATTACCCCTTCAACTGACCCATTGACTATGTCATTGCTATCTATATCGATTGTGTTTTTATTTTTTGTGGGTACTGGATTAACTTACTTATCAGAAAATCTTAAGTCAAAAACTCTTTCATCTTCTCATTAAGATCTAATTGCAAGCTGACAGCTCTACCTAACCTTGGCTTAGCATTGACTTTCTTTAGCCATTCCCTAACTTCTTCTGAATATCCACATCTATTTAAAATCTCGATTTTATCAGCTATTGATTTTTTATATTCATCTTCACTTAAAGGGAATGATTCCTGTCCAAGAAATCCCCACATCATTTGAAAATACACGAATTTTCCTCTTCTAAAGAGTCTAAAATCATATTTTTTTCCCCAGCGATGAATCAAATAATGTATAACTTCATCTACTAGCAATGGGTTCATTTAAATCAATTAAGTAAGACTTCCTAAACTTTTACTTTAAATTATTAAAAGTCCTATCTATTTGCAACAGAAATTGAACAATTTGATCCATAATAATTAATAAATAACAGAACCAAGTAGCGAATGACTCAATTAAGTTCCAATGATGTCCCTTCTATGGGTCGAAGGCAATTTATGAATCTTCTTACATTTGGTACTGCAACTGGTGTAGCTTTAGGAGCCCTTTACCCTGTAGCGAATTATTTCATGCCTCTAAGAGAAGGCGGAGGTGGAGGTGGAACTTCTGCTAAAGATGAATTAGGGAATCCAATAACTAAGACAGGTTGGTTAGCTACCCATCAAGCTGGAGACAGAAGTCTAGTTCAGGGTCTAAAGGGAGATCCAACTTATTTAATAGTTAATGAGGGTGGGGAAATAGGAGAGTTTGGTTTAAATGCAATTTGTACTCATTTAGGTTGTGTTGTCCCATGGGATAGTGGTGCTAACAAATTCATATGTCCTTGCCATGGCAGTCAGTACGATACTAACGGGAAGGTAGTAAGAGGGCCTGCGCCTTTATCTTTAGCTCTAGCTCATGTCGATATTGAAGATGATGCTGTACTCGTCAAACAATGGTCAGAAACTGACTTTAGAACTAATGAAAATCCATGGTGGGCATAAAAAAATGAAAGGTCTTAAAAATCAAATCATGAAAAAAACAAGTTTATTTATCTGTACTCTGCTTTTCATTTCAAGCATTGTATTTTATCCAAAGATCAGTTTTGCTTATCCATTTTGGGCTCAGCAAAACTACGAATCCCCAAGAGAAGCCACAGGTAAGATAGTCTGTGCAAATTGTCATCTAGCTCAGATGCCTACAATTGCAGAGGTTCCACAATCTGTTGGAGCAGACAGTGTTTTCAAAGCTGTAGTCAAAATACCCTACAAAAATGATTTAAAAGAGATAGGGGCTGATGGTTCGGAAGTCCCATTACAAGTTGGCGCTGTTGTAATGCTGCCTGATGGCTTTAAACTTGCTCCACAAGAAAGATGGACCGAAGAAATAAAAGAGGAGACAGAAGGGGTTTATTTCACTAATTACAGTGAAGAGAAAGATAATATCATTATTGTCGGACCTTTACCAGGCGATACCAATAAAGAAATCGTTTTCCCTGTACTTTCCCCTGACCCATCCACTAATAAAGAATATCACTATGGGAAATACTCGTTACATATAGGAGGCAATAGAGGTAGAGGTCAAGTATATCCAACTGGAGACAAGAGCAATAATGTAGTATTCACTTCTTCCACCTCAGGAACTATAAATTCAATAGAAACAATTGAAGATGGTAGCTATCAAGTCAATATAGAAAACGAGAATGGTGAAATAACTACTGAAGCAGTCCCTGTTGGCCCTCAACTTATCGTAAAAACGCAAGACAAAATTAATGTAGGTGACCCTCTTACTAATGATCCCAACGTTGGTGGCTTTGGGCAATTAGATGCTGAAGTTGTACTTCAGAGCCCTTATAGAGTTATTGGATTGATTGCATTCTTCATTGGTGTAGGCTTAACACAAATACTTTTAGTATTAAAGAAAAAACAAGTTGAAAAAGTGCAAGCTGCAGAGGGTATCTAACTTTCTCTAAATGCTTATGCTACAAGCTTTTATACAATCTCCAGGAGAAACTTTTTTAAATTTAGGATTTATAACTATTAGATGGTACGGACTTCTTATTTCGGTTTCAGTTTTAATAGGCCTATTTGTCTCTAAAAAATTAGCAAAGGCAAGAAATATTAACCCAGAGTACATTAGTGAAATACTTCCATCATTAATAATCTCTTCAATAATTGGAGCTAGAGCTTATTACGTAATTTTTGAGTGGAGGCAATATAGCGGAGAGAACTTTTTTACTTCTTTTGAACTATTCAATAAAGTCATTCAAATACCTTCTTTTCTTGCAGTTTGGGAAGGAGGCATAGCAATCCATGGAGGTCTAATAGGAGGATTAATATCTATTATCTATTTCTGTAAGTCGAAAAAAATTAATTTAAAAACTTTTTTAGATATATTAATACCCTCGATTATTCTTGGACAATCAATAGGAAGGTGGGGAAATTTTTTCAATAATGAAGCCTTTGGAGTTCCTACAAATTTACCTTGGAAATTATTTATACCTATCCAAAATAGGCCTTTAGAATTTATTAATTATGAATTTTTTCATCCTACATTTTTCTATGAGTCATTGTGGAATCTTTTAATTTTCATCATCCTTATTATTACCTTTAATAAACAAAATAAAACAGATTTTTTCAGACCTGGCTTTTTAAGCTGTCTTTATTTAATAAGTTATAGCTTTGGAAGATTCTGGATTGAAGGTTTAAGAACTGACCCACTATGCATTGGGGGACTTCCCCCTTTTTGTGATGGCGGTATAAGAATGGCTCAATTTATAAGTATTTTTCTATTTTCTTCTGGATTAATTGGAATATTTTTTTTAAGATTGAGAACAAATAGTGGGGAAAATAGAAAAAATGGATAACAAAATATCCTTTATTGGTGTTGGTCCAGGCGATCCAGAATTATTAACTTTAAAAGCATTAAAAAATATAAAAATTGCAGATGTCATTATTTGGACTGATTCTCTAATTCCTGAAAAGATTTTAGATTCTGCTAAAGAAGGTTCTGAAAAAATAAAAACGAGTTCACTTAACTTAGAGCAAATCACCTCAATTATGATAGAAAAATTTCAGGCAGGGAAAACTGTTGTAAGGTTGCATGATGGAGACCCTTGCCTTTTTGGAGCAATTAGAGAGCAAATCGAAATTTTAAAAAACGAAAAAATTGAAATCGAGGTTGTTCCTGGAGTAAGTGCTTTTCAAGTTGCTGCAGCATATCATGAAGCTGAGTTAACCATCCCTGACGTAACGCAAACAATAATTTTAACTAGAGCAGGAGGGCGAACAGGGATGCCCGAAAAAGAATCTCTTAAAGATCTTGCGAAACACAATTCCTCTATATGTCTATATCTAAGTGCTAGGCATGTGAAAAGGTCTCAAGAAACTCTACTAGAGTTTTACCCTCCAGAGACTAAAGTTATTGTTGGATTTAGAGTATCTTGGGATGATGGTTGGACATCATTAATAGAATTAAAAGATATGGAAAAATTTTCTATTGAGAAAAAACTAATTAGAACAACCATTTACATAATTAGCCCAGCAATTAGTAATTTTAAAAAAAGATCTAATCTTTATAATCCATCATATAGGCATCTCTTTAGGAATAAATAATAAAGTTGATAGAAAAATAATAATTACTATAATTAGTAAAAGTTTATTTGCTTTGAAAGAAATAAAATCTGTTTCAGAAAACAACAATAAAGGAGAAAATTCCACTTTAAAGAGAATTGGAAATTTCATTAAAGAGGCAAGGTTAAGTAGAAATCAATCTATTGAAGAATTGGCTTCTGATTTAAAAATTGGAGCTCATCAACTTGAAGCCATAGAAGAGGGTAATGAAGAAAAGCTACCTGAAAAAGTATTTGTCAAAGCAATGATTAGAAGGATTTCGCAGAAGCTCAAACTTGATACAGATTTTATAATGGCTGAATTCAATACAGAGAGGAAAGAAGTGAAAATTAAAGAAATAGTTGAAGAAGTTTCCAAAAAAAA
Source organism: uncultured Prochlorococcus sp. (assembly GCA_902571795.1). Classification (GTDB taxonomy): domain Bacteria; phylum Cyanobacteriota; class Cyanobacteriia; order PCC-6307; family Cyanobiaceae; genus Prochlorococcus_A. The sequence continues at coordinate 56,715 of CACGDL010000005.1, forward strand.
TTACAAGTCTAGGCAATCTAAGAATCTTAATCCGGTAGGGTTTCTAATATTTATTTTAATTTCAGGCTTTCTGGGACTAATAGCATCATCCTTAATTTTCAATTTATTTTCAGACTCTTTTCATGATCAAACTCCAAAACAAGAACTTATTAAAAAAACTAAATAACTTTTAAATCTAAATTCTTTAGTTCTTTTATTACATTACGACATAATCCTAAGTTCCATTTTTCAAGTAGAAGATCTTTGTTTTTATCGAAAGGTAAAAGTTCAAATGTAAGAATATTTTCCTGCAATTTTATTTGAACGGAGGAAATTACTTTATCAGGTCTTTGATCAAGAGATGCTGCTAGTCTCAAAATTAATGACATTTCAAGAACTAATGTTTTATCTTCTTTGGATATTAAATTTTGCCAAGACTCATGTCTTTTCTTGGGTAAAGTCTTTCTATGGTATCTGGCAATTGAAGCAATAATATTTGTTTCTGCTTCAGAATATCCCAACAACTCACAATTTTTTATTAAGTACCAAGAGTGTTTGTGATATGAACCTACATTCACGTATTTCCCACAATTATAAAGATTAGAAGCCGCCCAAAGAAGTTCTTTAGCTTTAGGGTCATTATCCCTATGAAAGATATTTTTAGTCTGATCATAGATTTGAAAAGCAATATCAATAACTTTTTCAGCTCTTGTATTATCTACTCCAAACTTTCTAGCCTGATGAACTATAGTTGTTTTTCTAATATTGCTTTGAATATTTAACTCGTTTTTAATTATCCCTTTGCGAAGCATCCAATCTACAACTAAACCCTCTCGAAGCGCCCTCTCACTTATTATTAATTCATTAAAGTTCAACATCTCCATTGCTGTGCTTAATATCAATGCTCCTGGAATAATTATTTCTGCTCTTCTCTCACTTAATGTAGGTATTTTCTTGATTTCCGAAACCGGTAATTTAAGTAGTTTTTCCAATACATTTTGTAAATTTTCCCTTTTAAATTTATAACCATGCAACTTTTGTTTAGATTCTCCTAAATCATCTGAAATCAAATTTCCTAATGAGGTTGCGGTGCCACTTGTTGCAATCATAGATAAAGGCTGATCGCCCTTAGATCTACTCTTTATTTTTCGAACAGATGGTTCTAAAGATCCTTTGATAAAAGTTTTTAGAAAAATGGATCTTTCTGAATTTATAGAATCTATATTTAAAAAATCATTTTTAAGTCTTACCGCACCAATTCTAGAACTAGTAAGAGCTATAGCATCTTTTTTATCTGCAAGTATTAACTCTGTAGATCCTCCTCCAATATCTATGATTACAAAAGACTGATCTTCAAAAGCCATCCCAGAAAGAACACCAAGGTAAATTAATCTGGCTTCCTCAGAACCACTTATCATTTCTATTTGAATATCAGTTTCATCAAGAACTCTTCTTATAAAATCTTGACCGTTTGGAGCTTCCCTAACTGCACTTGTTGCTGCTGTTACTATTTGTTTTACTCCATTACTTTTACAGTATTCCTTAAATCGCTTAAGAGTAACTAATGCTCTTTGGATTGATTCTTCAGTAAGATTACCCTCCTCATCTCTTTCTCCAAGACGAGTGGTTGATTTATCAGTGAATTTTATTGAAAATGATTTTAATTCTAGATTAATTTCTGCTACCAAGAGATGTGTAGAGTTAGTTCCAATATCTATAGAAGCTACTAAAATTTGCTTTTCTTGAAAATATCTTAAATCTTGTTTCTCTATCATTTCTTTTTATAAGATGCAGATATTGTTAACCCATTAATAAATATACCCAAGATTGATTATTAAATAATAGAAATCATTTAATCCTAGTAAGATTATTTAAAGTTATGAAATATACAATAGGTCATATGAAAAATAAAAATCGACAAATTAAATTAAGTACTTTTTTTGAATTATTAAGGTGGAATAAGCCGACTGGAAGAATGATCTTACTTATTCCTGCTGGATGGAGTTTATATTTAACCCCAGATGCTAATCCAACATTTTTAATGTTACTAAGAATAATTCTGGGAGGGCTATTAGTAAGTGGATTAGGCTGCGTAGTTAATGATATTTGGGACAAAAAAATTGACCAAAGAGTTTTCAGGACAAAAAATAGGCCTCTAGCTGCAAATAAAATCGGCCTTAAAACAGCTTATTCAATTCTTTTCTTTTTGATTTTATGTAGTTTCTTTTTAACTTTGTCACTACCTCAACCTGGCAGGTTCCTTTCCATTTCACTTGCCTTTTTAGCTTTACCTATTATTTTAATTTATCCTTCCGCCAAAAGATGGTTTAAATATCCTCAATTAATCTTATCCATATGCTGGGGTTTTGCTGTCTTAATTCCCTGGGCCGCAAATGAGGGCAATTTAAATAGTATTGTTTTATTGTTTTGCTGGCTAGCAACTATTTTTTGGACTTTTGGCTTTGACACAATTTATGCTTTAGCCGATAAAAAATATGATATCAAAATTGGAATAAATAGTTCCGCTGTTAACCTTCAGAACAATACAAGAATAACTATTCAAATTTGTTATTTATTAACTTCTATTTTTCTTGCATTATGCGGATTTATTAATCAAATGGATTTTATTTTTTGGCCAATTTGGCTTTCAACGACAATCTTAATGCAGAGAGATATACTAAAGGTATTTCCTGAGGAAAAGCAATCTATAAAAAATATTGGGAATCACTTCAAAAATCAATCAATTTATGGAGGAGTTCTTTTATTAGGAATTATTATTGCCTCATAAATTCTAAAAATGGTCTTTAGATTAAAAAAAGGGGATCTAATAGATATTCTAGCTCCTGGCTCCTTTATTGATGAAGAAGAAAATTTTCAAAAGGGTATAGAAATCTTAAAAAACTGGGGCTTGGAAATTAATGAAAATAATTCTCTGTCAAAAAAGTTTGGTTATTTTGCAGGTGATGATCTAAGTAGATTTGAAGAACTGGAAAAAGCACAAAATAGTAAGCTAATAATTTTTGCAAAAGGAGGCTGGGGTTCAGCAAGAATATTAGAAAAAGAACCTTCTTGGCAGCATGGTTTAATGCTTGGATTCTCAGATACATCTTCTTTATTACTATCTAAATATTCTCAAGGATTTATAGGTTCTATTCATGGGCCCATGGTTACTGGCCTTTTCAAAGAGCCAGATTGGAGTCTTAAGAGATTAAGAAATT
>CACGDL010000006.1 GCA_902571795.1 uncultured Prochlorococcus sp.
ATAACTTATATCTAAGAAATTTTGAATAATAAGAATTGCCAAATGCTATTAGATTTTTTTTATTTAAAATTGCTTCCAAGCCAGTTGTAGAGTTGATTGTAAAAACTAATTTTGACCAATTTAAATCTTCCTTGAAATTTTTTGAATTACTACTCTCTAAATTAATGAATTTTTTCAAATAATCTTCAAGTGATATTTTATTTTTTGGATGGTTTCTAACTCTAAATTTAAATAAATCAAAATAATTATTTTCTAAGTTTTCGATAATAAAATCTAAAAAATCAATTGTTGAAAAGAAAGGCGAGAATAATTTGATATTACTATCAAAATTTACTTGTAATGTTATTAATGCATTTTGAATTAGTTTATATTCAGTAAATTCATACTTAATAAGTTCTTCTAAAGATAAAAAAACTCTTTTATCTTCTTCGATAAAGCTCATTTCATCAGATTCAGCAAAAGCGTTAACACCAACTTTATTAATAAAAAGTGAGTTAGGATACAATCCATTTTCCCAAAATAATATATTCAAATTGTTCAAATAAGATGCTGTTAGCAAGCTATAAGCGCTTACTGAAAAACCATTTAATATTAAACTATGAGTAATTTCATAGCGCTCAATTAAATCACAAAAAAAACTTTTATATAAATAAATTTGACTATATGGATCGGAATATTTACTGTAAAAAGTCTTATTTAAGTTTTTACTTTTATAAGAAGATAATTTTATTATCTCAGTTAATATTGATTTGTTTATATTTGTTGGAAATATTGAAGAATAATCAATCGAATTATTTTTATATTGCATAAAAATGCTCCCTTCTATCGAAATAATATTTATTCCCTCTTTTAGGAAATTTTTTACGCTTTTCTCATCTTGAGCAATAAACAAAACTTTATCAAAATCTTTTAAAAGACTTTCATTTAACATTAAAATCTTTTCTTTTATTCTCATTGAAGAATCAATCCAAATTAAAATATTAGACATTTACTTTCTAAAAAATTTTGTAATGACGAATATTACCATGAATTCCAATTCTTAATGACTTATTTTCATTAACTTCTCCTAATGATCTTGAGTGTAATCCTGAAACATCTGCTATCAATAATGTATTTCTTTTGACGGCAAAAGAATCCAAATTTAAATTCATTTTTAAAAGATCTTTATCATTAAATCTAAGAGAGCCTTCTAATTCACTATTAGATGAAAAGTTATTTTTACATTCAGAAGTATAGATATGTTTTTCTTTTAAAAATTTATTAACTTTTTTTGATTCTATTAACATTCTTTCATAAGTTAGATTATTAGATGATTTTGCATATCTGAAAGCTAAATTATTTTTTACTGAATATGGAAAATACCAAAATTTTAAAGAAGGGAAGAAAGTATCCATATGGCAGTCTTTTTGGATATCATTAAAACCTTTCATAATCTTTATTTTTTGCCAAAAAGATGATTTTGAAACTAGTGACATTGTCTGAATATAATTAGCCGAAAAACCTAAGTCGTAAATTTTATCTACAATTTTATTTAATACAAAACTAGAGTTCTTATTCCTTTTTGGGAAATAATTTAAAACAGAGAAGAATTTATTGTTATACCTAATAGTATTAGTTTCTCCTTTATTAAGTGCCAAAGGTAGATTATTTAAATCTTCTAATAAAAAATGATAAGGATCTTTGCTTAAAAAATCATTAATTATAATTAATCCATTTTTATTAATTTCCTTAATATTAAAATTATTGAATTTCCTCTGTCTTTTATAGACTTTAATTCGACTTAAAATAGATCTGAGAATCCATAGATGTTTGTCTTTTAAATTATATTCATTTATAAATGATGAAGAAATATGTTTATTTTTAACTTTAAATAAATTTAAATTAATTGCTTTTGTTCCAGTAATTATTTGCTCTAAGGAATTTATTATGTTCTTGTCAGCTTTATTAGTTTCTGAAAATTCGTAATTTCTTAAAAGATCTAATATAGACTTAATTTCTTCCAGACTATAAGAAGAGTGATCTTTCAAGAAAGAAAAAGAATGATTAAGTAGCTTCTCTGTATAATCTGACAAAATTATTTCTTTTTTAAATTCATAATAACAAATAGATAAGTTGTTTAAATTTTTATTTTTTAAAGCTCATTTATAAATGAAAAAAATTTAATTATTTTTTTTACATAACTGATTATCATTTTCGCACATTTCATTAACCAACTCATCAAAAGATATTTTGGGTTCCCAACTAAGAATCTTCTTTGCCTTACTAGAATCACCAAGCAATAAATCAACTTCAGTAGGTCTGAAACATTTTGGATCAATTCTTATCAAAACTTTATTGCTTTTAGAATCAAATCCTATCTCATCATAACCCTCACCTTTAAAAATGAGATCATAACCAAACCATTCTGCTACTTTTATACAAAAATCTCTTACGGATCTTGTATTACCAGATGCGATAACATAATCATCTGGTTCATCTTGTTGCATAATTAACCATTGGGCATAAACATAGTCCTTAGCATGTCCCCAATCTCTTTTGGAGTTTATATTTCCCAAATAAAGACATTCATCTATTCCATTTTTTATTCTTGCAAATCCTCGTGTAATTTTTCGAGTTACAAAATTTTCACCCCTTCTTGGTGATTCATGATTAAAAAGGATTCCATTCGAGGCATGCAAACCATATGCTTCTCTATAATTTCTAATTAGCCAGTATGAATATAATTTTGCAATAGCATAAGGACTTCTAGGTCTAAAAGGAGTTTCCTCATTTTGAGGTATCTCTGCAACTTTCCCATATAGTTCTGAAGTAGAAGCTTGATAAAATTTAGAATTTAATCTCAATGATCGCATAGACTCTAAAATTCTCAAAGTGCCTAATGCATCAACTTGTGCTGTATATTCAGGCATATTAAAACTAATAGCAACATGACTTTGCGCCGCCAAATTATAAATCTCTAAAGGTTTAATATCTTGTATGATTGAATTAATATTGCTTGAGTCTGTAATATCACCATAATGTAGGAATAAATTAGCAGATTCATTATGTCTATCTTCATAAATATCATCTATTCTGGTTGTATTAAAATAACTTGATCGCCTTTTAATACCATGAACTTCATAACCTTTTGAGAGTAAAAGTTCAGCTAAATATGAACCATCTTGTCCTGTAATACCAGCTATTAATGCTTTTGGTCTTTTATTCATAAAAATAAATCAAATGATTTCTCAAATGCTTTCACAGCTTCTGATACTTTTGGGAAATAATTACCTATAAAGATACCATTTTCGTGAACCAAAGTAGAAATTTTTAATTTAGGTATTTCACCTGGGAAGAATTTGGATACGGGATGACTCAATATATTTCCTGTAACTATGGGTCTAGTTTGAAAACCATTTTTTTCTAATTCTATTTTCAATAAATCTTTATCCCTTTTATTTTTTGCAATAATAGGAAACCCAAAACAGCTAGAAAAATACTTATCTATCTGAGTTGAAAATAAATTTTGATATTTATTTAAAATTATTGAAAATTCACCTGATATAGTTCTTTTAATCGAAATAATATCATCTAATTTAGGTAGCTGAGAAATTCCTAATTGAGAATTTATTTCGGTAGTTCTTAAATTAAAACCTGGTAATAAAAACAAAAAATCATCAGGTAAGTATTCATAATTTTTATTAGTAATATTTTCGGAATAAAATCTAGAATTCTGGTTAATATCTCTGGCCCAACCATGCGATCTTAATGAAACCAATAAATCTCTAAAATATTCATTATTAGTCAAAACAAATCCGCCTTCAATCGTAGAGATATGGTGGCTCATATAAGTACTTTGAGAGGACATCAAACCAAAAGTACCAGTATATTTAGAATCATATTTTGCACCCATACTTTCGCAATTATCTTCTAGTAATATCAAATTATGTTGCTTACATATGTCTAACAATTCTTTAAATTCGCAAGGATGACCCAAAAGATTGACTGCAAAAATGCATTTTGTCTTTTCATTAATTACATTTTTAATAGATTCAATAGATATGTTTAGAGTATCTTTATCAATGTCGACAATTCTAGGAACTAATCCCAACTGAATTAGAGGAGAGTATGTGGTCATCCAAGATACCGCAGGTACTATAACTTCATCTCCTCTTCTTAGTTTTAAAGATTGATCTTTTGAATAAATTAAGGCACTTATCATTAAAAGATTCGCACTCGAACCAGAATTTACAGCAACTGCATACTTAGAATTAAAAAATTCGCTTAATCTAAACTCATAATTTTGCGTAATTTTTCCTTGAGTTAGAAAACCCTCCCTAAACACTTTAGAGATCAGTATTTCATCATTTTTACTGAAGGTATTATATGCTAATGGAAATTTAAACATAAGTAAATTTTACTTTTTCGTATAGAGTAATAATGTTTAGGTTATAAAAAATTTTTTAAAATTAACATTAGATTACTTGAAAACTTATAGACTAGATATTTTTTTGTTTGATTTATTTAAAAGAATTTTCTGGATTTATTTCTCAATCACTATGAAATAAAAATATTACCAATCAAAAAAATAATTTTTACCAAGATGTTTATTTCTTTTAAAAAAATCAATCCGAAAATTTAGTTATAATTTAGTGAATTTATACTTAAACTATTGGAAAATCTTGCTATTCTAGTTGCCTCCTTCGACAAAGTTCAAGATATCCTAATGTTATGGGATAAAAAAGTTTATAAAAAAAAAATAAAGGTGTTTAGAAAATTTAATTTATATTATGGTTTAAATTTTAAAGCCCAAAATAAATTAAAAACTTTTAATAAAAATATTTTATATTCCGAAACTCTTAATTGGAGTTTATCATTAGAAAGATGGATTAATCTGATTGATAGTCAATATATACTTATTTTACTTGATGACCATATAATTAAAAATTTTTCATTAACATCTTTGGAATCAATCATTAAAGATATAAATAAGAATAAGGTCTTATATGCTCCCTTAACATACGGAACAAATATTCTGAGCAATATAGTAAATATAAAAAAATTTATAAAAGGGAAAGTATTAGATGGTAAATATAGTATTAATCTTCAACCTGCAATCTGGGAAAAAAGTTCTTTATTGAGATTATTAAAAAAAACAAATACCCCATGGGATTTTGAGCTTTCTTCTTCACTAGAATACAAAAGAAATAAATTTAATGCTTATTTTTACATCACTAAAAATATTCTTTTCTATGAACAATATATCGAAAGAGGTAAAGTATACCCTAGAAGATTTTATAATATATTCAACTCAGATTATAGACTTTTAACCAATAGATCACCGCTCGAATTTAAAAGAAGATTTGTTTCACATATAGGTTTCATTTACAAAATTTTTAAAGAATTTATAAATACCTTAATTTCTTTAATAATTTATGATTAATTAAAACTTTATTTTTTTTCTTTGGTCTTGTGTATAAATCGCAATTTGGAAGAATCCTCTTATAAAAATTTTGAATATTACTACGATAAAGTTTTTACTTTCTAAAGAATATACATTATAAATCCATTTGATAGCTTTTATTTTATTACTTGATAATGAATCATTAGAAATATTATATATTGCATTTGGTTGATCATCTACAAAAATTGTATTACTTGGTATTCGCCTAATTAACTCTCTCCAAAATATGTAATCCTCATGATAGAAAGGTTGAAATCTTATAGTTGAAACCTCACTTAGTCTTACACAAGAAGTCAACATAGGAACAGGATTAATGAAATTAATTACTTTTTTTACACCAAATAAAATCATTGGATTTCTAATAGTGCTGTAATCTTTTTCTGCTTTATATCGATAATAGGATGAAAATAATAAATTAAGTTTTTTGTTTTCTGATAACAATTCAAATTGTCTTAATAATTTGTTTGGCAACCATAAGTCATCTATATCTAAAAAACAAACATATTTACCTCTAGCATTATCTAATCCAATATTTCTTGATTTATAAGGACTATTTAATAACTTTCTCTCTTTATTCCTAATAATTATAAAACGCTTATCATTATGGGTTTTCAACTTTAGTATTTTATATGAATCATCTTGACTATCATCAACCACAACAATTGCTTCCCATCCATTAAATATTTGACTTTTAAGGCAGTTTATATATTTATCTATAAACTTACTACCATCTTTGACAGGAGTAATTATTGAAAAAATAATTTTTTCTTCAACTTCCATTTTTTAAAAAATTCTATATAAATATACCAGTTATAGATATATTTTAATGAACTAATTAAAATTCTAGAATTACAGTATTTATTTTTTTTAATTTTTAAAAACCTAAAAATAATTTTAGTATTTATGAATTTCTTCTACCATAATTATCATCATATCTAATTATATCATCTTCTCCAAGATAAGAACCGCTTTGAACCTCAATTAATACTAAGGGTTGTTTCCCTGGGTTTGATAATCTATGTTTAAATCCAAGAGGGATATAGGTACTTTGATTTTCTTTCAAGATTTTCTTTTCTCCCTCTAATTCTACTAGTGCTATTCCAGAAACAACAATCCAATGCTCAGTTCTAAATTTATGTTTTTGCAAGGACAAAGAAGCTCCAGGATTTACATTAATTTTTTTTACTTGCCATCCTTTATCATCTGCAATTGATAAGTAACTGCCCCATGGTCTAAATACTTTTTTATGCATGTTTGCCTCGGGAATATTATCTTCATTTAGTTTTTTAACTATCTCTTTCAAATCTTGAGAGAATTCCTTTTTCATTACCAAAACCGCGTCATTAGTTTCAATTATTATTAAATTATCTATCCCTGAACAAACTATTAATCTATTCTCACCCTTTACAAAGGTATTACTAACTTTATTTAAATAAACTTTTCCTGAAATAGTATTTCCTTCTTTATCTTTTTTTGACTCTTTCCATAAGGAATCCCAATTACCCAAATCATTCCATCCAACTTGCATTGGCATTACAATCCCTTGATTTGTTTTTTCCATAACCGCTACATCGATCGAGATATCAGGACATTCGCTAAAGGAATCTTTGTCTAGTCTCATAAATTCAAGATCTTTGTATCCTTTTTTTAAAGATTTTTCGCAAGATGATAATACTTCCGGCGCATATTTCTTGATTTCTCTGAGTATTGTGCTTGCTTTAAATAAGAAAATTCCACTATTCCATAAATATCTTTTATCTTGTAGAAACTTTTTAGCTCTTTTCAAATCTGGTTTTTCTATGAATTTATTAATTTTCAACCCTAAATCATTTTTTTCATCAAATACTCGATGAGCCTCAATATAGCCGTATCCAGTTTCTGGGGAAATTGGGGGAATTCCAAAAGTTACTAATTGTCCATTTCTACTAAATGAAATTCCATTTTGAACAACTTTTCTAAAGGTATCTTCATTTTTTATTAAATGATCCGAAGAGAGAACAAGCAAATGAGGATCTTCTCCTTGTTCAATTGTTTTAAGAGCAGAAATTATAACTGCGGGTGCTGTATTTCTGCCGTGAGGTTCTAATATTATTGATCTTGGGATTATTTCTTTTGCACGCATTTGCTCAGCGACTATAAATCTATGTTCTTGATTACAAATGATCAGAGGCGCGAGTAGGTTTTTCAGGCCAGATAACCTTGTAACTGTCTCTTGCAAAAAAGTATTATCTTTTTCTTGAATTAGAGATAAGAATTGCTTGGGATAACTAGGCCTTGATAAAGGCCAAAGACGAGTACCACTTCCTCCGCAAAGGACAACTGGAACTATAAAATCATCGAGCATATAAGCATTACCTGTTTTACTAAATACATTTTTGTTAACAAACACAACTTAATAATTAATATAAATTAAAACACTTAATTTTAAAAAGTAAATTATTAATAATATTTTAAACAGTATTAATAAAAAACTTAAAATTTTTGTTCCTAATTTAAATAATTAAATATTCAAAATACTAGAAAATAAAAAACTCTTTATTTTTTAATTAGTTTTAATATCCATCTGGATTTAACTTCTTCCATTTCCAGCCATCTCTGCACATATCTTCAATGTTTCGAACAGTATTAATATTCATTTTTGAAATTAATAATGAGTTATCTGCAACAACGTATGGTGTATCTCCGATTCGCCTTTTCTCAAAAACAAATGGGACCTTTACATTATTCACTCTCTCAAATACTTTAACCAATTCCAGTACAGATGTGCCTAATCCAGTACCAATATTTAATTTCAAATATTGAGAATTACCTTTAGATAATAGTTCAAGAACTTTTATATGGATTTCGGCTAAATCCATTACATGTATATAGTCTCGAATAGTTGTTCCATCTGCAGTTGGCCAGTCATTTCCATAAATTTTTAAAATTTTTTGTATTCCTAAAGCGGTATTAGTTATCAATGGGAAAATATTATTTGGTATATCTTTAGGATCTTCTCCAAGTAAGCCTGATGAATGGGCGCCTATTGGATTAAAATACCTAAGAGAAGCTAATTTCCACCTCTTTGCCGAAGATTTGAATAAATCTTTTAAAATTATCTCTATTGTATGTTTTGTATTACCGTAAGGATTAGTAGGACCTATTTTTGATGATTCATTCAATAAATATTTTTCATTTGGGACATAAACACTTGCGCTACTACTAAAAACGAGATTATTACAATTAAACTCTGCCATAACTTCCAGCAAATTAATTGTGCCAATTAAATTATTACGCCAATATAAAAGTGGATTAATAATAGATTCTGAAACAGATTTAAATCCAGCAAAATGTATTACTCCATCAATTTTTTGATTATTTTTTTTGATTTTCAAAAAGACATCTCTAATAAAATCTTTATCTCTTAGATTTCCCTTAAAAACTTGCAAATTTGTATTTACACTATTTTTCTTACTAGTGTAAATTTGAATTATTCTCTCAACTACTTTATTCGAGCTGTTTTCAAAAGAATCAATAATATAAACACAATACCCTTTTTCTAATAAGGCTAAACATGTATGACTTCCAATAAAACCAGTACCTCCAGTAACTAAGATATTTTTCATAAACTTGAATTATTTATAAGGAGCTCAAAATAAAACGTTAGAATTATTTATTATGATTTTGTGATTATAATTAATTGAGGTAGGTTTTTAAAATAGATAAATAAGAAATTCATGAAATACAAAATTAAAAATATTTGTTGTATCGGAGCCGGATATGTTGGTGGTCCTACAATGGCAGTTATTGCAGATAAATGTCCAAACATTAATGTAGAAGTAATAGATATTAATAAAGAGAGAATTGATGACTGGAATAATAAAGATTTTGAGAAATTACCTGTTTATGAACCTGGCCTCGCAGAAATAGTAAAGAGATGCAGAGGCAGAAATTTACATTTCTCAAATTTATTGGAGGAAAAAATCAAAAATGCAGATATGGTTTTCATATCTGTAAACACACCCACAAAAACAAAAGGGGTGGGGGCAGGAAAAGCTAGCGATTTAAAGTGGGTAGAAGTATGTGCTCGCCAAGTTGCACAGTTTGCTAGAGGTCATACAATTGTTGTTGAAAAAAGCACTCTTCCAGTTCGTACTGCCGAAGTAATTAAATCAATTCTAGAATCATCACAAAGTTCAACTTTAAACTTTAGCAATAATCCTTCTTTTGATGTTTTATCAAATCCAGAATTTCTTTCTGAAGGGACCGCAATTAATGATCTAACAAACCCTGATAGGGTATTAATTGGTGGAGACAGAAAAGATGCAATAGAAGCATTATGCGAAGTTTACAGAAATTGGGTATCAGAGGAAAAAATACTCAAAACTAATGTATGGAGCAGCGAATTAGCTAAATTAACTGCAAACGCATTTCTAGCTCAAAGGATTAGTTCAATTAACTCAATAAGCGCATTATGCGAGGCTACTGGAGCTGATGTCAGAGAAGTATCCAGAGCAATAGGCTCGGATAATAGAATTGGTTCTAAATTTTTAGATTCAGGTCCTGGCTTTGGAGGCAGTTGCTTTAAAAAAGATATACTGAATCTTGTTTACTTGTCTGAATATTTTGGCTTACCTGAAGTGGGAGACTTTTGGAAAGGAGTTGTAGAGTTAAACAGTTGGCATCAACATAGAATCTCAAAATTAGTTGTAAAAAACCTCTTTGGGACAGTCTCTGGTAAAAAAATATCCATTTTGGGTTTTGCATTTAAGGCTAATACAAATGATACAAGGGAATCAGCAGCAATTAATATTTGCCATGATCTTTTAGAAGAGGGCGCTATTCTCAGCATTCATGACCCTAAAGTAGAAAAATGGCAAATAAGCAAAGATTTAGGAAGTAAATATTTAAATCCAATAAATAATGATTATATAAATGAAAATAATAATTCTAATATTAGTGAATGGTCTTTTTGTAGCACAATATATCAAGCAGTAAAAGGCAGCGACGCAATTTTAATTTTAACTGAATGGGATGAATATTCATTTATAGATTGGGAAAGAGTTTCTAAAATGATGAGACATCCTGCTTGGGTTTTTGATGCAAGATCAATTACTAAACCAGAACAAGTTATAAAATTCGGCTTAAATTTATGGCGTATTGGTGATGGATATGAAAGACCTACTGGTGATATTAAAATTTAATTATTTAAAATAATGCAATCAGAAATAGATATCAAATTTTTAAGTTACGGGTTGATCTCTTGTTTAGTTTCATTATTTTTAACATTAAAATTAATACCTTTAATAAAAAGCTTTGCTTTAAAAAACAATATTATCGACATACCTAATAATAGAAAACAAAAAAAATCCATAACTATAAGAATTGGCGGTTTAGGTATTATATTTCCATATTTGTTATCAATTTTTATAATTGTAATGATAAATATTTTTTTCAATTTTTTTAGTATTGATTATAAATTTATTTCAATATTTTTATTAAGTTCATTAGCGTTTTTCTCTCTTGGCTTTATTGATGACTTAAAAAATCTTTCACCTTTAATGAGATTGGTAACTCAATTTTTGATTGCCTCTTTAATATGGTTAAATGGCATCAAAATTAATTATTTAAATTTCCCATTTATAAATAATGAGATACAAATATTATTGCCAACAGGAATAAGTTTACTAATAACAATTTTCTGGATAGTTGGTATCGTTAATTCTATTAACTGGCTTGATGGTATTGATGGTTTAGCTATTGGAATTATTATTATTTGCAATTTTACTTTTTTGCTATTTATTCTCGCGAAGGCAAATTGCACATTATTTATATTAATCTGTTCACTTTTAGGGGCCTCAATAGCCTTCTTAAGATTTAATTCATTTCCATCAAAAATCCTAATGGGTGATGGAGGCTCATATTTCTTAGGCATCAATATCGCCTTATTTTCATTAACTATTTTTAATAGTTCAAATCATAATATCTATAGCGAAGTATTATTTTACGACTTAATGACACCTTTTTTAATACTGGCATTACCAATATTAGATTCAATAAGAGTATGCTTAGATAGAATTAGAAACGGTTATTCTCCTTTTTTCCCAGATAGAAGTCACATACACCATAAATTGATAAAATTTGGCTTCTCTGAAGAAAGCACTTTAAATATAATACTTATAATAAGTTTCATATTTTCTCTTAGTGCTTTAATTATTAATAATGCAGATATTAAATCTATAATAATAATTTTATTGACTCAAATTACGTTAAAAAAGATAATAACCTTTAAGCGAGGAAAAATTTAATTTTTAATTATAATTATAAAATTCCTTAAACCAATTTACAAATTCCTTGATTCCATACTTGATATTTGTTTGAGGTCTAAATTTAATCCATTTCTCTAATTTAGATGTATCAGATATTGTTTCTTTTACATCTCCAGGTTGCATAGGAAGAAATTCTTTAGTTGCTACTTTTCCTAGTGCATCTTCGATGGCAGAAATATATTCCATTAATGTTACTGGATTAGAATTACCTATATTAAAGATTTCGTAAGGTGCCCAACTACAAGATGGATCATTTTGTTTTTTATTAAATTCTTTATTAGCTACTGGTGTTTTGTTGATCAATCTAAGCAAACTTTCTACAACATCATCAATATAAGTAAAATCTCTCAACATATTTCCATTATTAAATACTTTAATAGGCTTATTCTCTAAAATAGATTTAGTAAACATAAACAAAGCCATATCAGGTCTCCCCCATGGGCCATAAACAGTAAAGAACCTTAAGCCAGTTGTTGGTAATTGATATAAATGAGAATAAGTATGAGCGAATAATTCATTAGCTCTTTTGGTAGCAGCATAAAGACTTACTGGATGAACAGCATTATGTATTTCTTTAAATGGGAAATTGACGCTACCTCCATAAACCGAGCTACTACTTGCATATAAAAGATGTTTTATATTGTTATCTTTAGAAGCTTCAAGAATATTTTTGAAGCCGATAATATTTGAATCTAAATATGCTTGTGGATTTTCCAATGAATATCTAACTCCTGCTTGAGCCGCGAGATTTACAACAAATTGAGGTTTAAATTTATCAAATATCTTATTTATCTCTAAACTATTTTCAAGATCAATAGTAAAAAAATTAAAACTTGCATCAATAATTTTTGCTTTTTTTTCTAATATGGCTAATCTACTTTTTTTTAAATTTTTATCGTAATAAGAATTTAAATTATCAATTCCAATAATTTGATTATTCTTAGAAATAAGCCTATTACATAAATGAAATCCAATAAATCCTGCAGCGCCCGTAACTAATATTCTCATACAATTACTTTACTAACAAATCACCTTAAAATAAACCTTATATTGAATTATGTATAAATATAATATTTATATCTTTATAAGACTGTAACTATAGTCTTATATCAGATTGATCTTTATCAAATACTGATTGCAAATCAAAAAACGAATGATTTGATTTACCAAAACTTCTAATATATTCAACACCTTTATTTAAATATATTTTATGAGGAACTGCAAAAATGATTCCATCATAATATTGTTTAGGCGGATCTTTTATTAATGCTATATTATATTTTTTCAAGACATCCTTACTATCTACATAGTCATCAGTTAAATCAACTTTACAGTTGTATTTAATTAAAGATTTAAAGAGATCAAAAACCTTGCTATTTCTAATATCATTACAATCTTTTTTAAAAGAAACTCCAATAATTAGTATTTTGTGTTTACTCATGCCAGTCCTAACTTTAATTAAATCCACAAATCTCTTTGCAGCATAATTGGCCATTGAATCGTTAATTTCCCTTCCAGAACTTATAATTAATGATTTATATTTTAATTTTTCACATAAAAAAGTCATATAATATGGATCAACTCCTATACAGTGTCCTCCTACTAATCCTGGTTGATATTTATGAAAATTCCATTTGGTTGCTGCAGCTTTGAAAACATCATTTGAATCAATATTTATGTTATTAAAAATCTTTGCGAGTTCATTAAAAAGTGCAATATTTACATCTCTTTGTATATTTTCAATAACTTTTGCAGCTTCTGCAACTTTTATTGAATCTGCTTTATATGTTCCGGCTTTAATAACAGAGGAATAAAGGTTATCAATAAATTCTGCAGATTCTTCATTACTTCCACTCGTAACTTTAATAATATCGGAAACGGTTTTTTCTTTATCACCAGGGTTTATTCTTTCTGGCGAGTAACCCAGAAAAAAATCTCTATTTAAAGTTAAATTACTTTTTCTTAAAATCAAAGGTAAACATATTTCTTCTGTAGCGCCTGGATATACTGTGGATTCATAAATAATTACACTATTCTTTTGTAAGTAATTTGAGACTAATTTAGTAGCGTTAATAAGGCAAGAAAAATCAGGTTTATTGTTTATATCAACAGGAGTTGGAACTGCGATAATAAATACATTGACTTCTAGTAATTTTTTTTCATTACTAGTATATGAAATATTTTTATTAGATAAGTTATAAGATTCAATATCTTTATTTCTATCAAAATTATTTTGCAATTCATTAATCCTTTTTTTTTGCAGGTCGAATCCTATGACTTTATATTTTGAAGCAAAAGTTAAGGCTAGTGGTAAACCTACATATCCCATTCCAATTACAGCAATCGTAAAATTTTTACTCTGCAAAAGACTTTTTAAATTATAATTTTTCAAATTAGCAATCAAATTCGTTAATTAAAAACGATTTTACATCAAATTAGTGTTTAGATACTTGATTAAAATAATTAAAAATAATTTTTAAGAAATTAAATTTTCAAAACTTGTAATCTTTTCTTTTAGTTCTTATAAAAATTTTAAAATTGGAAATGAATCCTTAAAAGTTATAAATTTTTTCTAAAAATATAAAGAAATTTTTTTCCCAGGAAAAATATTGGACTTAGTGAAATTATTTATTATTTTGTTTTCATATAATTATAACTTTTTATAAAAAATATTATTAAAGATATTATATCTATTAAGGTTAAGGGACTATAAAGTTGATTTATGAAAAAATATGAAAAGACAAAAATACTTGTTATTGGATCAGGCTCTATTGGAACAAGACATATTGAAAATCTTTCCAAAATAATAGAAAAAGTAACAGTTTACAGTTATAGAAAAAAACAATTATTTAAAAGTTCAGGGAACATAGAATTAGTTAGAAACCTTGATGATGCTATTAATAAGAGTGATGGAGTAATAATTGCAAATAGAACAGATAAACATGTTGAAGTTGCCATGAAAGCTATAAAAGAAAACAAAAATTTATTTATAGAAAAACCAATAAGTAACTCTATGAAAAATATTAATCTTTTAAAAGAAATAGGTATTAAAAATAAAATTATTATTGAGACAGGATTTATGTTGAGATTTCATCCAAATTTAATCAAATTAAAAGAGTTTTTGAATAAAAATCAATTTGGTGAAATTCATTATGCAAGAGTTTCAGTTGGGCAGTATCTTCCAGATTGGAGACCAGGCGTAGATTATAGGCAAGGTTATGGTGCTAAGAAAGATTGGGGAGGAGGTGTTACTTTAGATTTAATACATGAAATAGATCTAGTATGTTGGCTTTTTGGTAGTGTTAATAAGGTATCCGCAATGTTCCGATATAGCAAAAAACTTGAAATAGAAACAGAATCTGTTTCGCAAATAAATCTAAGGATGCAATCTGGAGTTTTAGTTCAAATTAATCTTGATTACTTAAGGCCTAGTTATGGAAGATTTACGGAAATAGTTACAGAAAAAGGAGTCATATCATGGGATTATTTATCTGGTAATGTTATTTATGAAGATTCAAATAAAGTAAAAACTATTCTTCATAAAGTTGATAAAGATTTCACAAGAAATAACATGTATATGGATGAAATAAAGCACTTTATAAGTTCAATAAATGGAAATAATCTTTTAAAAGCTTCAAATATTCAAGATGCGGAAAAAGCTATCAGGGTAGCTTTCTCTGCACATCTTTCTAATAAGAAAAACAAATTTATAAATCCCAATGAAATCAAAGAAGACTTTTTTGTAAATTAAAAAAACATGAACATTTTATGTGTTATAGGCGCAAGAGGCGGATCTAAAGGCGTCAAAGGGAAAAACATAAGAGATTTACTTGGCAAACCTATGATTGCATGGTCAATAGAACAAGCCAAAGAATGTCCTCTTATAAATAAAGTTGTTGTTTCAACTGATTCAATTGATATAGCTAAAATAGCTAAAAATTACAAAGCCGATGTCCCCTTTATTAGGCCAAAATCATTAGCAAAAGATTCATCGGGAAAATGGGAAGTATGGCAACATGCACTTACTGAATGTGAAAGATTATTTAATGAGACCTATGATATATTCGTTGACTTAGATTGCACTTCTCCATTAAGAGAAATAGATGATATAAATAAAGCAATTTCTTTGTTTCAAAAATCAAATGTTGATGCTGTTTTTTCAATTTGTGAGTCAAGAAAAAATCCTTACTTCAATATGGTTGAATATGAAAATAATCATTTAAAAGTTGTAAAAGAAAGAGAAAAATTAATATTATGTCGTCAAAATGCCCCTATCGTTTATGATCACGTTGCTTCAATATATGTAGTTGATCCAAACTACTTAAAAAAAGCAAAAAGTTTATTGGAAGGAAATGTAATAGGTTATGATATCGGGGTAAATAAAGGTATTGATCTTGATACTGAATTTGATTATGAAATAATAAAATATCTTATGTCTAAGAAATATAGCAATTTTGATAAATGATATTATCAATATTATACTTAGGTCCTAAAGAATTTTTGCCAATATTGAAAGGCAAGATTAAAAATATAAATTGGATTTTTTATCAAAATATTCAAGATATTTATAATAATGCAAATAATATTATTGCAATTTTAGATGCCTCAATGAAATTAGAATTTAGAGAAGAATTATTAAAAAAATTATCTTCTTTAAAGGTTTTTGTCACGGCTACAACTGGTTCAAATCATATAGATGAAAATTACTTAAAAGGTCAAAAAATTCCTCTTTTAACATTGAGGGGTGAAAAAACTTTCTTACAGAATATTACTCCTGCCGCGGAACATTCATGGCTTCTTTTGTTAATGTGCGCAAGACAAATAAGGCCTGTTTTTGATGATATAGAAAATGGAATTTGGGACAGAAATAAACATCCTGGGACTATGCTAAATGGGAAAACTCTAGGAATAATTGGTTGTGGAAGGATTGGCCAATGGATGGCAAAATATGGTAACACTTTTGGAATGAAATGCTTAGGATATGATCCATTATTAAAAAAATTTCCTGATAATATACATTCTTGTAATTTAAATGAGCTTTTAAAAAAATCTGACTTCGTTTCTTTACATGTCAATTATGATGAAAATTTAGAAAAATTCATTGGAGAAAAGGAATTTAATTTAATGAAAAAAGGTTCTGTATTTATTAATACTTCAAGAGGGGGTTTAACAGATGAAGAAGCTTTACTTGAAAAAGTTAAAGACGGCCACTTAAGTGCTGTAGGATTAGATGTATTGGCAGATGAGCCTTTCATTGAAAAAAGCAAACTTTTAAAAAATTACCAAAAATATAAGAACATAATTATTACTCCTCATATAGGAGGATTTAGTCCTGATGCATTATTAAAAGTTTTTGATTTTTGCTGTGAAAGAATAAAAAATAATATCTAAATTTAAAATGGATCTTTCAAAACTAGCTGAATTGCTTGTTAAAAATGGTTTAAAATATGCTTTTGGTATTACTGGCGGAGGAAAAAGTTTAACACTTATTGCAGAATTGGAATTAAGAGGTGTTGAATATTTTAATGTTTCCCATGAAAGTAGTTCAGTGATTATGGCTGGAGCAGCTTGTAAATATGAGAAAAATTCAGCTATATCATTATCAATAAGGGGACCAGGTTTAACTAACTCTATTGGAGGGATATCATATAATTTTTTCGAAAATATTCCATCTATAAGTATTTCTGAAGCATACGGTATAGAAGATGATCCCAATAGAATGCATAAAAGAATAAACCATGAATTATTAGTAGAACCTTTTGTTGAACAAATAATAAATCTCAATATTAATGAATCTGATCTAGACAAAATATTGAATAACCAAAAAACATCTACAAAACCATTACACATTGAACTTTCGAACAAAAGTAAAGTTTATAAAAATAAAGAGATAAAATTAAGTAATCAAAAATATGGTCTTCATATTAAAGAATTTGAAAAAATTTTTTTTGAGACACAAAAACCTTTATTAATAATAGGGTCGACTTTCAAAGATAAAGAATTCATACTTGATATAAAAAATCTAAAAATACCAAAGTTAACTACAGCAAGCGCGAGAGGTATATTAGATGAAAGTGAACCTTACTCTGCAGGAATATTTACTGGAGATGGGAAAAGTTTATCTATTGAGTCAAATATTATTAATAAAGCAGATTTGATTATTGCTATTGGATTAAGATCATCTGAGATCACAGGTAAGCTTAAAAGCGATTCTCCAATAATTTTTTTCGATAACCAAGAACATTTGCCCATAAGTTTCGAGACTAGTAATAATACTTATTTTTCAGGAGTTAATTTAGATGATTTATTTAAATTAACAAAATATTTAAAAAATAAAAAATGGGGGGCATCTGAACTGAAATTTCTTAAGGAGGAAATTCAAATGTATCTTTGCAAAGAGAAATGGCTTCCAGCAAATTGTTTTAAATATATAAATAACCTTGATTATCCTTTTTCTTTAATTCTTGATACTGGTAATTTTTGTACCATTGCAGAACATTCAATAATGATTAAGAAAAATAGGTTTCTATGCGCAAGTAATAATGGAAGATTTATGGGAGGGGCTATTCCCTCATCGATAGGTATATCTTTAGCAAGGCAAGGAGTACCATCATTTTGCATTTTAGGCGATGGAGGAATTCAAACATATCCCTCAGATTTTAAAATAATTAAAAATTTTAATTTACCAATCTGTTTCTTATTTATAAAAGATGGATATTATTCAAGTGTAAGAGGTGGTGGAGAATGTGATATCTCAATTAATGCTGTAAAAATTAATCAACCCTCATGGATTAATTTCTTATCTTCATGTGACTTCAAAACATATGAGTGTAATGAGATTGAAGCATTTATAAAAATAATAAATAGATGGAATAAGAATTCACCAATTTTCATTCAATGTAATTTTGATGAGAGACTTTATCGGAACATGACTACTAAATTAAGGTAATTAAATTTTTCCTTTCAATCAAATAGTGGTATTATCATAAATCATATAACCAAGAGTTTTTTTATATATGAGTAATGGGAGTAGTAAAAAATATAAAATAATTGATTATATAAATAAGAATACCACTTATGTAATAGCTGAAATTGGTCAAGCTCATGATGGCAGTTTAGGCATATTACATTCCTTGATTAGCTCTTTATCAACAACAGGAATAAATGCTATTAAATTTCAGGTTCATATTGCAGAAGCAGAAAGTAGTAAGGAAGAGCCTTTTAGGAAAAAATTTTCCTATATAGATAAAAATAGGTTTAATTATTGGAAAAGAATGGAATTAACTTATGAACAATGGAGTGAAATTAAGATAAAGTGCGAATCATATGGTTTAGAATTCCTCGCTACGCCATTTTCAAATCAAGCTGTTGAACTTCTTGAAAAACTCAAAGTAAAAAAATATAAAATAGGTTCAGGAGATTTCAATAACAAACTATTAATAGATAAAATTTCACAAACCAAAAAAGAACTGATTCTTTCTACAGGCCTTACATCAATGGAAGAGTTAGACGAAACTATAAATTATATTAAGTCAAAAAAAATACCTTTCTCTTTACTACAATGCACTACAAAGTATCCTACGCCTGCAGAAGAAATTGGCCTTAATTGGATAAAAATATTTAAAGAAAAATATAATTGCCCTGTTGGATTATCAGATCATTCAGGTACTATTTTTTCTTCTCTTGGAGCGACTGCATTAGGTGCAAACATCATAGAAGCTCATGTAACTTTTGATAAAAGGATGTTTGGGCCTGATTCCCAAGCCTCTTTATCCATAGATGAATTTTCAGAGCTTGTTAAAGGAATAAGGTTTTTAGAAAAAGCTAGAGAACACAAAAGAAAATTTGCTAATTTAAATCATCTTCAAGAAATATTTGGTAAATCATTAGCAATTAATCGAGATATTAAAAAAGGTGAAATGATTAGTTTTTCTGATCTAGAGGGAAAGAAACCTGCCAATAAAGGTATCCCTGCTAAGGAATTTGAGCGAGTATTAGGAAAAAAACTTTTATTTCCAAAGAAAAAATGGGATTTTTTAAATGAAGAGGATTTAAAATGAAAAAAAATATTTGCGTAATAGTTGCAAGCAGAGCAAATTATGGCAGGGTAAAACATCTAATGATGGCTATAAATGATCATCCTGATTTAAATCTTATATTAATTTTAGGTGCATCAACATTACTTGAGAGATTTGGTAAAGCTGTTGATGTTATAAAATCTGATGGATTCAAACCTGATCAGTCAATATTTTATGTTGTAGAAGGAGAAACTCTTTCAACTCAAGCAAAATCTACTGGATTAGGGATCATAGAACTTGCAAGTGCATTCGAAAACTTAAATCCTGATCTTGTAATTACTGTAGCTGATAGATATGAAACTATGGCAACAGCAATAGCAGCATCATATATGAATATCCCATTAGCTCATTTACAGGGTGGAGAGGTGAGTGGGAATATTGATGATCGAGTAAGGCATGCTATCACCCAGCTCGCAGACTATCACTTTGTTTGTTCTGAGAAATCAAAAAATAAAGTAATTTCAATGGGGATTGATGAGGGAAAAGTTTTCAACTATGGATGCCCTGCAATGGATATCCTTAAACAAGAAAAGTTAAATATTACAAATGAATTAATGCGTAAGTATGAAGGAGTTGGACATGTAATGGATTGGGAAAAACCATATATTCTAGTTTTACAACATCCGGTCACAACTAGTTATGGTAAAGGTTATGAACAAATCTCTGAGACACTTTACGCAATAAAAGCTATTAAAAATATTCAAAAAGTTGTTATGTGGCCTAACATTGACGCTGGTAGCGATGATATTTCAAAAGGTATTAGGGTTTTTAGAGAAATGAACAATAATGAAAATATTTACTATCAAAAAAATTTTTCACCAGAAGATTATGCAAGAGTTCTAAATAATGCAAGTTGTTGCGTTGGTAACTCATCGTCATTTATAAGAGAAGGATCTTTTTTAGGTGTTCCTTGCGTTCTTATTGGAGATAGGCAAGAGGGCAGAGAGCATGGACCTAATATAATATTTTCAGATTATAAAAAAGAATCTATTAAGCAAAAAATAGAATATCAAATTTCAATAAAAAAATATAAACCGAATTTTTTATTTGGAAAAGGAAACGCAGGGAAGTTAATTGCAGAGAAAATTTCTAATTTAAAACTTAAATAAGCACCAAATAACTTATAATTTGTAATTAAATAATTAAATTCATAAAAAAAGTTTAAACAATATTCAACTTTGTGTTAATTTAATTTTTCTTTCAAATTTAAAAAAAAATGGTTAAAACTTTTTATGGTCTACCTGAAAAAGTTATTTTTTGTAAAAAGTGTGTAATTTCTAATCAAAGACCAAGCTCATCAGTAGAATTTAAACATTTAAAAAAAGAGAAGAAAAGTACCATCGAATTTGACGAAGAGGGTATCTGTAGTGCTTGTAGATATAGCGAAATAAAAAATAAATTAATAGATTGGGATAAAAGGGAAAGAGATCTTTTATCCCTACTCGATCAACATAGAGGTAAAAACGGTGGTTATGACGTAATTGTTCCGAGTAGTGGAGGAAAAGATAGTAGTTTTACAGCGCATATTTTAAAGTATAAATATGGAATGAATCCTTTAACAATTACATGGGCACCACATTTGTATACAGATGTGGGTAGAAAAAATATTGAAAGCCTCGCCCATGAAGGTGGCATTGATAATATACTTTTCACTCCGAATGGGAAGCTACATAGATATCTAACTAGTCAAGCATTTAAGAATCTTTTACATCCTTTTCAACCTTTTATAATAGGTCAAAAAATAATTGGACCACTAATGGCTTTAAAGTTTGATATTCCACTCGTAATGTACGGTGAGCATCAAGCAGAATACGGTAACATTTTAAGTGAGACAAATTCTCCAACTATGGATGAAAAGTTTTTCTCAGAAAAGGATCCCTATTCATTATCTCTTGGCGGAAAGAATGTAAGCGATATATTAAAAGAAACTAATTTTAGTATCAAAGATCTTACCCCATATATACCTCCAACTTCAAGAAAACTGAAAGAAAGAAACATTAATGTTTTTCATCTTGGTTATTACTTAAAATGGGATCCTCAAGAATGTTATTACTATTCCCAAGAAAATACTGGTTTTAAAGCTAATTCTGAAAGAACGGAAGGGACATATTCAAAATATGCAAGCATTGACGATAAAATTGACAATTTTCATTACTATACAACTCTAATCAAATTTGGGATAGGAAGAGCAACTTATGATGCGGCTCAGGAAATTAGAAATGGAAAAATCTCGAGAGAAGAAGGTGTTGCCCTAGTTAAAAAATTTGATCAAGAATTCCCAAAAAAATATTTTAATACTTTTCTAGAATATATTGATATTAATGAAAATCAATTCTTTAATATTGTTGACTCTTATAGATCCCCACATCTATGGGATAAGAAAAACGATTCTTGGCAACTTCTTCATGAAGTCTCAAATTTATAAATATTTGCATGAAACAAATAAGAACCATAGCAAGACTAGATGTAAAGGGTAATGATTTGATAAAAAGTGTATGCTTGGAGGGATTAAGAAAAGTAGGAATCCCATCAGAAGCTGCCAGGAAATACTATAAAGAAGGTATTGATGAATTAATTTATATTGATCTTGTAGCTAGTTTGTATGGTAGAAGCAAAATGAATGAAATAGTTTCTCAAACTTCAAAAGATGTATTTATTCCCTTAACTGCTGGAGGAGGAATTAGAAACATAGTGGATGTAAATGATCTATTGAGATCTGGTGCTGACAAGGTTGCTATTAATACAGGAGCAGTAAATAACCCTAATTTGATAAAAGAAGTAGCAGATAAATATGGAAACCAATGTATGGTTTTATCTATTGAAGCGAAAAAAAAAGGCCCCTCAGAATGGGAAGTATATACTGAGTGCGGGAGAGAATCTACGGGAATAGAAGTAAAGGCTTGGGCTAAAAAAGCAGAATTATTAGGGGCTGGAGAAATATTGTTAACCTCAATCGATAAAGAGGGTACAAAAAAAGGTTTTGATTTAGAATTAATAAAACTAGTATCCTCTACAGTATCCATACCCATTATTTCCAGTGGTGGTTTTGGCTCTTTATCTCATATTCAACCTTCATTAGAAGCAGGTTCAGATGCGATAGCAATTGCGGGGGGATTTCATTATTCTTTATTTAATATTTCAGATGTAAAAAAAGAAATAAACAAATATGGTTATGCCGCTGCACGCATAAAATGAATATGAATAATGTAGTGGTTTTAGATTATGGATTAGGTAATGTTTTAAGTGTACTTAGAGCTATTGAATATAATGGATTTAAAGCAAAAATAAGCAATTTAAAGGAAGACATAAAAGATTGTACTCATTTAGTAATTCCAGGAGTAGGCTCTTTTTGTGATGCTATTAAAGTTATTAATCAAGATTCCTTAAAAGAAATGATAATAAATCATGCTAATAAAGGTTTTCCAATTCTTGGAATATGTCTTGGCATGCAATTATTGGCGGATATTGGCTATGAAGGCGGCATTAATAAAGGTTTAGGCTTGATCCAAGGCAAAGTAAAAAAACTTCCTGAAAAAGACATCCTCACTAATAATTTATTAAAAGTACCTAATATTGGATGGAGAAATGTAAAGTCTCAAGAAAAGACTGATAATGAATTATTTGATGAATTTACAAACAATAAACAATATTATCACGTTCATTCTTATCATTTTGTGACATCTAAGAAGGAAAATATAATTGGAATTTCTAAATTTGGTAGTTATGATATAGTCGTGGGAGTTCAAAAAGGGAATATATTTGGGACACAATTCCATCCAGAAAAAAGCGGAGAAGATGGATTAAAGTTACTAAAAAATTTTTTAGAACTAAAATTTTAAAAACAAAAATTTTTTAAAAGTTTTAAACCATTAAATGTTTTTACTTTAAATTTTTATGAAACTTTTTAGATTTAACTTTTTGATATTATTTATTTATTGTCTTATTTTAATAATTTTAATTTCTAATTATAAATTAAGTATTGCAGAAACAGCTTTTTTGAGGGGTTCTGATGATTTAACTTTTTATGAAAGATCATTGACTACAGCAGTAAATTTTGATTTTTATTCTAAAAATTTTATTATTGGTTCTTTGCTTTTTACCAGCATAAAAATGCAAGAGATATTTTCAATATTAGATATGCATATTTATTCTTTTTTAAAAGGGATTATTCAATATTTTTGTACTTTATTTTTTATATTTTCAATTTCGAAAATTTATTCAAAAAGGATCGCTTATTTAACATTTATTATTTTATTATTTGATCCTTATTTATTTTCCTTAAAGTTCACCTTACTAAGAGATGATCTTATTTGCTCATTTGGTTTACTTTCTATAGCCGCATCCTTAGAAATAAAAAATATTATATTTAAAAAATTAATTTCAATAAATTATATTTTTTTTGTGATTGGGTTATTAGGTCTTTTTGGTACAAAACCAATCCTTGGATCTATTATCTTTCTATTATCTATAATTTATTGGGTATTAGATTTGAACTTTTTGGAGATTTTAAAAAACTTTAGAATTAAAATAAAATGGCTCTTAATCCCACTTTCATTAATAGCAATAGTTTTATCAATATCGGACGGTTATTTCAAACAAGTTTTTTTATTATTTACTCCAAGCATAAAAAACATCTTCATAACATTTCAAAAACATTTTTTATCTCCACTTCCATGGAAACCATATCTTAGCAAGGCAGGTTTAGATATTTCAGATGTTTATTGGTGGATGGAAATAAGGTTCTTTATTGTTTTATTTTTCTCTTTATTAGTAATAATAGCAATGTTTAAAAGACCTTTGTTATTTTTTAAATACTTTTCATTTATAGGAATTTCTGGAATCATAATATTTTTATCATATTCTCAAGTTCAGGATTTAGTAGATTTATGGGGATATTCAGCAGGACCCAGACAGGGCTATTTAAGTTACTTTCTTTTAGTAGCTCCAAGTATATTTGTTTTTTTTAAAGTTTTTAAACTAAAAATTAAATAGTACTAATGATTTTATTTAAAGATTTTATTATTAAATCGTTCAAAAAGGGGGAAGTATGAAAAAGATGAGATTCATCATGTAAGAATTGTTTATCATCTTTAGTTGGATAGCATAATTTATCAGGACAAATATCTTTTGTAATTTCCCATATATAAAAATTAGAAAATCTATCTTTTAATTTTAAAAATCTATTTTTATACTCAAAATAATCAGGATTATAATCTATACGTTTTACACCTTTAACAAAACAATCCTTATTCAAAAACGGCCTATATACTCTTTTTATACATCTAATAGGTTTAGCTAAAGAAGGAGAGTTTACTGATGTATGAGGCATTTTAAAAATTACAGATGCTTTACTATCCTCAATTAATTCGACAATAAATTTTTCTAATAATTCTATTTCTTTTAAATTATCATTTTTGGTAATTGGGTTACTTAATTCATTTATTTGGTAATTCAAATTAGAAGCAAGTATGATTATATTTGATTTTTTTTGTAAATATTTTTTTAATTCTATATTCTTTTTTTCTAATTCTTTGCATCCATTTCTAAAATCTAGAGGTATCTCTGTATTTGTATAAAAATATCTACATCCTACAAGACTATTATTTTTTATTGCACCACTATATTGTCTTCTTATGATTTTGAAAATATCTTCAGCATGAGAATCCCCATGAATTATTAGTTTCTGATCATCATAATTATTTAATAAAGTTTCAGATCCTTTCAATTGGCCAAAATAGAATTTATTCCTTAATGGTTTTGCTAAAGATATAGGTATAAGAGAAGTAAAAAAAATAATTAATAAATTTTTAAATAAACTAAGCTTGAGTTTTGTTTTTCTAAAAGGTTCTTCTACTAACTTATTAACGACTATAGAAATCAAAATTGTTAAAAAAATTACAACTGGATAATAAATATAATTATTTAATGATGATTTAAATGTCCACTCACCAATTACAATTAGTCCCCAATGCCATAAATAAATTTGATAAGATAATTTACTAATATATGTAAATAATTTATTGCTAAGAAATCTCTTTATTAAATTCTTATTTTGAGTAGTCAAAATAAGTATAAATGTAAATATTGAAGCAAAAATATGTCCTATAAAAATATAATCCTTATTAATAAAAAACAAACTTATTAGTATTAATAGTGAAGATAAAGAGAAAAAATATTTTGTTTTATGATTAACAATATTATTCAAAAAGTGTGTTTTTGAAAATTTAAAACAAACTACTCCAAGGGATATCTGCCACAATCTAGTAATTATTGAATAATATGAAAAAGAACTAAAATTTCTATAAAGGATAATATAAATAATAAAAGAAGTTATAGATATCAAATAAAAGTATTTCATCTTAAATTCAATTTTATTTTCTAAATTTTTCTTGAGTGAAAATATTATTATTAGAGGAAATATAAAATAAAATTGTTCTTCGACAGAAAGTGACCAAGTATTTGTAAATGGATTTACTAATGAATCATCACCCCAATATCCAGAGTTTATTTTTAATAAATAAAAGTTGGCAAAGCCAAATAAACTGAAAATTCCAGTTAAATAATAATAACCTCCACTTTCAATAAAAAAACTAATCATTATTGAAATTGCTATCACATAGATTATCAATGTAGGAGTGAGTCTCTTAAATCTTCTTTCGTAAAAATCTAAAATGAATTTTTTTCTACCTTCAAAAACCTTTTGACTAATTGAATAAGTAATTACAAATCCAGATAAAGTAAAAAATATGTCAACACCTAAAAACCCTCCAGGAAGTTTATCAGGGAATAAATGATAAATAAATACGGCAACAATAGCAATAGATCTTATTCCATCTAATTCGAATCTATAATTATTTTTTTTTGGTAAAGTCTCCAAAAGTAAATAAGCTCTATATCTTTAAACTTTAAAACATTATCGTTTTTGTGGGAAGTAAATTTGGTAATTAATATTAATAAAAAAATAATATATTTCTTTTTATAAAATTTTTAAAATTAAAATCGTATTAGAAATATTTTTAAGAATAAATTGTTTTTTTATTTAAGTTTTATATGAATTAAATGTTAGATTAAAATAAAAATTGAATAAAAATTAATTTAAATGCCTTTACCAATAAAACTAAATAAGTCTAAATGGAAAGTAAAATTACCAGGCATAATTAATGATCCTAGATTATTGCTCAACCACAATAAAGATATAAATGATTTCGAATCTTCCTTAAGATTTATAAAATTTGATAATACCTATAAATATACAATCAAGAATAGACAACCTTTAACTGATAAATTTATTTTAGACAATATCAAAAATAAAAAAGATTTGTCAGTTCTAGAAGTTGGAGCATCTTGTGGGATAAATTCAATCGACCTAGTAAAAAAAATTTTACCAAGCTTAAAAACATATTTTTTAACTGATTTATTTTTTGATATTCCCTACATAATTGAAGATAATATAACCTATTTTTATAATCCTAGGAGCTGTAAATGTGTCATGGCAATATCCGACTTTTTTGTATTTTATGGCACTATTAAAACAAAATTACCATTATTTAATAAAATGTGTAATGAGGTAATTAATTCTGCTCCAGATATAAAAAAATGCAAAGATAAATTAAATTTTTTACATCCATTAATCAAAGATTTAAAGATGAAAGATTCAAGAATTATTGATATGGAGTATGATGTATTTACAGAATGGAAACAAAATAAAATTGATATAGTCAAATGCGCGAATATCTTAAATAAGTCTTATTTTTCGAGATCAGAAATTGATATTGCAATGAAAAACCTTACAAAATCTTTAAAAGAAAATGGAATTTTAGCTATCACAAGAAACCCTAATAAAACATCTAAAGAAATTAGCTCAATTTATATATTAAAAAATAATAAACTGCAATTATTAACTACAATAAATGGTGGGGGTTTTTAAAATAAGAAATTTATTTTTTCCTACTAACCACTAGATAATCTCCGATAAATTCCTGCTTATTTGAAGGAAATTTTAAGTCTAAAATTTTTGATGATATTTTCATCTCTCCTACAAGTTTTATGGATAATTTCCCATAACTGGTACTTTTTTTTAAAAAATCAATTGATAAAAAAACTTTATATAGTTTCTGAAAATATTTTAAAACTAATTTTTGTAATTCTAATCTAATTAGATTAGAATTACTTCTAATTCTTTTTTTAGCAAAAAGTGTTTTGATTTCATCGCAAAATATTTGCATTGTATTTTTAGATATATTGGTAAATTTAATAACTTTATTTTTACGATCTTTAAGAATTACTTTCTTATCTTCACTTTCCTTATTAATTTGATTGTATAAAGCCAAAGGAGTTTGAACAATAGTCGATAATTCAGAGGTTATGTGATTACTGATTGCCCAATCCTCATATAATTCAGATTTTGGCATCAAACAAAATGACTCTTTCTCAAGTAGAGAGCATTCAAAGCTAGTTGTTGAATTTGGGGATAATATAACTTTTGAAGATGCAAAAATAGAAGAAGGTAGAGAAAAACTTTTATCAACATGAATAGAATCTAAACCAGCAAATAGTCTTTTATATAATTCCTCATCTTCTGTAGGATGAGGTCTAAAGAGAATTTTATATTTAGAGTCTTTATTACTTATTTGCATCCTTATAAAATCAAAAAGTCCGAAAAGTGAAATGTGCGAGTAATTTGCAAAATGTATTAATTTCTTCATATGCCAATCTTCAATACCCTGATTTTTTACACTTGAAAGCTCATCAAAATTTTTATCATATCCAAATTTCCATGAAGTGCCTGATGAAACAATTAAGATGTGCCTCCCATATAGTTTTTTTATCAGATTTATTTCATCTGCATAAATAGCGTTAGATAAATTAAAATTCATTAAATGGTTAAATCTCATATATCCAGTTTGGGATACATTTAATTTTGGATTTAATTTTTTTATAGTTTTTGTCTCTGAATTTAAGCTTGTAAATATAGTATTTATATACCTAAGACTATCTCCAGGTTTCATGAAGCAATCATGATGACCATCAAGCTCATAATCACAAACAGCTTCAGAATCTTGTACAACAAGATTAAATCCATTTTTTCTAAGTTTTTTTAATTTCTTCTTAAGATGAGACTGAGCACTTTTTAACATAAAAATCCCTTTTATTAAGAAATTAAATAAAGCCAACCTTTCAAAAATATATTTATCTCCAATAAACACGTAATCAGCAGCTTCAGAATCAATCAAGTGATGAGCCATTTCTTGATAACCAATAAACTCTCGTGATTTTGTCTCATAGGTTAAATATACTACTCTCATAAGTGATTTTAAATTTCCTCTATATTTTTGCTTTTCTTATATTATTGCTAGAATGTTTAAAATAAATACAACATTATCAAGAGTTTATAATTATTTAAATTATTTTTTATATATTTTTTTAAAGTCTACAAATTAAAATCAAAAAGGTTTGCATCGAAAATATTTTGATAATATAGAGTCAGTGTTTTGAACAGTTAAATAAATTTTTTTTGATAAAAATTGAAATGCCTCTATTATTGTTGGGCTTCCAACTTTCTTATCATATATAGAATGCAATTTGCTAACTAAATTTTTTTTATCTGTATCGAAAGAAATATTTTTATCAAAAAAATAGCCACTATATCCATCAAGTCCAACAAGATGAACATTTTTTGCTTTCAAGAATAGTCCAATTATTCCTCCATAAAATGCTGAAGCTCTGCAGTGCAAAAGAATGTCTCTATTTCGCAAAAAGTTCATAAGTTTATTACTTTCTAAAATAAAAGGCATAAACCTAATATCAGCTACAGAGTTTAAATGAGTCATGAAACGAATATTTTTTCTTAATTTATAATTTAATGATTTGTAAATTTCACTATGCAATTTCATGCTTGAATCAGATACATCAAAAATAAAAATTACAGATTCATATAGATTTGATTTGGAATTTATTTTATTTACATAATAATGAAGCCACTCCTTATCCTTCGGAGTGAATTCAGAAAATAATAAATCAGGAACAAATTCATGTTCAATCCATCTACTTATTCCCATTGACAAGTTCTTTTTAAATTCAATTAAAGAGGAATTTGTAAGTTTATTTATAGATAAACCAGATCCTAATACAACAATATTTTTATTTTCCTTCTTAAGGAAAATTTGATTAATTTCTTTTAAAGAAAAATGTTTATAACCTTTATTGATTATCTTAAATCTTATTATTTCTGCTTTTATTAAACGTTTAAAAAATAGATAAGGAAGTAAAAGATAAAAAAACCTCTTTATTAAAAAAATTCTGAATTTTTTCAAAATTATTATAAATTTAAAAAAATATTTAAACCATCCTATTATAAATTATATTATTGATTTTTTCTAATAAAATAATTTTAAGAAAAAATCTTTATTATAATTAACTCTAATGTATTCCTTGACCTCCATCTAAATTTAATATTGCACCTGTCATAAATTCAGAAATCGGCGATGCTAAATAACATGCCAAACTAGATCAAAAATTTTTAGTTTATCAGGATTAATAAAAAAATTGTTTTACTTTAGATCTAATTTCAGGAGACATGATTTTATCTTTTAGCACTAATAAGGAATTTTTTATAGATCCATAAAGTTTATCTTCAATTTTTCTATCTCTGTTATAAAAAGCAAATGCTTTTTCGATATCATCCTTAGTTTTCACATAGGCATTATCGGATAATTTAGCTACGTAATAGCTAAATTTAGGAACTCTAAGATTTGAAGCTCCTTTTAAAAATGTTTGCATAAAATTACCAATTAATAAATCATCAAATACTTCGTTTCTTATTGCATACATGAAACTTCTTCTGGGAGCATGGAAAAGGATAGATTTTTTATGTTTTTTATAATTATTTAAATTACAAAAAAATGTATCATTTTTAAACTTCACACCAATTGTGTCGTAGTTCTGACTTAAATAATCGATAGATGAGAAATAATCCTTTATTTGAATTTTATCCTTTTCTTTGAACCCCATATCCCAATCATCCCCAAAATTTTTTGCTTTAACAGGCTTTGCAATTACTAACTTTTCCGGATTTATATTTTCAAAATGAAGAGTATCTTCATCCTTTAGAAAGGTTATTTTTTGAAAAATGGGTAATAATTTTTTACTTTTACTAGCTTTGAAACCTCTAAAGTGATCGTTTTCATCACAGCTATATTTTCTAGCCCACCAGCTATCTTCTCTTTGATATTGATGAGATGAACTAAAAGGGATCGCAATATTACATGAATAGTCTTTCATTGATTTTTGATAGATTGTACCTATAGGGCTGAAGTCATCACATGGCTTTCTTATTGTTTGTTTGCTTTGCAAATCGAAAAGATTAATCATATCGGCATCGCCATAACTAGCAAGTTGAAGAAGAATTGAATTTTTATATTTTCTAGATATGTCTCTAATTTCTTTTGTACATCCACATCCAGATGAGTCATTTAAATTAAGTATCAATGATTTTTTATTCCCATGGGTAATTTCAACTAGCAATACTGAGTCTAATTTTTCATCTGTAAAAGTTAAAATTCGCAAATTATCCTCTAATTCAATCCATTTCCTATTTGGCAAAACAATTACATCAAAACCTGCTTTTCGAAGTTCTTTTGGTAATCTATTTGAGAATTGATCCGCAAGAATTATCTTTGATCCGTTTTTAAAAAGTCTCAAAGTTTGTAAATTAAGATGATCTGGATGGAAATGAGATATCCAAATATATTTAGCTTTAAGAGCTTGCTTTTTTAAATCTTCTGGTATTTTATTTGTTAATCGCCATGATCCGAAATAACAAGAATATTCATCAAACCATGGATCAGTGACCAATATTGTTGAATCTTTATTATTAATTATTAGGGTAGCATTACCAACTGTATTAGCCTGAAACTCCAAAATTAAAAGATAATTTTTAATTACTAATCTAAATTAGAAAAGAAATTTATACAAAAATTTTAAAATTTCTTTAATAATCAAAAACCTTGAGAAGTGAGCTCGTAACGCTTAAGCAAGTATGATATTAAAATAAACCAATAAATATAATTGAGTTTCGAAAACAGCTTGGGTTTTGATATCAGAGTTAACATTATTAATAATCAAAAAATATTTACTTTATTTGGTTAATATATAAAAATTAAAAATTTATATGTTAATTCCTTTCAATTACTTACTTATTTTAAAGAATAAAATCAGAGGCATAATACATATTGGTGCCCATGAGTTGGAAGAATTACCTTCATATTTAGACAAAAAAATAAATAATATAATTTGGATTGAAGCAAACCCCGAAAAATATAATTTTATTGAAAACAGAATAAACAAATACGAAAATATGATCCTAGGAAAGTTTGCAGCAGGGAGCAAAAAAGATAATTTATTTTTAAATATTTCAAATAATGGTCAATCATCATCAATACTCCCTTTAGGAACTCATAAAAAGATCTATCCCAATATTACTTATACTTCAAGGTTATCAGTAGATGTCTTAACTTATGATTCCTGGGCAAACACTAAAAAAATAAGCCAAAAATTATACAATTTTATTAATATTGATATTCAGGGGTACGAATTAGAAGCTTTAAAAGGTATGCAAAGTCAATTGAGAGTAGTTGATTATGTTTATTTAGAAGTAAACTTTCGTGAATTATATATAAATTGCTCTCAAATAAAAGAAATTGATCAATTTTTATCTAATTTTAATTTCAAAAGAGTTGGAACATACAAAACAACTAAAGGTTGGGGGGATGCAATCTATGTAAAAGATTTCATTCTTTTAAATAAAATTTACTATTTTTTTATCATACCAATTCTAAAAATAATACTTCTCCCATGGAAAATTTTGAAAAAAATAAAATTCTATTTAAAAAAATATAAAAGCTAATAAATAAATGGCTGAAATACTTAATATGATTTGTTTTTATTATTTTTTATGATTTTCCAAATAATCTTATAAATATATTAATAATGATTAAATTCTTACGAAAATAGTAATAATAATAGAGTCAAGCTGACTTGAACCGCTGGCCCCCTTCATGCCATCTAGGCAATAAATTAAGCTATAACAAGTGTTTGCTACTGTTTTAGCTAAGTTGGTCGAAGGGCTGGTCGCAGGGATAACAATATTAATATTTACTCATTAAAATAAAGTATCCATTACAAGATTCCGGCGCCTTATTTTTATAGAAAAATTCCATAAATTTGAGGTAAATTATTATAATTAACGAAATTGAAGAGGATAATAGACTCAAATATCTAGGTGAAAAATTTGAAATTCTTAAAATATCATAAGCAACATCATTATAGAAGTTTCCATTTTGTATTATTTTTTTTATTTTTAAATTTTCAGAATCAGATATCCTTTCAAACCAATATTTACTGAATCCAGAGAAAAAGAAAAAAGGGGGTTGATGGTAAAAGCATCTAAATGGAGAAGTTACTAATATATCTCCTCCTTTTTTTAATACTCTAGATAACTCCTTAAGTGCTGCCTCTGGATTGGGCAAATGTTCAAAAACATCACTACACAAAATAAAGTCATATGTTGAGTCGGCAACAGGTAAGGATGTTATATCACAAATTAAATCACATTCTTTAGATCTCCATTCTTTGGTTCTGACTCCTTCAAAAGTTTCTCCGCCTGTATAACCGCCAAAATCTTGCGAATGGTAATTTAGATGAGTACAAAAAGATTTATATCTCATTAAGCCTGCTCCAGCATCTAATATTTTTGAATTAGGTTTTAAATCTAAAAGCCAATTTTTAATAAAATTAAATCTTACATTTTTAGTATTTTTAAATAAATATTTATCTACCAATTTATTTAAAAGTTTTTTGATCATTTTAAAAATTTTCTAACTGAATAGATAATAAGTTTTAAAATTATAAAACTCAATAAGTTATAGCTGAATTACTTTACATATAAAAATAAAAATTTTTGAGTTAATACAATAATTAAACTCAGAATTAAACAAAGGCTTTTTTGCTAATATATTTAATATTTAATTTTATTTAAATGAATACTCTTTCAAAAATAAAGAGAAAAATTAATTCTTATATAGAGAAAATATTTCCTACTCAGATTCAAAAAGAAGTAAAAAGATACTATAAGGATGGAGGAGATTACAATTTACGCTATAACTATATTTTAAATAATGAATCTGTCGTTTTTGATGTTGGAGGATTTCGAGGAGAATTTAGCAGTAATTTGTTTTCAAGAATGCCCTGCAAAATATATATATTTGAGCCTGTAAGAGAATATGCCAATTTAATTAAAGATAGATTTAAATATAACAACATGATAAAAACGCATGAATTTGGATTATCTGATAAAACTGAAAAAAAGAATTTAGCTTTTATTGGGGAAGGATCATCTACTCATAGAATTAAAAAAGCTAAAGAAGAGGGTGAGAATATTTTTTCAATAAAACTAGTTGATATTGCAGATTTTCTAAATAAAAATTCTATTTTTGAAATAGATTTACTTAAACTTAATATTGAGGGTGGTGAGTATGAAGTATTACCAAGACTAATTGAAAAAAATAAAATACTTAATATCAAATATATTCAAATCCAGTTTCATGATATTGATAAAGACTCAAAAATAAAAAAAGATTACATCAGAAAAAATCTTGAAAAAACTCATTATTGTGAATATTGTTATGAATTTATTTGGGAAAATTGGATTAGGAAAGATTTATTAAATAAAATTTAAGATTATTTTTTAGAAAAATTTATAAATTTCAATTTGCTTCTTAATTTATTAGAAAATTTTCTTTGTAACTTATTTGGATTTGAAAAGTAACAATCTTCTTTAAGACTAAACCAATCAATTTTCTCATTTAGTCCATATTTATTATCAATGAAATCTAAAATTTCCAAAAGATAAATATCGTCATAATATAAATATTTTTGTGCTTTAAAGAAATTTGATTTCACTGATGAATATATATTTTCATAATATTTCAAAGGGTTTTTAGAAATATTATTAATGTGTTCTTCTAATTTCGAAATAGAATTAAATTCTAAAATACCATTACAGTCAAAAAAATCTCCTATAGAATTACTCCCCCAATAAATTGGCACTGTGCCTGAGATGAAGCAATCTAATATTTTTTCGGTGAAGTAGTTGCTATAACTTGAATTCTCAATAATTATTGAGAATTTATAAGGAAATAACATCTCTCCTTTTTCCTCTACATATTTTCCTTGAGGACCAGAACCCAACTTTTCAACAAGATTATTATTTTTAATGAATGATTTGTTAGAAATTACATGTCTAAGTTTGTGCCCAGGACTGATTAACTTGTTTGAAAAATTAAAAGATATATCTTTAACTTTTTTCTTTTTATCAACGCCAAAAAATTGTGAACCTATACTTATTGAATCTCCTGGAATATATCTTGCCTTATTTTCAAAATTTATAATTATCTCTGGATCATGCGTAAGTATCAAATCGAATTCATTCTCTAAATCGTAGATTATTCTATAAAGATCAGGCCTAATAGCTTTTGACTCTTGAATCAATGCGACGTTGAAATTTGATTTATAGTCTAAAAAATTGGAATTTATGAAACCATCTAGAAAAAGTGAAACCCCATTCCAATTTTTCATAAATCCAACTTCATTATGAAATTTGTTTTTTCTAAAATTTTTTGTCCCGCATGCACAAGCTGCAGAAAGTACACAATCAAAGGAACGCTTAGCTTGGTGTTTTGAAATAGAGTTTAAATAAATATTTTTATTTAATAAGTATTTATATTTAGACTCTAAAAAAGATATTCTTTTATCCATATTTAGTTTTTCTACTAATGAATAATATCATTTTCTTCCCAATTTAAAAAAATAAATAATATAACACATCTTCAAGAAATGAAGAAGTTTTTATGAAATTAAAAGGATTGGAAGCAAAAAAAGTTAGAGGGAGTAATTCTTAAGCACTAGATAGAAGGTTTAAATCCTTTAGCACCTATTGAAGTCTAATTCGCTAAGAGAAATAAAGCGAGATTGTTTGCACAATTCTGCTGAACTTTCACCAACTTCTTAAAAGAGCAAAGAAAATTAATTCAACAATTATTTTATACTATAAATATCTTTTTTTTATCACGATAGTGCAGCTGTATTAATACGTATGGAGAAATAATATCAGCCGTTCAAGAAGAGAGATTTTTCAGAAAAAAGCATGATTCAAGGTTTCCAAAAAATGCTATTAAATACTGTTTAGATACTAATAATTTAGATTTATGAGAATTACCCGAATCTATTGCTATCACTACTAAAATTGAATGGAGCCAAGCGGACTCGAACCGCTGACCCCCTGCATGCCATGCAGGTGCTCTACCAGCTGAGCTATGGCCCCAAATATCGAAACGTCAGTCATATGGATTAATCTAAAGATTTGATTCTTAACTGTCGTAATTCTTATAATACTTTAAAGCATTTGTAAATTATGAATTTTAAAATGTGTCTAGAGATTTACAAGTTGTAGCATGTTTATCACTTCTTTAGCTAAAAACATAAATCTCAACAAGACTTTAAATTTACCTAAGTCATTTTTTAGAAATATTCCATCACAGTCTATAATTAGAGATTAAATGAACAAACATAACTTCAAACTTAGAAATTATAATTTAAAAAGATGTAGTAATGATTTTAATTAAATATGTTATTTGTAAAATAATTTTAATTACGCATATTAAATGAATAATTATCTAAAAAAAAAAATAAAAGTTTTACACATAATAACCTCCTTAAATCAAGGGGGGGCACAAAGTAATTTGTTTAAAATATGCAGTTCTTGTAATGTTAATTCTTTCGTAATATGCCTTGCAGAAAATTCATTTTATACAGAAAAGCTAAATGAAATAGGTATCAAAAATTTATCGTTAAATATAAACAAAAAAAATATCTTTTCAATATTCAAAATTTTCAAGTTATTTAAAATTGCTCGAAAATTTAAGCCTGATATCATACAAAGTTGGCTATATCATGCAGATTTTATAAGTTGTTTTGTTAAATTAATATATTCTAAATCCAAATTAATTTGGACTATAAGACACACAGACTTAAGTTTTAAAGGAAATAAATTTATAACATTCATTATTATTA
Organism: uncultured Prochlorococcus sp.; assembly: GCA_902571795.1. Taxonomy (GTDB): domain Bacteria; phylum Cyanobacteriota; class Cyanobacteriia; order PCC-6307; family Cyanobiaceae; genus Prochlorococcus_A. The sequence continues at coordinate 36,957 of CACGDL010000006.1, forward strand.
GATTTCTAGCTTCGCTTAGTTATTACATTCCGGATAAAATTGTTTATTGTGCATTATCTTCAATAAAATCTCATAAGAAACTTTTTTATTGTAATTACAAAACCCTTTTAATATCAAATGGATTAGATATGAATGATAATAGATATATTGACTTTAAATACAAAAAGGATTTAACAAAAAAAGATTCGGAAAATACTATTAATTTTATTTCTATCGGTAGATATCATCCTATTAAAAATCATTCTTTATTAATAAATGCATTCATTGAGGCAAAAAAACAAACCACAAAAAAAATCCATCTTTACATGATTGGAGATAATGTTGATGAGGATAATATTGATTTAAAAAATATTATAATTTCCAAAAATGCATCTAATGCAATTTCCTTACTTGGCCCAAAAAAAAATGTATACTTTTTCTTAAAAAAATCGCATTTTTTAATTTTATCTTCAAATTCTGAGGCATTCCCAAATGTAATTCTTGAGGCATCACTTTGTTGTACTCCATCAATATCAACTGATGTTGGTGATGCAAAAAAAATAATTGGAGATAATGGATACATTATTCCAATTAAAAACATAAATAGAATGTCTAATGCTATTGTAAAAGCAAGCAGTTTGTCCCAAAAAGAATATGAAAATATGGCAAAAAATACTAGAGAAAGAAGTTTAAAAATATATTCACATGAAAAAATGATTAAAAATTTTGAAGAGTTATATATAAATTTAAAAGTTTAACTTTTAAATCAGATCTAAAACAAGATTAAGATTTCTTGATATGAAGTATGCTTTGGTTATGGTTTAAATTTTTTATATAATTAAAAAAATTATGTTTAAAATATTATTGGAATATGATAAAAAATAATAAAGACAATAATGAAGAAATTGATCTTAAGGATTTTCTCTACTTAATTATTAGAAATAAATTTATTATATTTTGCTTAGCAAGCATAAGTTTTGTAGGCAGTGCGTTATATTCTCTTAGTCTTAAAAGGATCTGGGCAGGCGACTTTCAAATAGTAATAAGAAAAGAAAATAATCCTGCAGATCAAATAAAAACAAATGCATTTGCTGAATTATTGTCTAATTCTAATTCTAATAATTTACAAACTGAGATTGAAATTTTAAAAAGCCCATCTGTCTTGATGCCAATTTTTAAATATGTAAAAGGAGCATATGAAGAAAATGGAATTAAATCAGATGACTTAACCTATAAAAAATGGTTAAGTCAAAATTTGAGAATAGGTTTAGCAGATAATACAGAAGTTCTCAATGTAGGATATAGAGATAAAAATAAAGACCTAATATTACCTGTATTAAATAAAATATCATTTACTTATAAACAATATTCAGGAAAAAACAAAAGAAGAAGTCAGGAATTAACAAACAATTTTTTTAAAGATCAACTTTCCCTTTTTAAAAAGAAAAGTTCTAACTCCCTTAGGGTAGCTCAAGAATATGCTATCGATAAAGATCTTATTTTCTATGACATAGGGAAAGAAAATAATATTAATATAAACGGAAATACTAAGGAATTTCCAGAAAATTCTACTCTTCAATCAACTAATTTATTATCCCCAAATATTGGAATAGAGAAGGCTCGTGTTAGTGCAGCCAATCAAATTAGAAAAATTAATTTACAGCTTCAAAAAATTCAAGAACTTGAAGATTCTGAAGAACTTCAGTATATCGGCTCAACTATTCCTGCTTTAAGGAGTGAAGGATTACCTAAAACTTTAAGTGATATCGAAGAATCTCTCGCAAAAGCAAGATCTCATTATACCGATAAAGATATTGCGATTACAAATTTAATAAAGAGAAGGAACCTTGCAATAAATCTCCTAAAAAGTAGAACTATAAAATATTTAGAGGCCCAAAAATTAGACGCTGAAGCTGCAATGAAAGCAACAATGAGACCTAAAGGCGTATTACTAAAATATAAAGAACTTATTAGAGAAGCGTCAAGAGACGAAAAAACTTTAATCCAACTTGAGGATAGATATAACTTATTTAAATTAGAATTAGCAAGTCAAGAAGACCCTTGGGAATTAATTACTAAACCTACAATAAATAACTATCCAGTAGCACCTAGCAGGAAAAAAATTACAATATTTGGTACTTTTGGGGGTATTTTAACAACTATTTTATTGATATTAATTTTTGAAAATTCAAAAGGTATTTTATATACAAAAAAAGATTTAGAGAGGCTTATTGGTTATCCAATTATCAAATTTTTTGAAGAAAAAGAAATTAATAACTGGCAGTCAAAAATAGAATTACTTTACGAATCAAATATATTCTCTAAGAATAATAATTATCTAATTCTTCAGATGGGAATTATAGATGAATTTTTAATAGAAAATTTAAGATCATTAACAGATAAAGTTTTTAAAGATATAAAATTAAATTATTCATCAAATATCAAAGAAGCTTTAAACTCCAAGAATATTATCTTACTAGTGCAGTTAGGAAAACTAACTAATCAAGATGTAAAGAAAATGGAAGATGATTTAAGTTTTCAAGATAAAAATATAAAAGGAATTTTTTATTTTAAATAAATTTTTTTGTTTTAGTTTTCTTTTTAATGTCACATAGAAAATTAATCATTTCAAAAGATAGAAACTTTTTAAGACCAGCAATATTTTGCGATAGAGATGGTGTACTTATTAAAGATTGTCATTATATATCTAATCCAAATGATGTATCTATTTTGAAAGGAGCTAAAGAGCTTTTAGAGCTAGCAAAATTATTAAATTGGCATTTTATAATAATTACAAATCAATCTGGTATAGCGAGAGGCATTTTTTCTTGGTTAGATTACGATCAGGTTACAAATAGAATGATCAGGCTTATGGAAGGTGAGAAACTGATTTCAGGAATATATGCAAATGGATATGGACCAGAAAGTAATGATAGCTGGAGAAAGCCAAATATTGGTATGATTCAAGAAGCAGAATTAGACTTTAATATAGATATGAAAAAATCAATTTTAATAGGAGATAGACTAACTGATTTAATCGCAGGTTATAAAGCTTCATTTAGAAAATTAATTCACGTAAAAACTGGACATGGTATGAATGAAATAAGATTAATAGAAAAACATTTTTATGAAGTCTTATCGAAAGATAATAAAAATAAACCCAAACTATTTTTTATAAATGATATCTCTGAAATTACGGCTCATTTATTACTTGATGATATTTAATAACTTATGGAAAATAAAAGTGAAGTGGTAATAGTTGGAGGAGGAATTGTAGGTCTTACTCTTGCGTATCAACTTCTAAAAAGAAACTTAACATCTAGTATCTTTATTATTGATAAAGAAGAAAAGCTAGGGATGCATACATCTGGAAGAAACAGTGGAGTCCTTCATTCTGGAATATATTATCCAACTAATTCTCTTAAAGCAAAAGTTTGTAAAGAGGGTTCTGAAAGATTAAAATCTTGGATTAAAGATAGAAATTTATCAATAAACAAATGTGGGAAAATTATTTTACCTACTGACAAAAAACTCGACAATCAATTAGATATTCTTTTCGATAGAGGATTAAAAAACGGCAGTAAATTAGAAATAATTGATAAAAATAGATTAAACAAAATTGTGCCCGAGGCAAGTTGCATAACAGGCAGGGCGATTTGGAGTCCAAATACTTCTGTGGTAAAACCTCTTGAAATAATAAATTCATTGCAAGATGAATTAACTGAAAAAGGTGTTAATTTTTTACTTGGGAATCAAATCGATAAAATAAATACTGAAAAAAATTCAATCACTCTTAAAAATGGATTAAAGTTATTTTATAAATATTTAATAAACTCCTCAGGCTCTAATGCTCTCAAAATATCAAAATACTTTGATATTGGAAATAATTACCAATTATTGCCATTTAAAGGGCTTTATTGGAAATTAAAAAAGAATTGTCCTTTTAAACCTAAATGTAATTTGTATCCTGTTCCTGATTTAAATTTACCTTTTTTAGGCGTCCACTTTACTCCAAGCGCGGATTTAAATCCTTCAGTAAGTATTGGCCCAACTGCTACATTAGCTTTTGGGAAGGAAAATTATTATGGATTAAATAATCTAGAACCCTATGATTCATTAAAAAACATATCAACCCTATTAAAACAATATTTACTAAATAGAGGTGGATTTAAAAAGTATGTTCATGAACAAGCTCCTTTAGCATTGCTTCCATTCATGATTAATTCAGCAAAAAAGCTCATTCCAGAAATACAAGCTAAACATGTTTTATTGAGTAATAAAGTTGGAATCAGGGCTCAACTTTTTGATAAGAATCAAAGTAAATTAGAAAATGATTTTATTTGTGAAAGAATAGATAATTCAATTCATATTTTAAATTCTATTTCTCCTGCTTTCACATCTAGTTTTGCATTAGCAGATAAGATTATTGATCAATTCTTCTTAAAAATTAACTAATGATGACTAAAAAATTAAAAGCTTTACTGCTTTGTGCAGGCTTTGGGACAAGATTAAGACCAATTACCTTAAAAGATCCAAAATGTTTAATGCAAATATCAGGTAAGCCATTATTAGGGTTATGGCTTAAAAAATTAGAACAATATGGTTTTCAAGAAGTTCTAATTAATACACATTATCTTTCAGAAAAAGTTAACGAATATTTGAAAAAAAGGCCTGAAAATAATAGGATAAAAATCAACACTATTTATGAAGAAAAGCTTCTTGGAACTGCTGGTACGCTAATGCAAAACAAATATTTTTTCAAAGATTCAACAGGATTTCTAATTCATGGAGATAATTTAACTAACTTCAATTTATTAGAATTATTTAATGCACATAAAAAAAGAAGAAGTAATTGTTTATTAACTATGTTAACTTTCAATTCTAAGAATCCTAGGCAATGCGGAATCGTTGAGACTGATGAAAATGGAATTCTTAAAGGTTTTCATGAAAAAGTTGAAAATCCCCCCTCAAATAGAGCTAATGCAGCTGTTTATGCTTTTGATTATGAATTATTTGAATTTCTTTCAAGCTTATCAAATCAAAAAGTAGATTTTAGCAAAGACATAATTCCAAAACTTCTTGGAAGAATTCAGACCTATCATACTAATGATTTTTTTATTGATATTGGAACAAAAGAAGCTTTAGAGGAAGCAAATAAAGTTTGGGGAGAAATAAATGAGTAATTTTTTGAATAACCAAGAAGATAACTTTATAAAAAATACACATGATTATTTAAACAAAATTCATGTTTCTTTTAATAATGAAATTATTAATCAAATTAGATTATTATCTAATGATCTTTTCAAAGTTTGGGAAGAAAAAAAGGTTGTCTATATATGCGGGAATGGCGGTAGCGCTGCAAATGCTATTCATATTGCTAACGATTTAATTTTTGGTGCGGGTGCATGTGGAAATGGACCATCAATAGAGGGTTTAAGAGTAGAAGCACTATCTGCAAATAGTGCTGTACTTACTTGTATTGCAAATGATATTTCATATGAAGAAATATTTTCAACTCAAATAAAAACTAAAGCTAATGATGGAGATCTTTTAATAGTTTTATCTGGAAGTGGCAATTCAAAAAATATTATCAAAGCAATAAAAGTATCAAAGACTTTGGGAGTAAAATCTTATGCCATAGTTGGGTATGATGGAGGTGTATGTAAGGATGAAGCAGATGAAGCTATCCACTTTAAAATTAACGACATGCAAATTGCAGAAGATTGTCAATTAATAGTAGGTCATATTTGCATGCAATTTCTTAATACCCATAAACCTCTTTAACAAAATATGCCCGAAATAGATTTCATGTCAGTCTTGCATAAAAGTACTAAAAGAGACTATTTGGCAAGGGTTAATGATAAGGAATACCCTAAAAGCAAAGCAGCTTATTTAGCAAAAAAATATGATTTTGAATACTGGGATGGTGACAGAAGAATAAATTATGGAGGTTATAAATATATTGATAATCGTTGGCTACCAGTAGCCGAAAAAATAAATACTTTTTACAAGCTAGGTCGAAAGCCAAAAATTCTTGATGTGGGATGTGGAAAAGGGTTTTTATTATATGAATTCTTAAAAATAATACCAGAAGCAGAAATATTTGGATTAGATATATCAAAATATGCAATAGAAAATTCTAAACCAGAAATAAAACATAAATTAACTTTAGGAAATTCAAATCAACTGCCATGGCCTGATAATTATTTTGACTTAGTTATTTCAATTAATACACTTCATAATCTATATTCATATGATTTAAGTAGTTCATTAAAAGAGATAGAAAGAGTTGGCAAAAAGAATAAATACATTTGTGTAGAAAGTTATAGAAATGAAGAAGAAAAAGCAAATTTGTTATATTGGCAAGTGACTTGTGAAGCTTTTAATACTCCAAAAGAATGGCAATGGTGGTTCAAAGAAGCAAACTATACAGGGGATTATTCATTCATTTATTTTGAGTAAATTATGAAAATAAATAAAAACATTCAACTTAAAGCAGCAATTTTATTTGAACAAAGGAAACCTCTAATAGTAGAGAATTTAGAATTTCCTGATAACCTTGAAATTGGACAGGTATTAGTCAAGATTCATTCGAGTGGAATTTGCGGTTCTCAAATAGGAGAGATTGAGGGCGTAAAAGGTAAAGATTCTTATCTACCTCATTTAATGGGACATGAGGGCAGTGGAACCGTTTTACAGATAGGGCCAGGTGTAAAAACTGTCAATATTGGAGATAAGGTAGTTATGCATTGGAAAAAAGGAGAAGGCATAGAATCAAAGACTCCTCATTATTTTCTAAATGGAAAAAAAATAAATGCTGGTTGGGTTACAACTTTTAATAGTCATGCAGTAATAAGTGAAAATCGTTGTACAAAGGTATCAAAAGCGACTAATAATGACTTGGCTGCCTTATTAGGGTGCGCTATTACTACTGGCTTTGGGGTGATAGAAAATAATGCAAAAATAAAGATGGGAGAATCAATAGTAGTACTTGGTGCTGGTGGAGTAGGTTTAAATATAATACAAGCTGCTGCTATGCATTCAGCATGGCCTATTATTGCAGTGGATATTTATGAAAACAAATTAAATCTCTCTAGGAAATTTGGCGCCACACATTTAATTAACTCTAAAAAGGAGGATGTTAAAGAAAAAATAAATTTTATCTTAAATAATAAAGGAACTGATGTTTTTGTGGATAATACAGGATTACCACACCTAATAGAATTAGGTTATTCTCTTTTAAATAAAGAAGGAAGATTGATATTGGTTGGAGTACCAAAAGTTGGATCAAATATAAATATTTTTTCACTACCTTTACATTTTGGGAAAACAATCTTAGGTTCTCATGGAGGAGATTCTAATCCAGAAAAAGATATCTCTCGTTATTTAAATCTTTTTAACGAAGGTCATTTAAATTATAAGGATCTAATTAGTAAAAAATTTAAGTTGGATGATATTAATGAAGCAATAAAATCTTTCAAAGATGGTTCTACAGCAGGAAGAATTCTTATTGAATTATGAAAGGTACTTTAGAAAAGTTTAGTCAAGATAAAAAGTATATAGGATGTACCCTAGCTTTTGGGCATTTTACGACTATTCATCAAGGCCATATAAGATATTTGAAATATGCAAAAAATTTAGATGAAATTTTAGTAATCGCTTTAACTGGGGATAATAACGAATATAGATTTACACAAGAAGAGAGAGCGGAATGTTTAGATTTATTAGGTTTAGCAGATGGGATCGTTCTACTGAAGAATAAAGAGTTAGATCAAGTAACAAAAAAATTAAAACCAAGGCATTTAATACTTGGTAAAGAGTTTAAAAATAGCAAAGACATAATTATAAACAATGTAATAAAATCTCAAATAAAAGAAAATAGAAAAATTATTTTTCATGCAGGTGAAGTAAATTACTTTAGCGATAATTTGCTTCAAAATTCTGAAAGGAAAATTCTAAATAAAAGGAAAGAAGAATTTATAAATGTTTGCACCAAGCAGGGAATAGATAAAAATGATTTACTTTTAACATTAAAAAATCTTAGAAATGCAAAAGTAGCCGTTATTGGAGATACAATAGTTGATCAATATGCAGCTTGTGAACCAATTGGCCTTAGCGCTGAAGCACCAGTAGTAGTTGTACGCGAAATTAGTCTTAGAAATTTCATAGGAGGGGCAGCAATAGTTGCTAAACATTTAAAGTCTTTGGGAGCAACAGTTGAGTTATTATCAATTGTTGGTGATGACCAAAATGCTAGACTAGTAAAAGAAGATCTTAAGGCAAATGGAATAACTGATAACCTTATAGTTGACTGTTCTAGACCCACAACTTTTAAAAAAAGATATGTTGTTGAAAATCAGAAGTTATTTAGAGTAAGTAGATTAGAATCTACCTCTGTCAATTCAAAAATAGAAGATTACTTGATAAAAAAATTAGAATTAATTGCACCTAAAATTGATTGTTTAGTAATATCAGATTTTGTATATGGAGTTATAACAACAAAATTAATTGGAAAAATTATAGAGTTTTCAAAAAAATATAATTTAAAACTCTGTGGAGATTTGCAATGTAGTAGTCAGATTGGGAAAATAACAAAATTCAAAGGCTTTTCATTATTGTGTCCTAATGAAAAAGAAGCAAGAATTGCTATTGAAGATAATGAAATTGGCCTTGAAAAACTTTCATTAAAAATACTAGAACACACTAAATCTGAAAAATTGATAATGAAATTAGGATCTAATGGATTTATAAGTTACATGAAAAACGATCTAGATAAAAAATTTACAAGTCAAGCTTTCCCTGCTTTATCTGCTAATCCAGTTGATGTCACAGGAGCGGGAGATTCTTTGCTTGCATTATTATCAACTGGTATAGCTACTGATCAAGATTTTATGGCAGTATCTGCTTTAGGATGTTGTATTAGCTCTATAGCGGTAAATAATATGGGGAATTTACCAGTAACCTATAATGAATTAAGGGATTATTTAAATGAAATAATGTAATTATGAAAAGACAAAAGATTTTATTTATTGGAAGTAATAGTTTTAGTGGTTCAAATTTTATTAAATATTTTTTAAAAAATAATTATATTGTAAAAGGGGTTAGCAGATCAGAAGAAGCTCAGGTTCCTTTTTTAGCTTATAAGAATTTTGGCAAAAATCAGAAAAATCCCCAAATAGAAAATTTTTCATTTCATAAAATTGACTTAAATAAGGACATAACTAAATTAGTTTCAATAATTGATGAATTTCAACCTTCCTATATTATAAATTTAGCTGCTCAAGGCATGGTAGCTGAAAGTTGGTTAAATCCAAAGCACTGGTATCAAACGAATATAGTTTCACAAGTAGAACTTCATGATGAACTAAGAAAAAGAAAATTTATAAAAAAATATTTACATGTATCAACCCCTGAAGTCTATGGCAGTACAGATAATGGATTCATAAAAGAGAATTATAATTTCTCTCCAACTACTCCATATGCAGTGAGTCGAGCAGCCTGTGATTTACATCTCCTAAGTTTTCAAAAAGCTTACGATTTTCCTGTTGTCTTTACTAGAGCAGCAAATGTATATGGTGCGGGTCAACAACTTTATAGAATCATTCCAAGAACTATATTAAGCGCCAGATTCAACAAAAAAATGGAATTGCATGGTGGCGGCACTTCTCAAAGATCTTTTATTCATATTGATGATGTAGCGGAGGCAACACATCAAATATTATTAAATGCGAAGCCTGGAAGTTCATGGCATATTTCTACTAGAAATACAATAACTATAAAAAATTTAGTAAAAAAGATATGTGAAATATGTAACGTAAATTTTAACTCAATTGTTAATATTTCTGGAGAAAGACTTGGCAAAGATCAAAGTTATCTTTTAGACAGTGAATCGTTACGTAAAGAATTTGATTGGGAAGACAATATTAAACTTGAAGAAGGTATAAAATCAACTATAAAGTGGATTGACGAAAATTCAATTTATTTTGAAAAAGTTTCATGGGATTATAAACATAAATTATGAATATTCTTGTAACTGGTGGATGCGGATATAAAGGTTCTGTTTTAATTCCGCAATTGTTAGAGGCAAATCATAAAATAACGAGTGTGGATACTAAATGGTTTGGTGACTATTTACCACAACATAGAAATCTTATAAATATAGAAGCTGATATTAGAGATATTGATAAAATCCCAATGAAAGGTGTTGATTCTATAATTCATTTAGCCAATATTGCCAATGATCCTGCTGTAGATTTAAATCCCAATCTTAGTTGGGAAGTTAATGTATTAGCTAGTCAACAATTAGCAGATAAAGCAGTTAGAAATAACGTAAAGCAATTTATTTTTGCAAGTTCTGGAAGTGTATATGGAATAAAAAAAGAAGACAAAGTAACTGAAGAATTACCACTAATCCCTATATCTGTTTATAACAAAACAAAAATGGTTGCAGAAAGAATATTTCTTTCATACAAAGATAGTATGAAAATTCATTGTATAAGACCTGCTACCGTCTGTGGACTTTCTCCAAGAATGAGGCTTGATGTAAGTGTAAATATGTTGACTATGCATGCTTTAAAAAATAAAAAAATAAATGTATTTGGTGGGAAGCAAACCAGACCAAACATTCATATTTTAGATATCGTTAATGTATACAAACACTTTTTAGATAATAATCATATTGAGAGTGGATGTTATAATGCAGGTTTTGAAAATATGTCTATATATGAAATTGCTTTAAAAATAAAGGAAAAAACTAATGCAAGTATTGAAGTTACAGAGTCAAATGATCCAAGATCATATAGACAGGATTCCAGTAAACTGCTTAATACAGGATTTATACAGAAATATAATGTAGAGGATGCAATTGATGAGATTATTTCATCATATAATGCAGGGAACTTAGAAGATAGTGATAATTTTTATACTGTAAAATGGATGAAAAAAAATAACTTAGAGAAATATTAATTAATATTTAGAGTGGTTTTCAAATTATATATTTCTTTCTTGAAATTATCTAATGTTATTTTTGATTTATTTGTGTAGTAAATCTGAAATTTAGTAGTCCAAAAAGAAAATTTATTTTCTGAAACAGGAATTTCAAAACATGCAGGTGAAAACATAACATAGGGCTTTGAGGAGAATAGTCTTGGGGGCGCAATTCCGCCTCCACGGAATTGACAAAAAATATCTGCAGCCATCGAAATTGAAACGCTTTCTAAATAACCTGAACTTATATGAGAAGAAAATAAAACTCTATTATCCTTAATCTTAATAAGTTTGGAAAATTTTTTACAACCAACTATATCTGAAAGAACAACAATCTTATGATTAGGAAAGGTTTCTAAAAGATAGTTTATAAGTATGTTAAATTCTTCATTTGTTAAATTAGACATTAGCCTTCCTAAAGGATTAAACCTACATCCAATAGCAATAAATTTACCAAGATTAGCTGTTATTTTTTTATATTTATTTTCTAAAAAATCCTCATCACTAAGCAACATCCTATCAAGCTGAATTTGAGATAAATATTTAGAAAGATAATTCGCCAGATTAAATGCGTGATTATATATTGGTTTCCTTTTTAATACATTTTTCTTAAATAAAATATAAAATTCATTATTTATTTTTATAGTTTTAATAAAATTTTTGTAGGTAGAGAACTTTAAGATATTTTTTTCCTTAATTATTAAACCTGTAATTTCTTTTATTTCTAATTTATATTTTGACTTTAAACTTGGATTATCGTCAATTATAAGAATAGAAACTTTTTTATTTAGGATTTTAAAAAACCTACCTAACATCAATAAATAAAAAAAATCTCCATAATTTACTGAAGAGCATGAAAAATCAAATACTAAAAGTACTTTCTTATAGCTATGGGATTCTGCAATTATTTTTTTTACAATGAATGGGTATCTTATTTTAAGGAAAAATTTATATATTAAAAAAAAAACTTTTTTAATTCTGGGTTTTAAATAATTAGCTATCTCCATTTATGTTCTTCAAAAATTATTTTTAAGTATTTAATGCATTTTGATTATATTTTATAAATATTTTTAATACTATAGAAATTAACAAAATAAATTAAAAACATTTTAAAATAAAAAGAATTTTTATTAATAAATTTTTTCATTAAATTCTTAATTAGAAATTATTACTATATAAAGATTATTTAATAATTTTTAAAGCAAAAATTTGGATTTTATTTTAATGTAAAAAATAAATGTAAAAGGCTCTTACATAATGAACCCTAGCATTAAGACTCATGGATTTAAAATTATTAATTCTAATGAAATAAATGAATTAAATAATTTAAAAAGATACATAACAAATTTTCTATCGAATAAATTTAAATTAAATAACAAAGACCCTGATGATGTATTAAATAATATTCATAACTATGCAAACTTAATTACAGATAGGCAAGCCAATGATCTAGTTTTAGAAACTTTAAAAGAACTTTCTGATAAGTTTGACTTTTCAGAGATTGTTTATCAATCTTTTGGAGAAGAGATAAGAAATCTTTTAGGACCTGATTTACATGCTCAGAAAAATAATAATATTGTTTTTCAATCTCCAAACTCCAATAGATACAGTGAACTACATTCAGATGCACCACCAAACTCAGAATTTGAATTAGTTGTTTGGGTCCCTTTAGTTAATTGTTATGGAACTAAATCTTTTTTTATGGTTCCTTTAGAAGATAGCTTTGATTTGATTAAAAAATACAAATCTAAAAACTTTTCGAATTGGAATGAATTTAAATCAAAGGCATTAGAAAAAGCTAATCACTTTGAGATAAATTACTCCCAGGCATTAATATTTTGGACAGGAATGATACATGGCTCTTTGGAGAATAAAACAAATGAATCAAGATGGTGTCTAAATGTTAGATATAAAAATTTATTTGCCCCATGTGGACAACATGATCCTTTGACCTACTATAGAATCTTCAGGAAGTCTGTAGTTACTGATTTAGCCTTAAGTAAGAAATGGTAGAAGAAGCATATGTACTTTTAGATGCTACAAGAAGTACTCCTCAGATAATACAACATCAAATAATAAGGAACTTTGCAGATGAATGTGATCTTAAAATTTCATTCTACGGAGCTGAATTTAGGGGTTGCGAATCAGCCCATATGCAACTAAAACAATATGTTGAGGAAAAAAAAATAAATAATTTTTTACTCTATTCAATTTATCAATTTTATGACAGCTCTAATGGATTTGACATTGATTTTTTAGAATATATATTATTAAAAGAAAAAAATATCTTTTTTGCAGCAGAAAAAATAAGTGTTAAGAATTTAGAAATCCTAGAAAATTTAAAAAATGAATTAAAAATTGCCCACATAAACTTGAAAAATAGAAATTCTTGAGAAATTTAGATTTTTTATTTAACCTAATTTAATTTTGAAAATAATTTGATTTAATGTAGCTTAAAATTTGGTTAATAATTGATGGAGCTATTACGTCGAGCTTTTTAAAAGTATAGTCACAATTTAAAGATGTATTTTTTGGCACATACTTATAAAAAGGATGACTATTTGATTTTGTATATGAAGCATCTATAAGAAGTTTTTCAAAACCTTTTTTACTTAGGAATAAATTTATTTTTTCAATTATATCTTTTCTTGAAACTGAATCTTTTCCCCCAATGTGATAGATACCAGAAAAATTCTGATGTGATATTTCATAAATTATTTTCGTAACAACATTTATATCTATTGGATTTGTATAAATATCTGAAAAGATTGGGTAAGGCAATTTTTTTCCTAATGATTCAATTACATCAGAAAATAATGACTTAAACAAAGGATTTGGATTGTAAACTTTTGCTAATCTAACTATTGCCCATTTGTTATCTGCTTTAAGACTCTTTAAGTGTTCCTCTATTAAATATTTCATAAATCCATATAAAAAAATTGGATTAGCTTTTTCCAGCTCCTTATAATTTCCTTTTGAACCTGAAAAAACAGACTCACTGCTTATAAATGTGATATGAATACCTTGATCAATAAGATTATTTATAGAGATCTTTAATTTATTTACATTAACGTCAATTGCCAGCTCTGGATTATCCCTAATTAATTTAAAATTGCTTATTCCTCCAAGTAATATTGCAGATTTTATATTATCTTCTTTATTAAATTTTAAATTAAATCCATTTCTTAAAGTTAAATTTGTTGAAATATCTTTAGTTAGAAATTTATTAGGATAATGTTTTATTAATTCAGATCCAATAGTACCAGTACTTCCTGTAAGAAGAATCATATTATATTTTTGACTTCATTTTAATCTACACTAATACTTTAATATTACAATTTGAGAATTTTTTAAATTTCTTAAAAGTTAGCCAAATATTAATCACTATTGACTCATCTTTATCCATGATCCTCCTCCGCTTATATCAACTATCATGCCATTTGATAAAGTGAAATGTTTCGAAGCACTATAAATAAATTTTGCAATATCATACTTATCGGCAAAGTTAAGATTGGGAATCTTTGCATTGAGAATTTCATCAAAAGCTATTGGATTTTCTTTTGATAATCTGTGCAAATATTTATGTTCTACATCAACAATTCCTAATACATAACCAGAATAAGAAGCGTTTAAATTTCTTTGACAGACTAATGCTTTAAATGCAGATTCCAGTCCACTTTTGCTAGCTACATACATAGGATGTGCATCTAAAGAACCTTGAACAGCTGAGAAATAATAGTTGAAATGAAATTTGAGATTTTCTTTATTTTTAAGCTTTGAATAAATTTGTTCCGTAAACCATAAAGGGAAAGTAAGATTATGAAAAGCAATTTCATTATATTTTTTAGGAGAAGAAGCAATCTGATTTAAATAGAGGCCTAGTGATCCTCCTGTCATAAAATGAAAGGATATGAGATCAATATTGCCAACATTAATTTCTTTCAAAAGAGTATCAATTGCTATATCAATACTTTGCTGTAGCTCAATATCCATATAAATATGTTTACTATGCTCAAAATTAGGACAATTTCTTGATAAGTGATATGATTCATATCCATTAGATGAAAAAACTTGAGATAAGCT
>CACGDL010000007.1 GCA_902571795.1 uncultured Prochlorococcus sp.
AAAAAGCTCAAGATGCAAGAACATTTATTCTGAGTTTTCAGTACTGGTTAGGTGGTACCACTGAGAACTTAAAAAACTTCTTGTTAATGATTTCTGAAAAGTACGCTGTTTCGGAAATCATAAAAGATCAAATTGAAGAATTTAAAATTCAAGACCCTGAAACATTCCCAGATTTAGGAATTTGGCATCCTCTTGCTCCTTGCATGTTTGAAAGTCTTAAAGAATATCAAAATTGGGAAAATAATAGGAAAGATATAAATCCTAAAGATGACAAAACTCCAACAATAGGTTTAGTGCTTCAAAGGAGTCATATCGTTACAGGAGATGATGCGCATTACGTTGCTGTTATTCAAGAATTGGAATATAGAGGGGCGAGAGTTCTTCCTATCTTCTGTGGAGGTCTAGATTTCTCTAAACCAGTTAATGAATTCTATTATGATTCGATAAATAAAGATCAACCTATAGTTGATGGAGTTGTTTCTCTTACAGGATTTGCACTAGTTGGTGGACCAGCAAGACAGGATCATCCAAAAGCTATTGAAGCTCTAAAAAGGCTTAACAGACCCTACATGGTCGCACTCCCATTAGTATTCCAAACCACACAAGAATGGGAAGATAGTGATTTAGGGTTACACCCGGTTCAGGTAGCACTTCAGATTGCAATTCCAGAACTTGACGGCGCTATCGAACCTATTGTTCTTTCAGGTCGTGATGATGCTACAGGTAAGGCGCATACACTCCAAGATAGAGTTGATGTAATTGCTGAGAGAGCCATTAAATGGTCAACATTAAGGGTTAAGCAAAGAAAGGATAAAAAATTAGCTATCACAGTATTTAGTTTTCCACCAGATAAAGGAAATGTTGGTACTGCAGCATACTTAAATGTTTTCGGTTCAATTTATAGAGTACTTCTTGAAATGAAATCGAAAGGATACCAAATAGATGAACTTCCAAGTAATTCAAAAGAATTAATGGAAAAAGTAATTAATAACCCTGAAGCAATGGATGGCTCTCCCGAGTTAAATATTGCTCATAAGATGTCAGTTAAAGAATACGAAGAGTTCACACCATATTCACAAAGACTTGAAGAGAATTGGGGTAAACCTCCTGGAAACTTAAATAGTGATGGACAAAATCTTCTAATCTATGGAAAACATTTTGGAAATGTTTTTATAGGAGTGCAACCTACATTTGGTTATGAAGGTGATCCAATGAGATTACTTTATTCAAGAAGTGCAAGTCCTCACCATGGTTTTGCGGCTTACTACACCTATGTAGAAAAAATCTGGGGTGCTGATGCTGTTCTTCATTTTGGAACCCACGGCTCACTTGAATTTATGCCTGGAAAACAGATGGGAATGAGTGAAACATGCTACCCAGATTCTCTAATTGGATCTTTGCCTAATTTGTATTACTATGCTGCAAATAATCCTTCTGAAGCAACAATTGCGAAGAGAAGAGGGTATGCCTCAACAATAAGCTACTTAACTCCTCCAGCTGAAAATGCAGGACTCTACAAAGGACTTAAAGAACTAAGCGAACTTGTTGGTTCTTATCAACAATTAAGAGAAAGTAGTAGAGGTATTCAAATTGTTAATGCAATAGTTGAGACTTCTAAACAATGTAATCTTGACAAAGATGTTGAGCTCCCTGCGAAAGATGTAGAAGAACTTTCACTTGATGAAAGAGATTTATTTGTTGGTAATGTCTATAAACAGTTAATGGAAATTGAAAGTAGATTATTACCGTGCGGTCTTCATACCATTGGAGAAGCTCCTACAGCAGAAGAAGCGGTTGCAACACTTGTAAATATTGCATCTTTAGAAAGAGAACAAGAAGGATTGAGATCACTACCTGGACTACTTGCAGAATCAATAGGTTTAACTATTGATCAAATTTATGATGGTAATAATAAAGGTGAACTTAAATTTGTAGAGTTAAATGAAAAAATCATAAAGACCGCAAGAGATTCGATTTTTGCGATGGTCAACTCCCTTAAAATCGTTGATGGCAGAGTTTATTTAGAAAAATCAATTCTTTCCAAACTTTTTGACTTACTTAAAGTTTTTGGACTAAATTTTCCTACCCCTTGGCTAAGAGTCTGCAGATTAAATGGATTTAATGAAGTTAACCAAAATGAGTTAAATAAATTATTTGATTACTTACTTTTCTGTTTGGAACAAGTCTGTGCAGATAAAGAAATGGACAGTCTCATTAAAGCATTGGATGGGAATTATGTTTTACCTGGACCAGGTGGAGATCCTATAAGAAATCCAGGTGTTTTGCCAAGTGGTAAAAATATCCATGCACTTGATCCTCAATCAATTCCAACTACAGCAGCAGTTGCTGCAGCAAAATCTGTTGTTGACAAATTAATTGAAAGACAAAAAGAAGAGCAAGGAACCTGGCCTGAAACAATCGCTTGTGTTTTATGGGGTACTGATAACATTAAAACTTATGGAGAATCACTGGCACAAATCTTATGGTTTGTTGGTGTAAAACCAAAACCAGATTCAGTTGGAAGAATCAACAAATTAGAATTAATCCCTTTAGAAGAATTAGGTAGGCCAAGAATTGATGTTGTAGTTAACTGTTCAGGAGTATTTCGAGATCTATTTATCAATCAAATGGCTTTAATAGATCAGGCAGTCAAAATAGCGGCTGAGGCTGATGAACCATTGGAATCAAACTTTGTGAGAAAACACTCATTGGAACAAGCAGAAAAAGAAGGGACCTCTTTAAGAGAAGCTTCAGCGAGAGTCTTCTCTAATGCAAGTGGAAGCTACAGTTCAAATGTTAATTTAGCAGTAGAAAATTCAACTTGGGAGGAAGAAAATGAATTGCAAGAAATGTATTTATCACGCAAAACATATGCTTTTAATGCAGATAATCCAGGTGAGATGAATCAAAAAAGAGAGGTATTTGAGTCAGTGATGAAAACGGCAGATGTTACATTTCAAAACCTTGATTCTTCAGAGATTTCGTTAACAGATGTGAGTCATTATTTTGATTCAGATCCAACAAAATTGATTAAGACACTAAGAGATGATGGAAAAGAACCAAGTAGCTTTATAGCAGACACCACCACTTCTAATGCTCAAGTTAGAACACTTGGAGAAACAATCAGATTAGACTCAAGAACAAAACTTTTAAATCCTAAGTGGTATGAAGGTATGCTCAAATCTGGTTATGAAGGAGTTAGAGAACTTTCTAACAGACTTAATTACACTCTTGGTTGGAGTGCGACAAGTGGTCAAGTAGATAATTTTGTATATGAAGAAACTAATGAAACATTTATAAATGATGAAGAGATGAGGAAAAGATTAATGGAGCTTAATCCTAATAGTTTCAGAAGAATTGTTGGAACTTTGCTTGAAGTCAATGGTAGGGGATATTGGGAAACTTCAGATGAAAATATAGAACAGTTGAAAGAACTTTACCAAGAGGTAGAGGATAAAATCGAAGGAGTTAAAGAATAAAAATTTTACTATTTTCTATAAATCCTATCAGCTACTTTCAGAATTTGATAATTTAGTTTAACGTTGTGAACTCTCACAATATCAACATTAAATTGAGAACATAGACAACTTATTGCCAGTGTTCCTATATCCCTTTCTTTTGGGTTTTTCTGATTCAAAATTTCTCCTATAAATCTTTTCCTTGATGCACCTATCAGGATTGGTAAATTCCATTTTTTAAATACATCTAAGTTTCTCAAAATTTCCAAATTATGAACGATATCCTTTGAAAAACCAATCCCAGGATCAATTATTATATTCTTTTCAGATATATTTTTTTCTAAAGCATTCTTTATTAAATTATCAAGTGAGCACTTAACTTCACTCAATAAATTCTGGTAATTAGAGAGTTGATTCATATTTTGACTATTACCACGACTATGAGTTATGACGAATGGACAGTTGAATTTTGATACAACATCCAAAATATTTAAATCTCTCCTTCCTCCAGTGACATCATTTATCCAATTAGCGCCATTTAAAAGAGCTTCATAAGCGACCTCAGAATTAAAGGTATCAACTGAGATTAAAACATCTGGATATTCAGATTTTATTAATTTCAGATATGGTATCAGTCTTTCTATTTCTATAGAAGTACCAACTTCTTCAGCACCAGGCCTTGTACTCTGTGCACCAAGATCTATAACATCCACTCCATTACGCAAAAAATAATTAACTTGCTCCAAAACTTTTTTTGAAGAGTTTATTTCTCCACCATCACTAAATGAATCTGGAGTTAAATTAATAACCCCCATAATTGAAGTTTTTTGTCCCCAGCCTATTGGCCATGGATCTTTCTTATTGATAATTTGCAATTCTTGCAAAACTTTTCGGGTCTAATGAGGCCCCACCAACTAACACCCCATCTATATCACTCATTGACATAATTTCGTCAATATTATTAGGTTTTACAGATCCTCCATATTGAATAATCACATCATCAAAACCTATTAATTTCCTAATCAATGAACATATCTTATTAGCGTCTTTAGCCTCACATGTTTTACCTGTCCCAATAGCCCATATTGGTTCATAGGCAACTATTAAATTAGATGGATCTGTATTTTCTAATCCTTGTTCAACCTGTCTAGTAATAACTCTATCAGCTTCTCCCCTCTCTCTTTGTTCTAATGTTTCTCCAACACAAACTATCGGAGTAAGTCCACTAGATTGAGCAAAAACTGCTCTTTTATTAATTTGTTCATCACTTTCACTAAAATACTTCCTTGGTTCACTATGGCCAACTATTGCATATGAGACACCATGTTCGAGAAGCATTTTGGGGGAAATTTCTGCAGTAAATGCCCCTTCATCCTCCCAGTGTATATTTTGACTAGAAATATTTAAATAATCAAAATCAGAATGATCAGAAAAGGTTGAAATAGCCGTAAAAGGAGGCGCAATTACAACTTTACGATCTTCATCTAAGTTTTTTATTAAAGGTATAAACTCTTCTAAATAAGACCTAGCCTCAGCACAAGTCATGTGCATTTTCCAATTACCAGCAATAACAGACTTTCTCAAAATACAATCTCCAAGAAAATCATATTAATATAAATTGAGTTTAATAGGCCAATTATTCGAAAAATAATTCATTTTTTAGAAATATAACTTTATCTCCCTTATTTAACTTTCTACCTCTCCTAGTTTCTATTACACCATTAACTTTGACAGAACCTGATTTAATAAAAATTTTTGCTTCTCCACCGGAAGAGACCAAATTTTTCCATTTTAAAAATTGATCCAATTTCATTGTTTTTTGTACCCAACGATATTGATAAAGTAGGATAAGCAATTAAATATATAATATCTTGAGACTAATACCACCAGTCAGACTATATTCGAATACCTTTATTAAAGGTTTTATTTGCATGCTTATTTATGTAGGTTGTTGGCCTTTACTAGCTTATTTTGCTGGAAACTTAATCCCAGCGATTGGATCTGGTGACCTTTCAAAAGTATCTAGCATTATAATTAAGTCTTTATTTGTATTTTTAGTTCAGAAAACTGCACAATTTGGACAGGATGTATTCATAGCAAAACCATCTTTAGAAATTAGTGAAGTAATGAGAGGAAATTTGTTTAGCAGAATTCAAAAAATAGATATGAATTCTGTTGAAAAGATTTCAGCGGGGGATATCACATATAGACTTACAGAAGATGCAGATAGGGTAAGCGAAGTTATTTATAAAACAGCTCAGGATACTATTCCATGTACTTTGCAATTATTAGCGGTAATAATATATATGTTTTATTTAGACTGGTCACTGACATTATCAACTTTTGTTTTAGCACCAATGATTATTCTTTCAGTTAATAGTTTTGGAAGAAGAGTTTTAAGAGCTTCTGAAAAAAGTCAAGAATCAACAAGTAATTTAGCAGGTTTAATAGGTGAATCTATAAATGGGATGTCGACCATAAGAGCTTTTGCTGCAGAAAATTGGATTGAGAATAGATTTTATAAAAGATTGAGTACAAATAAAAAAGCAAAATATAAAACATTAAAATTACTTGCATTTCAACATCCAGTTGTAGGATTTGTTGAAGCATTTGGAATATTAGCAATATTAGGTTTAGGAGCCGCAAGAATTAATCTAGGCCTTCTAACAAGTGAAGAATTTAGTAGTTTTTTTGCTGCAATATTGATGCTTATAGATCCAATAAGCCATGTAAGTACAAATTTTAATGACTATAAACAGGCAGAAGCTTCGATAAAAAGGTTAAAAAACATAAATCTAGAACCTATCGAAGATGATAAAGAAAACTTAAAAAGTATATCTAATATTGAAGGCAAAATACGTTTTGAAAAAGTTAATTTCGCTTACAAAAAAGATAATAAAGTTCTTAAAAATATCAATTTAGAAATTGAGAAGGGGAAAGTCACAGCTTTCGTTGGAGCTTCAGGGGCGGGAAAAAGTACAATGTTAGCTTTGATATTAAAATTTATAACTCCAAATGACGGAAACATTTTTATTGATGATAAAAATCTAAAATCATTAAATACAAAAGATCTTAGAAAAAACATTGCTTTAGTACAACAACAACCTTTTTTGTTTTCAGGGAAAATTATTGATGTTATAAGAATGGGCAGAAGTTTTACCAAAGAGGAAGTTATAGAATCATCAAAAATAGCAAATGCTCACAACTTCATTCAAAAGCTTCCTGATAAATATGAAACAAAGATAACTGAAAGAGGATCAAATTTCTCGGGGGGTCAGATCCAAAGGATTGCAATTGCTAGAGCGATACTTGGAAACCCATCAATTCTTCTTTTAGATGAGGCCACAAGTGCATTAGATGCAGAATCAGAATCTGAAGTTCAAGAAGGACTTAATAGAGCTATGAAAGATAGAACAGTAATTGTGATTGCCCATAGACTAGCCACTACTCAAGAAGCAAATAAAATAGTTGTTTTCAATAAAGGCGAAATTATTGAAGTTGGGAAACACATAGATTTAATCAACAAACATGGAATTTATAAAGAATTATGTGAAAAACAATTGATTAAAAAAATATAACTCTATTTTAATTATTAAAAAGGTAAGTCAATGAGTGAAAACACAAATGATTCTGCAAATCCAGTTTTAACCTTTGAAGGGAAGAAATATTTAATAAATGAACTTTCTAATGAAATAAAAGAATCAATAAAAGTATTACAAATAGCCGAGACACAACTTAAGATGCATCAAGATACACTCAAATTACTTTCAATTAGCCGAAACTCTTTGGTTAATCAATTAAGAGAAAAACTAAAAAATTTAGAATAAAATTTTAATAATTATGGATTTCCTGTAGAGAGTAAGTGTAAATTTTACTGCATTGCAAAGCTTTTATCGCCTTAATGGCTGCCTTTGCTCCAGGAATAGTTGTAAAAGTAGGAATATTATATTCTAAAGCGGCACGTCTTAAATAAGCATCATCATGAAGAGCTTGTGAATCAATTGGAGTATTAATTATTAATTGAACAAGTCCAGAACGAATTAGGTCCTCAATATTTGGTCTTCCTTCATGAACTTTTAGCACTTCTGCAACTTGAATTCCTAAATTCTCCAAATATGAAGCTGTACCTTTTGTTGCGATTAATTTAAATCCTAAATTCAAAAGTTCTCTAGCAACTTCGTCAAGATTTTTTTTATCTAAATCATTTGTAGATAAAAAAGCAACTCCTTCTGAAGGAACACCATTACCTGCTGCCAATTCCGACTTGGCATAAGCAATTCCAAAATCTTTAGCTAAACCCATTACTTCTCCAGTAGATCTCATTTCAGGGCCAAGTAATGTATCAGACCCAGGAAATCTTTTAAAAGGTAAAACGGCCTCTTTTACTGCCTGATATTTTGGAGAAAATTCTTCTGTAAAATTAAGATCTTCTAATGTAAAACCTTGCATTAACTGAGTAGCTAATTTTGCAACTGGTTTACCTATGGCTTTTGAAACAAATGGAACTGTCCTGGATGCTCTTGGATTTGCTTCGAGAATAAATAATTTATTTTCTTTATTATTTGTATTTATTACTGCAAATTGCAAATTAATTAAACCAACAACATTTAATCTTTGTGCAATTAATTTAGTCCAGTTCCTTACATTATCTATTGTGGATGTTGAAAGAGAAATGGATGGTAAGCAACAAGCTGAATCTCCTGAATGAATTCCTGCAGGTTCCACATGTTCCATTAGGCCAGCAATTACAACCGAACCCTCTGAATCACATAAAGCATCAACATCTATTTCAATTGCATTATTCAAATATTGATCAAGAAGGATTGGATGATCAGGTGATACCTTAACTGCTTCAGAAATGTATCTCGATAATTCATTCTCATCTTTAACAATTTCCATTGCCCTTCCACCTAAAACATAAGAAGGTCTTACAACCAAGGGGAATCCTATATTTTTTGCTACTATTTCTGCTTCATTTTGATTGCGTGCAATACCGTTTAAAGGTTGTCTAATACTTAATTCTTCAAGAATTTTTGTAAATTCCTCTCTATCTTCTGCTAAATCGATAGATATTGGAGAAGTTCCAAGAATTTTTGATCCAGTCCTGATCCCATCATTAGATTTAAGCCATTCAAATAAAGGTAATGATAATTTCAGTGGAGTTTGACCTCCAAATTGAACAATCAAACCATAAGGATTTTCAGCTTCTATTATGTTAAGCACATCCTCCAAAGTTACAGGCTCAAAATATAAAATATCGCTAGTATCATAATCCGTTGATACAGTTTCAGGATTACTATTAACCATTATTGTTTTATAGCCATTTGAAGAAGCTTGATATGATGCGTGACAACAACAGTAATCAAATTCTATTCCCTGACCAATTCTGTTTGGACCTCCTCCTAAAATCATAATTTTTTTAGATTTACTATTTTCTGAAATCTCGCTATCAAAAATTTGAGAATTTAAATTAATGAAAGATTCTTCGTAAGTTGAATAATGATAGGGAGTTGAGGATGAGAATTCTGCTGAACAAGTATCAACAGTTTTATAAATTGGAATTATATTAAGTTTTTTTCTATATCTTCTTACTTCAAAAAACTCTGAATTGGTTAACTTTGCTATCTGTTGATCTGAAAAGCCTAATTGTTTAGCATGTAACATCAAATCCCTATCTAGAGTATAAAGTTCCTTTTCTTTCAAAAAATCATTTTCAAAATTAAAGATATTACGTAATTTTTCGATAAACCATAAATCTATATTTGTAACTTCTTGAATAAAATTATTAGTTTTCCCAAGCTGCATAGCTTTTTTTATTAGGAGAATTCTTTCAGATGTTGGGTTTCTTAAACTATTTTTAATTTGACTCTCATTTTTAAATTCGTTTTGTGAATCACATTCCCATCCAAAAACACCTATTTCTAATGACCTTAATGCTTTCTGAAATGATTCTTCAAAAGAACGACCTATCGCCATTGACTCACCAACAGATTTCATAGCAGTGCTTAAGGTATTAGATGAGCCTTTAAACTTTTCAAAAGCAAATCTTGGGATCTTGGTAACTACATAATCAATTGATGGCTCAAAACATGCAGGTGTTTTTTTTGTAATGTCATTAATAATCTCATCAAGTGTATAGCCAACAGATAATAAAGCTGCAATTTTAGCTATGGGGAATCCAGTTGCTTTACTTGCCAAAGCTGAGGATCTACTTACGCGAGGATTCATTTCTATAACAATAACTTCTCCATTAGATGGATTTATTGCAAATTGAATATTACTCCCTCCTGTTTCAACTCCCACCTCTCTAATAATCTTCAATGACAAATCCCGCAACCTCTGATACTCCTTATCTGTTAAGGTCTGTGCAGGAGCTACAGTAATAGAATCTCCAGTGTGGACACCCATTGGGTCTAAATTTTCAATACTGCAAACTATTACCACATTGTCAGCAGTATCTCTCATTACCTCTAATTCAAACTCCTTCCATCCAATTAGTGATTTTTCAATTAATATTTGATTACTTGGACTTTCTTCTAAACCTGATTTACACAACTCGATAAATTCTTCAAGGTTAAAAGCAATTCCACCCCCTACTCCACCTAAAGTAAACGCAGGCCTTATTATAAGAGGATAGGATCTAATTTTTTTTGATACCTCTATAGCTTCATCTATGTTTGAAGCGATACCAGATGGACAAACATTTACATTTATTTTCTCCATAGATTCTTTAAATAATTTCCTATCTTCAGCTTTATTAATAGCTTTTAAATCAGCTCCAATTAATTCAATATTATTTTGTTTTAAAAAATTTGACTCTGATAATTTAACCGCAAGATTCAAAGCGGTTTGACCTCCCATGGTGGGAAGAATCGCATCAGGTTTTTCTCTTAGAATGATCTGAGAAACTATTTCGGGAGTCAATGGTTCAATATATGTTTTGCTTGCGATATCAGGATCAGTCATTATTGATGCTGGATTTGAATTTATCAAGACAATTTCATAACCAGCATTTTTTAATGCTTTGCAAGCTTGAGTACCAGAGTAATCAAATTCGCATGCTTGCCCTATAACAATCGGTCCCGAACCTAGAATAAGAATTTTTTTAAGATCACCTCTTTGAGGCATAATTTAAACTTTCATTTATCTCATGCTACTTATAAATCATCAGATGTTAATCAAGTTACTTGAAAAGCAACATTTGTTTCTATAGTATTGAAAGAAATTAATTTTTTATGAGCGAACTTCAGCGACTTAAAAGTTTGTTGCCTCCAGAGAATGAAAGTTGGGTATTTGTTGAAGCTGCTGCGGCTATAGATCCACCTTTAATAACACTTGAGGAAATCGGTCGTGACGAAGTAGAAATTCAAATAGATTTAGATGAATGGGATAATTTTGCTATTGACCATAGAAATTTACTATTTTGGCACGAGGTTGGAAAAATCCAAAATGATACAATTCCCAGAGATGGATGGGAAATGGCAGCTCTAGCCATAGGACTTGGAGGGGCGATAGGAGAGTTGTGGGTACAAGATGGGTTACTTTTATTACTTGCTCTTGGTTTATCAAGTTTTGCAGGATATAGATTATATTTAAAAAATAATTCTGAAAAAAAGCTTCAAGATGCTATTTATGCAGATGAAAGAGCTATAGATCTTGCTTGTAGATTTGGATACAGCATTCCAAATGCTTATAAAAGTCTTGGAGGAGCATTAAAGGAATTAATAGATAAGACAAGAAAAAAGAAAAAAAGAAGTTTCTTTGAAGATAGATTAGAGGCCTTGAGAAAAAGTGCAGAAAAAGCAAGATCAGAATTATCTCAGCAAGAAGGCTCAGAAAAATCAGTCTCAAGTGAAAATGTTTATGGACAATAAAAGTTTGGTTTTAATAGCAGCCAAAGCATGTGATGAAAAAAAGGCAATAGATATAAAACTTATAAAAATTGACAAAGTATCATTTATAAGTGAATGGATTTTGATTGCGGAAGGATTATCTGATGTACAGGTAAGATCTATAACTAACTCTGTAGAGGGAGAGCTTAGAGAAAAGGCTAAAGTTGAACCTATTCGAAAAGAGGGCATAAATGAAGCGAAATGGGCTTTACTTGATTATGGTGATTTGATAGTAAATATTTTTCAACCAGAAATAAGAAAATATTATGATCTTGAATCGTTTTGGAGTAATGGAGAAAATCTTATATTTCCATAGTAAATTTTATGAACGAATCTAAGTGTCCTGTCCCTAGAGAGCAACAACCCACAAATGAATTCATAGAATTATCAAAGTCTAGAATTTTTTCTTGGCCAAAAACAAAAAAGTCACTAATTCTTATTCTTATAAAATTCTGGGTAGGAGGTTTTGTTCTATTTCTTCTCATTTCTTCAGGAAGTGTATATTTTAAAACATCCCTTACAAAATATATTCTGTTAAGCATTTTTAGCAGTTTATCAATACCTCTTTTAATTTCAATAAGGTTATATTTAGGTTGGAATCATGTATTTAATAGATTAATATCTGAAAAAGTTGAATACGAGGAATCTGGTTGGTATGACGGTCAAATATGGGAAAAGCCATTAGTTTTGAAAGAAAAAGAATCACTTATTGCCTCAATTGAGGTAAAGCCTATTTTGAAAAATTTAATTCAAATTTTGTCTATTATTTCAGTCTTAGCTTTGTCTGGTATTTTAATTTTTCAATATAACAATTTCTAAATGAGTTCTAATTTCAAAAACCTCTACACCTCTAACAATCCTCCCTTACAAGCAACCTTAATAAGAGGATCAAATATTGAGTCGATCCATAAAATTCATGCTGTTATTACTGATAAAAAAGGAAGGGTTTTAATGTGTGCAGGAAATCCAGAATATAAAAGTTTCATAAGGTCAGCACTAAAACCGTTTCAAGCAATACCTTTTATTAGTAGTGGAGCCGCATCAAAAATCAATAATGAATCAAAATCAATTGCTTTAGCATGCGGTTCACATTGTGGAACAAAACTTCATTCAAGGGAAGCATTTAAAATTTTATGGGAATATGACATTGACATTAAAAATCTTAAATGTCCAAAATCTAGGACAAGTCCATTAGAACATAATTGTTCGGGCAAACATGCTGCTTTTTTAGCTACATGCAAAAAAATGAATTGGCCATTAGAAAGTTATTTAAAGGGGAATCATCCCCTTCAAATAGAAATATTCAGAATTGTTTCTGAATTACTAGAAATCCCTTCATCTGAAATAATTGCAGAACGTGATGATTGTGGTGCACCCACTCTTTATTTAAAACTATTAGAAATGTCGAGATTATATTCAATTCTTAGCAGTTCCGAAAATGCTGAATTAGAACAAATCAGTAGAGCTATGACAATAAACCCAACAATGATAAGTGGTAACAATAAATTTGATACAGAAATAATTAAAGCCTCTCATGGGAACGTTATAGGTAAAGGTGGAGCAGAGGGAATACAGTGTCTATGTAAAGTAAATGAAGGGATAGGTTTAGCTTTAAAAGTAGAGGACGGTTCAAAAAGAGCAAAGCATGCAGTTAGTCTTCACTTACTAAAACAGTTAGAGTGGATATCTGACTTAAGAATTCAAGACATAGAAGATAAGGTGTTTAATTTTCCTGAAGGAGTGCGACTTGAAGTTAAAGGTAAAGTAAAATTCCAAGAATCCTAAAAAACAGGAAAAATAACACTTTCAGATGTATGCTGTGTATATGACGCGGGGTAGAGCAGTCTGGTAGCTCGTCGGGCTCATAACCCGAAGGTCGGAAGTTCAAATCTCCCCCCCGCCACCATTTAAAAGCAGCTTTAAGGCTGCTTTTTTAGTATTTGCAATAGTTG
Organism: uncultured Prochlorococcus sp.; assembly: GCA_902571795.1. Taxonomy (GTDB): domain Bacteria; phylum Cyanobacteriota; class Cyanobacteriia; order PCC-6307; family Cyanobiaceae; genus Prochlorococcus_A. Next base: position 13,303 of record CACGDL010000007.1, read on the forward strand.
CAGCAATTATAAAATTAAAGACTATAACGTCTTAACTAAAAGGATTTTATTAAAAATTATTTGAGATCTTTTTGAATAGAGAACTTCAAGTCAACTCTAACTATCAAGCCAGTAATGATAAAAATTATACCAATGTATGAATTCAAAGAAAGATCCAAAATATTAAATTAATTTCTAACTAAATTTTAACTCACAAATAATATCTATTAAAACGCGAATATAAAAGAATTTAAAAAAACGGAATTTTGAACATTTACATCTTTAATAAGTAATTTAATAAAGTAGAGTAAAATATTTCTAATTTAGAAAAATTATATGCAGAATTTGTTACAACATGATTTAGGTTCAAGCATGTTATCGATAGCTGTCATATTAGGTTGGTTAGGTCTGTTTTTTGTATTTTTGAGAGTATTAACAATTTCAATAAAGAGAATTCTTGAAGCGGTTTTCAAAAATCGCAATTATTGAAATAAAACAATAATTCTGCTTTTATCGCATAAATCCATTATCACTAAGTATAATAACCTAAAAATGTCAATTTTAGACAAGGTCAAGATAGGAAGTTCTGTTCAAGTTAACCTAGAACTATCAAAGGATAGACTTACCAAAGAAACTATTGATGCGATAAATGTTTCTTCATTAGGTAAGATAAGTGATTTCAGAATAACTGATGGCAAAGGTATTGGAGTTGTTTTGCAATTATCTAATGGAAAAGAACAATGGTTTTTTGAGGATGAAATTGATCTTCTTGATGAAAATGGTAATGTAATTAAAAAAAATAATGATAAAAAAGAGAATAGTAATTTAATATTAGATTTTTTAAGAGGATTAAATTATGTAAATAAAAATAAGGTAAGCGAGTTACTTAATCCAATTAACTTTTTTATCTGGCTGGTTGTATCGTTTAAAGATATTCTCTAATTGATTAAAAAATTTTCTAAAATAAAATTTAACAATTTATTTAAATATAAAATTTCAGAAATTAAAAATTTAAATGGTACAAAATATTATCGATGTAAGAAATTTATCTAAGTCATTTGATATCTCTTCCAAAGAACCAGGTTTAAAAGGAACAATTAAACATTTTTTTAGAAGACAAACAAAAAGTTTAAAAGTTATAAAAGATATAAGTTTTAAAATTAAAGAAGGAGAAATAGTAGGTTTTCTAGGTGCTAATGGAGCAGGGAAAACAACAATATTAAAAATGCTTTGTGGCTTAATTTATCCAAGTGAAGGTTCGGTTTTGGTTTCAGGCTACTTACCTTTCAGGAGAAAAGAAAATTTCCTAAAGAATATCACCTTAATAATGGGACAAAAGCAACAGCTTATTTGGGATCTTCCACCAATTGAATCATTCTATTTGAATGCATCAATATATGACTTAGATAAGTTCGAAGCTAAAAAGAGAATAAAAAAACTATCCGAAATGCTTGAAATTGATGAAGAGCTATTCATACCTGTTAGAAAACTTTCACTAGGTCAGCGTATGAAATCAGAATTACTAGCAGCTTTGATACATGAACCAAATATTCTATTTTTAGACGAGCCGACACTTGGATTAGATATTAATGCACAGAGAAATTTAAGAAAATTCCTTCAAAAATACAATAAGGAAACTAATGCAACGATATGCCTAACCAGTCATTACATGAAAGATATTACATCGCTATGCAAGAGAGTTATATGTGTGCAAGAAGGTGCGATATCATATGATGGGAAACTTGACCTATTATTAAAAAAACTTTCACCTTTAAAAGAAATATTAATAGTTTGTCGCTCAGAAGAGGATGCAATTAAATTAGAAAATTACGGTTTTAATGTTAAAAATAAAATAAAGAATGAAATCACTTTAAAAATTGAAAACAACTCTATTACCTCTTCACTAAAAACTATCCTAAATAATTTTGACATAGAAGACCTTTTTATAAATGAACCACCCATAGATGAAATTATTGGGAAGGTATTAATCAAAAAAGATTATGATATCTAATTTGATTAATCGTAAAATATTCACCTTATTAAAAGTCCAATATTCAAACATGTTGGAATATAGGGTAGAAATTGCATTATGGGCAATTTCAGGGATTATTCCTTTTTTCATGTTAAACATTTGGACAAATAACAATCTAAATGAATCCTTAAATATTAGTGATGTATTACTTTCTAGGTATTTCTTATGTGCTTTTTTTGTAAGACAGTTTTCTGTAGTTTGGGTTGTATTTAGTTTTGAAGAGGATTCTCTTATGGGGAAAGTATCTCCATATTTAATCCAACCTTTAAATCCATTTTTCAGATATTTTGCACAACATCTTGCTGAACAAATAACAAGATTTCCTTTCGCACTAATAATTGCATTTTTCTTTTTTATTTTTAATCCAGAAAGTATATGGATTCCAAATTTAGGAATTTTACTCTTATCGATAGTATCTACTTTCTTATCCTTCTTGATTCAATTTTTAATTCAGTCAATAGTAGCTTGTCTATGTTTCTGGACAGAGAAAGCATCATCTATAGAAAGATTGTTATTTATTCCAACTTTATTTCTCTCAGGTCTTTTAGCTCCAGTAGTTTCATTTCCTACATATGTTAAATCTTGGATTTATTTAACTCCTTTTCCATATCTAATAGATTTCCCTGCGAACTTACTATCAGGTAATGAAACAAATATTAGTGGAGGCTTAATTATGCAAATTCTATGGATTTTTTTGCTTTTCCCATTATTTAAGAAAACATGGTCTGAAGGAACGAAAAAATATACAGCTATGGGGTCATGAATTTAAGAAAATATCTAAAAGTTTATAAAAAATTCTTACATACTTCTTTAGCTTCTGAATTGGAGTATAAGGCAAATATATTAGTTGATTTAATTACTGCAATTTTTAGTTTAATAGGGAGTATTTTTTTATTATCTATTTTCTTTAAAAATAATGGATATATTGGAGGGTGGAAATTTGAACAAGCACTAATAATTCAAGGTATATATACAATTTTGAATGGAATAACAAATACATGGTTCAATCCTAATCTTACTGAAATAGTTAAACATATAAGAGAAGGAACATTAGACTTCGTACTTTTAAAACCTATTGATAGTCAATTTTTTATTTCATTAAAAAAAATAAATCCATCTGGATTTTTAGAAATAATGCTTGGATTTTTCTTATTATTCTTCTGTATAAGAATAAATCAAATAAATTTAAATTTAACTTTTCTGACCCTATTCTTGATTACGATAAGCTGCTCGATTTGTATTTTATATAGTCTATGGTTTTTCATCTCTACTACTACTATTTGGTTTGTTAAGACTTGGAATGCAATAGAAGTATTAAGATCGTTCCTTTATATTGGAAGATTTCCTTTAAATTCATTTTCATTTTCTTTAAGAATTTTTTTTAGTGTTTTCATTCCTATTGCTTTTATAACTACAATTCCTTCTGAAGTTTTTCTAGGATTTTCTGTATTTTGGAAAATATTGCTAGAAATTGTTGTAGCGACAATATTTCTAATTAATTCAAGAAAGTTCTGGTTATTTGCATTAAGATTTTATTCATCAGCCTCTAGTTAAATATTATTTATTAACCTCGCTACAAAATTTCCAAATTTGTTGTTTACTTTTCAAATTAGAAAGCCTAGATAATTTTTTAAAATGAGGTTTAGATTTTTCAACCGATAAAAGCCTGCAGTTGTATTCAATTTTATGATTTCTAGATATGATTCCTAATTTGAGTGCTAAATCACTAAGGATAATTATTAAAGTAAGAAAAAAAAATATACCGAAAAATTGTAAAAATGATTTTGAATAATTTTCTTTTTCAGTTTTTAATTCAAACTTCATTACTTAACTATATGCTGAGGGCACTTAATTGCAGCAATAGCAACAGCCGTAACTTTAAAATTTTCAGACTTCTCAATAACTTTTTTAACCTCTAATGGACCAAATTTATTACTTGCATCACTGTAGGAAAGAAGTAAAGATTTATAGTTATCATGACCTAGCGTTCTATACTCACAGAAATTATCCCCAACATAATTCAAAAGAGTTAGTAAAGTTAATTCAATCATTAAAACTTTTTACTAGCGAAGTTCTTACGAATGATACTGTGCAGGACATTTTTAACAAGTAAAATTACCAAAAACATTTGAAAACATAAAATAAGATTTTTTCTCATAAACTTTAAAATTACAAAATTATTTCTGAATATTTAAATTTTTATATAAAAAATTTATTAAAGCACTACCTGTAGTGTTTTGTAAAAGATAAGTTTGCACTACAGATAGGGGGTTGCATTTTTTAAGAAATTGGTTTAAAAATAAAGTTCCCCATCACCCGGCCCCACATACGTGAGGCCTTTTTTTTTGGTTTTTAAAATAAGGCCTCTTTAAAAGTTTTATTTAATAAAACGAGTAATTAATCCTTTTAATGTTGAATAGAGATAATAATTTATTTATTTTTTATTTTTTAATCCTGCTTTAGAATTTTTACCAAAATATACTTCTATTGTCCAATAATTTTCATAAAAAGCTTTTTATGGATTTAGTCAACAAGCTAATACCAACCAAAATACAAACCGTTATAAAAGTTTTCTTAATAAGTATATTTCCCTTTAATTTTGACAGGTGAGCTCCGAAAAATCCTCCTGTAAAGGAACCAATTATTAAAACTAATAATAAGTTAAATGGAACCGATCCTATTCTTGCCAAAAATACTGCTCCAACAAAATTCCAAAAAATCCCAACAGTAAAAAATGTCATACTTATGGCTCGAATAAAATCCATTTCAAAAGTTTTTATTAATAGAATTGTTACAAGCAATCCAGTTCCTGAAGAAATAGAACCATTTAATATACCTATAAGAAAAATAAAAATTAAAAATCTAATTTTATGAACAAAATTAAGCTTTTTATTACCAGATGACATCCCTAAATCTGGTTTAAGGAATGAGTAGAAAGCTAATAATATGGATATTATTCCTAAAATTAAGTATAAGTACTTTTCTGATATATATTCAACTACAGAAGCCCCAAAAATTACTCCTGGTAATCCAAAAACTAAAATTTGCCAAGCAACACTTATATCATTTCCTAAAGATTTGTAATTTCTTAAGGAACCCCCTATTCCTAGTGCTACTGTTGCTAGTTTATGACTAGCCAGAGCCTGATAATATGGGACTCCAGATAAAATCAATGCTGGCAATTGCAATAATCCTGCTCCTCCTCCAGAAATTGCTGAGAACGTATTAGAAAAAAACGATATCAAAAAGATATAAATACTTTTAAATAAAGAATGATCAAGATTTCCTAATAATATTGTTAATAAATAAAGCATTTACTATAAATTGCCCTTTGTATTAAGAAGTGAAAATTATTCTTTTCATAAGAAGCATTTGCTTTAAGAAGTCTTATCTTATCTTTTTCAATCATACTTTAAAAAAAACTGTTATTATCGGAAAAAATTATCAAGAATTTTATGCATAGACAAGATGCGATTTACCTTGATCAGTTTTGTCCCAAGATAAGTAATAAAAATTGGAGAGAGTCACTTAATAAAGTTACTAATTATAAATGTATTTATTGCGGCAAACCCTCAGAATCACTTGACCACCTTCACCCAATGTCAAAAGGGGGGATTAGCAGTACAAGTAATTGCGTACCATGTTGTTTGTCATGTAATGGGAAGAAATCAGATTCAGAAGTTCTTAGTTGGTACAGAAAACAAAATTTTTATGATCCTCGAAGAGCTATGGCGATACGAGCATGGTTTAATGATGATTTAAAACTAGCGTCAGTACTTTTGAAATACTTTAATTAAACAATGAATGATAAATTAGTTGAGATTTAAAAAAATATTTTTGTATAGCCTTGAATAGGATACTTTATTTTAGTAAGCAATGTTTTTTTTTAAATTATTCTTATTCTTTCTGAATTTATATTATTGCTTTTAAAAATCGAGATATTAGAAAAATCATCTTTCCACATTATTGGTGAATCTATAACTTTTCTCTCTGGAGACTTTACAGAAAAAATCAATCCAAATACAAAAAGAATAGTAATCAATATGATTATCATTACTAATTTGTCTGAAATATTATTCATTTACCTAATCTATCTTGAAAAATTTTTGTCAGGAGTAGTTTTTTCGTAAATCTCTAGAAAATATGATTTAAAATAGTTAATCCCCTCATTTCCAATCAATCCAATTGACCGTCCACAATCATTTACTACTTGTGATGAAATTTGATTTGCCAAGTCACTTTTCTCAATCCATTTTTTCTGAGGATTGTAAGAGAAAGATATAATGTTTTCAGTTTTTACAATAGCTGATTTCATTGCTTCATCTTTAGAAAGACCATTTTGGATAGCATTGCAATATTTTTTAGAGAAATTATTAGAGATCCTATTTTGTAGCAAACTAACACTAGGATCGGACGTATCAAAAGCTAAACCTATTGCAGGTTTTAATTGAAAAATTATAAATAAAAGTAAGACAAAAAATAATTTTAACAACAGCTATTAACCTATAGTTTATAAATAATATAATAGTGTTTTAAAATTGTATTTCAATTAAATCTGATAATTATTAAAAGCAAATTAAATTTCAATTTATTAATAATTAAAAGTATTGCGATAAGTTCAGTAATAATAGTCAGAGGTTTATTTGACTACAAATATGTACGAATCATTGATGACATTGCTATTTTTTCCTGATTGGACAAATGGATTACCTTCAGATTTCTTAATTCTTCATTTTTTTGTAGGAGCTGTTATTTTCCCATTCAACATGATTCATGCAAAAGCAAGAAAAATTGACAGTCAAAACCCACAGGAAGCCGCTAATGGGTATAAAAATGCAGATAATGCAACATTTTTTGGGTACGAGGAAATCAATTAGATTTCCATAAAATTTATTTAAGGAATTAGTTTATTGATGATAATTTCCCTAAATACAGCTTTAGATCTTAAAATATTCAGTCCCAGTGAACCTATAGGAATATTCATAATTTTTGTAGGATTAATATTTACTGGCATGATTTTCTATATTATTTATGCTGTAAGTACTAATAAAGAATCCTTAGAAGACAAAAAAATAAGAAATAAAAAGGAGTACTTGCAAAAGGAGAAGATAGGAAAATTATTTCCTAAGAAAAAATAAATTTAATTGCTTTATTACTATAAAGATATTTATTTATATTATTAATTATTAAATCAGTAGGATCTAAAAACATTAATTTTAGTTCTCTTAAATCAAACATTTTCTAAAAATTTAACTATAACAACAAAATTTTTTTTACGAGGACTTCATATTGTTAATTGCATAGCTAAATTATTTTCATATGAAGCAAAAAATGTTAAAAATGGAAAAAATAATTTGAAATCGTGGAGAATTCACCTCAATATCTATTTCTTGCTAGTGGAGTGAAGAATGGAGAAGGGTTTTGGATTGTGGGTATAAAAAATTGCGATGATAATATTCTTGAGGATGAAAATCTTTTAGATTGCCATAGAAAAGAATTAATAGGTACTGAATCAGCAAAAGATATTCTTTTAGCTATTAATTTAAACGTAAATAATTTATTAAATGAACTAAGAAACAAACAATATTTAATTGCAAGACCTTCAATGGGGATTCCATTTGATATACCTTTAGAAATCTTGGAAAATATTTTTGATTTTTGGTTAGATATTTATAAAAATCATGAAGCCTGGGAAGCTTGTTTAGGACTTCTTAAAGTTAGAAAAAGGATTCCTCTGACAAATCTAATTGAAAGCGAAAGTTTAAAGGGAAACTCTAAAAAATGGGCTATAAAAATTGAAGCTTTACATACTTATGTTCCTTCATCACTTAAAAATGAAAAATTAAATAACCCCATGTGGGAATAATTTTATCTTTAAATACTAAAAATATTTACTTAGTTTGATATTTAAGTAAAAATAAAATAACTATTAATTTAAAAATGAATAAACCATATTCTTTCAGTATGAATCAAATGAACGGGATAGTTGAGGATACATATACAAAGATAATAAATGAATGTGAAAATTTAAAAAAAAATACTAATTGTCCAAATGAGCAAGTAGTAGCACTTTTAAGTGTAATTGCTTCAAATTACGCTACTACAAAAGAAAAATACGAAAATTAAGATGATAAGTTATTTTACTTGGAGCGAATTTGATAAGAGCGTAGAACAAATAGCTAATAAATGTAGATTTAAGGAATTTTCTGGAATATATGGAGTTCCTCGTGGCGGATTATGTCTTGCTGTAGCACTAAGCCATAAATTAAAAATTGAATTAATTTCAGAACCAATAGAGAATTCACTTATAGTAGATGATGTTTATGAAACAGGCATTACATTGACGACCTTCAAGAATATTGAAGGAGCAATGTTTTTTGTATTATTTAGTAAAATCAAACCTACATGGTGGAATACAGTACATCTAACAAAAAAAAGTCAATGGATTGTTTTCCCTTGGGAAAATACTTTAACTTCAAAAAGTGACCGCGAAGATTACATCAAAAAAAGAGGTTTAATTTGAGAAAAAAATTATATTTAGCTAATCCATATGGATTTTCAAAACAAACTAAAACCCTCTTACATGAATTTATTGAAGTCTTCAATGATTTAAATGTAGAAGTATTTGAACCTTTTGAGAGAGCAAAACCATTAACACAACAAAAAAGTCAATGGGCATATGAAGTTGCAAATAGTAATTTCCATGATTTAAAAGAATGTGATTGTATTTTTGCGATTGTTAATGGAAATCCTCCAGATGAAGGAGTAATGATTGAATTGGGTATCGCAATTGCTTTAAAAAAGGAAATCTTTTTATTCAGGGATGATTTTAGAAATTGTTCTGATAGTGATCAATATCCATTAAATCTAATGTTATTTCTTGGCCTGCCTAAAGATAATTGGGAAAAATATTATTTTGAATCATTACAAGACATAAAAAGTAATAAAAAAAGATTTATGGAGTGGGCAAAAAATTAGCCAAATAAACCATTAACCCTCAATTAGAAGTTTTGAGTTTAAATATATCTGTTGAGGTGCTAAAATAGTTTTTATTTAGAAAATTTTGACACAAGTTACAGTTGGAGAGAACGAGGGAATTGAGTCAGCCCTTAGAAGATTTAAAAGACAAGTATCTAAGTCGGGCATCTTTGCAGATTTAAAAAGACTTAGACATCACGAAACTCCTATTGAAAAATATAAAAGAAAGTTGCAACAGAGAAGAAAAGCAAGAAGAAGATAGACTGCTTTATCTTATAAATTTTTTGAATATGAGTTGATATTACAAATTTTTTTTGAAAGGTTTAAAAATAAAATTATAACTACTTAAGCTTTTTAAGCTTCTTAACAAGATTTATTCCGACTCCTGACACAGCAAGAAGATCTTTTTCATCTGCAGCGATAACTGCCTTTGTTGTTTTAAATCCAGCCTCGTACAAAGCTTTTGCGCTTTTTGCTCCAACACCTGGAAGTGTAGTCAAAGTTTCAATATTTTTCTTGGAATTTACCGCTTTGGTTTTTGTTTTTGTTTTTGTTTTTGTTTTCGCAGACTTTGCTGCATTTTTTTCTTTCTTTAAAGGAGTTTCAGAAGTTACTGCACTTTTAAATAAAATTGATTTTAGTTTGCTGAGAAATTTAGAAATCATTGAAATATACAAGTAATAAAATTAGCTATTCAGTTTAATAATATCAAATTCCAGAGGAATTAATTACAAGATAAAAATTAACTGCGTAGAAATAATTTATTTACAATTATATAAAGACACACATTTAATATTTATGCAAGCTTACGAGCTATTGCAAGGTATTATAAATTATTTTAAAAACTAAAAAAAAGTTAAAATGAATATTCAAAATTTAAAGGTATTTATTAATAGTAAAGTTAAAATCTTATTAAAGAACAGATCATAAAAATGAAACTTATTTTTATAAGTGGACCTTCAGGAAGCGGGAAAACAACTTTATCTAATCAAATAATAAAAAAAAATAAAAATGGTATTGTGTTAAGTACCGACAATTACTATAAGACAGGTTTAATAAGTAAATTACTACCAAAATTTATAGAAGGTTTTTTTGATAGAAGTATTAGTTTTAATAACAAACTATTCAAAAAAGATTTTGATTTCATTTATAAGAATGGAATTTCAATCTGTGATCGTTATTATAATTTCGAAAAGAAAACAATTCAAAATATCTTAAACGAAACAAATAATATTAGTTTTTTAATTGTTGAGGGTATATTTGCTAAAGAATTCTCAAACACTTTAAATAATAAGGATTATATTTTTTTAGAAATAAAAACTAAAAAAAATGAGTGCATGAAAAGAGTTGTCCAAAGAGATATAAAAGAAAGGGGGAAGGGGGAAAAACAAGCTGAGAATGATTTCTTAAAATCATGGAGCATTTATTATGAAAAATTCAAACCCAATTGCATAAAAAATAATAAAAATAAATTCATTATTGAAAAAAACACTGATATAGATCTCATTCTGAAAAAATTATTTAATTAAGTCTTTAATTTTTTTCTCTAATATTAGAGCACTTAAAATTGAGCCTTCAATTCTGCCAAATCCATTTCCTTCAAACCAGTCCCCGCAAAATCCAATTTTAGATTTTCTACTAAATTGTAAAGATAATGGTGCGGCAAGACCAGAAGGCTGTGAAGCTCTCCATTTCATAATAGATATTTTTTCATCAAAAGTTAATTTATTTACAAAAGAATTCTCTTTAAACAATTTATTGAATTTTTTAATTATTTTTTGTTTAAAAACTTCTTCATCTTTTGCACTTATATAAGAATTAATTAACTCTGCGTCTTTTGAATGTACTACAATTCCTAATTTATTATTATCTTGCAGCTGAAAAATAATTCTTTCAAATCTATATTTTTTTTCTAAATTATTTTTTAAATAAAAATACCTCAGTTTTTTAGAATAATTATCTTTATAACTATAATTTTTATTTGTATAAATTAGAAAAGTTAACCTGGGGATAAATGTTTGTTCTTCTAAGATATTTAATAGTAAATCTATTTTTTTATCACTATTTATAGGAATTGCTTTTCTTAATGGAATTTGATTTACATTTAATATTTTTAAAGACCTCTTATGTAACAACAAATTAGTTGAACAAATTAGATATTTAGACTTGAATTTATCGCCATTTTTTGATGTTAGTAACCATCCCTTATCATTAAACTTCATATCAACTATTAAAGTTTCAAAGAAAAAATCAATTTCCTCTTTTAAATTATTTGAATAAATTATCTTTTTCGATAATTCACTCATGGAATCTAAAGATAAATAATTAATCCCGCAAGAAAATTCAGATTTTTTTTTGGTTTCTAAATTAGAATCTTCATTTAAAAAAAATATTTCTGAGTCGTCAATTTTTATATATTTATTTTCCAATAGTTCATCAATATATCTTTTTAATAGAAGATTATTTTTGCTGTTAGATATATTAAAATTTGGAGAACCATGATTTAGTTTCCATCCTTCATATTTTTTGCTTATTCTTGTACTTGATCTCCCTCCAAGTCCACGACCAATTTCAATTAATCCAACTTTTTTTGTAATATTATTTTTAAGATACTTCGAAGCGAAAACACACGCAGATATACCACCACCTATTATTAATAAGTCATATATAACATCACTTTTCATAGGTTTAATATTGACAGAAATTATCTTTCATTTTCCAAAAAACTATAAACAGAATCAAGTTTACCTGATGATGAAAAATCAGATTCAATTACAGGTGTAATATTATTTTTTTTATAAAAACTAACTAAATCGTTTGTGAAATCAAAAAAATTCTCCAAGGCATATAAACACTTTTCAGATATATATACCTCTTTCCATGGACGAAATTTAAAACGTGCTATAAATTGTTTAGAAGGAATAAATAAACTTCCAAATAAATTTAATTTTTCTTCTTTTGCAACGTTTTTAAGATAAGTCAATTCGTTCTCTAAAACTTTAATATCTGTACCATATTGAAACCAAATTGAATTTATTAACCCTGTCGAAATTTTTTTTTCGAACCTTTCTCTTTCTGAAGAAATATTATAATATTTTTTCAAATATGGATTGTAAGCTATACCTAATTTAACTTTTAAATTTTTTTCTTTTTTTAAATAAGCTAATACTTGAACTGAGTCAAAGTTTTTTTTCTTATTTGATCCCGACACAAGCAGAATTTCAAATTTTTTATTAGTCTGAGAAGTTTTAACAAAATCTAAAATTTCCTGATACGAATTTTCTTTATTTTTTGAATATTGATGATAAAGACTATAGTGATAGGTCACATTAAATTCATCATAGTTTTTTGATATATATTTAATAGTTGAATTAAATAAATCCTTCTTTATAAGTCCTTTACATGGAATATTAATATTTTTGATATTATTTAATTTGCAGAAATTAAGTTTATCGTCTAACTGAGAAATATTTTTAAATGACAATTCAAATCTTATATTATTGTTCATTATTTAGTAGTCATATTTATTCACTCAACATATTAACGAAAACACGCATCTGCTACGATTCTTATTTTGGAAGTAGTCTTTTTATTTTTAGCCTTTAGAAAATAACTTGGGGAAATCTCTAATGCAGCTTTTAAAGAAATTTTATCTTCTGCAGATTTGGCAATAATTTGATTAAAACATTTCCAATTTTCTGGTATTACTAAACCGGGCCATGATAAATAAAGACCTACAAAAATACCGAATAATAAAAATAAAAAAAACCTCATGACAAATAAAATTTTTAATTTTACTAATTAAATTAAAAACAATAGTTTAATTGTATTGGAAAATAATTAATAAATTATTTCCTTTCTTCTTATCGCAGATATTTAATCCATGAAAGATTTTCATGTACACGAGAGGTTAGAATAACAAAAAAGTATTATTTTAGAATATGGCTAGCCAAGATTATCTAATTGCAATAGCTTTAATAGAGCAAAACTTAGTTAGAGCAATGCCTCTTGGGGGTAAAGAAATTAAAGATAATTTAGAGGAAGCAGAAAATTTCAAGAAACTTGGAGAAGAGGTAATTTTAAATCTACTAATGAGAGTATTTCAAAGAAGTGATGAAGGTGCTTTAAAAAGGGCTTCTGAAGAAAAAGGTTTGCTCCTTGTTCATATGCATCCTAAAAGAATGCAGAAAGAGCTTCCATTCATTAAATCTGAATGGATAAGAGATGGAGATACACAACAGTTTCTAAAATACCTTGGCAATCTCTCAAAAGAAGTATGGACCGCATCTTTCGTAAAATACAAAGGGATTGAATTTACTTCTATCTCGAAGAATGATGAGATCTAAAGATATTAAAAATATTTTCTTTTTAAAGAATTTCTTTCTTTAAAATATTATTTTCCTTTGCAACTCTAAAGCAGTTTCTACCATTACCAAAATCAATTGGGGAATAGTCAAAATCATTTTTAATATGCAAGGCACAATTCCCCTCAATACATATACAAGATTCAATAATTTCTCTCTGAATAACATCATTAACGTAAGGTTCCCTCTCTTTCTCTTCATCGAAATGCGGGCAGGCAATACCTTTAACTATCCCTAAGCAATCAATTATGGCTAATTCTTTAGCATAAGAATCAGTTATACCTTTATCAAACCAACAAATAGCACCAGCACTTACACCACTCATTACAATTCCTTTTTCATAAGCATTTCGCAAAATTTTATGTAAATTCCATTCTTTCCAAACAGCTAACATACTTTTTGTATTTCCTCCGCCAACATAAATTATGTCTTGAGTTAAAACTTTCTCTTCTAAGTTTTCTGTTCTAGAGAAGAAATCAATATGACTTGTTATACAATCAAGTTTAGAAAATGCTCTATAAAAATTTAGTTTGTACAAACTACTATCGCCAGATGCTGTGGGAATAAAGCAAATTTTCGGTCTTTTTTTATTACTTAAAGAAACTATATATTTTTCAATTTCAAGAGAGCCTAATGAACGTCCAAATCCTCCTCCCCCAATTGCGACTATATTTTTACTAGGCATATTAAATAAAAGATTTTTACATGAATTTAAGACAAATCACCATTAAAGATCAACTGGAATTAAAAAAGGTTTATTTTGATTCAATTCTATCTTTAGAAGAAAAAATTTATAGTCAAGAACAAAAAAGAGCCTGGTCAAGCCAAGCTTGGAATAACCCAAATTTTGATAAGTCAATAATTAAAGGAAAAGGATGGCTTATAAGTAAACAAGGAATTATTATTGCTTTTGCTACAAGATATCCCACCGATAGAATTGCGCTATTTTACTGTAAAGGTAAATTCCAAAGAAAAGGATACGGATCTAAATTACTTAATAAATTAGAAGATGAAGCAAAGAAAGAAGGTTTAAACTCTCTTTATACTGAAGCGAGCTTAATAAGTTATGAATTATTTCTTAAAAATGAATGGGAAATTATACGTAAAGAAAAAGTCATTATAAATAACATTTTTTTTGAAAGATATAAAATGATTAAAATTATAAAAATTAATTAATTAATAATGTCTGGCAAAAGCAAGGGATTAATTCTGATTCAAAGGGTTCTAATTTGGGCATTATACTTTTTTTCAGGATTTATACTTTATTCTAACCAAGGTATTTTGCCTTCATTGATAATTACTTTCTCAAGAATTATTTATCCATTATCTATTTTTTGGTTACAAATAAGAATTAAAAAAAGAACCAATTTTCTGCCTATTGATTCAAAAATGACAACTTCGCAGTTGTGGTTCAATTTATTACCCGTTATTGCATCTCTATTAACTGTAATTTTTTCCTTAACTAATTCTTTCTTATATATCCTAGGAAAATTAATTAACTCTTAAATAAATTAATTATTATTTATTAGCCTTAGAAATTTCTCTCATAAAAAAATAATGTAAAGAAATTTGTCTTTTACTTATATTTGTTTAAATTTGAAATAGTGATCAATAAAATCATGAAAAACATTTCATTAAAGGGAAATATTAATTTTGATAAAAAAAAAGATATAAATGATTATGAATTATTCTCTTTAAAAATTACAGATAGTTTATATAAAAAAGATATTGGGAAATTCCTTGAGACTCTCTCTTCTCACTTTATTTAGGAAAATATTCTTTTTCTGATCTTCAAATTCAAACAGTCACATTAATAAATAAGTATTTGAGGGATAATGAGTAAAACCTTAAGATTACTCCAATGCAATTATTTCTTGCTGACTGCCAATTCCCAGATATTGAGAATCAAGTTAAAGCTTATCAATTATTTGTAGAAGCTTGGGAAAACGGTGAAATTGCAAAATCAGATAAAACAGATAAATTTGAGATGTTATTTAGAGTTCATGCTCCTGGGGAGGGTAGAGTAGTTTGTTTATGTAAGGCCCACAGTGATAAAGAAATTTTCGAGCATTTTGCTCCATGGAGAGCCAAATTTGGCATTCATATGGAATTTACACCTGTAATAAGTTGTCAAAATGTTGTTGATTACCATAAAGATTTGTTCAAAACTTTAGGATAATTAGCTTAAATCTAAAATTTATCGTGATTAAACCTTTTTCCAATCTTATTTATAAAAAAAAAGATAGAAATTTTCCTTCTTCAAAAAATAACCTTAAGAAAGAAGAAAACGTCAAATCTAAACCATTAATAATATTTGGTTTTATCATCTCATTAACTTCCATCTTTTTACTTTTATTCACCATTAATAATAAATTTGGATGATATATGAGTAATTAGAACTATTACCTGAGAACAAATATGTTCTATTATAAATTTAAAAATAACTAACTAAATGGCTTTTAACGAAGGGGGGATGGCATCGGGTCTTCTAATCATAGCAGTATCAATAGTTTTTGCTGCCGGTTTTGGATTTTTAGTCTTGCATTTTGTACCTGGAACTCCATTTTAGGCTATCCAACTGAATTTGATTCACAAAATATCTTAAACATTAACAGTTTCTAAATCCTGCATTTGATTATTATCTGAATTAGATTTCTTTTTTAATCGATAGGCATAAATTAAAGATCCTAAAGCTATGGTACTAGAGGCAAAAATCCCTGATATGAGAATCAAGGCAAAAAGACCTCCTATTAGTCCACCTTTTAATCTAAGCAAATTTGATTTAATTAAAAGTATTGATAAAAAAATAATAGTAGCTTTAAGAGAAGAGATTTTCAAAAAAGTGAATGGATAAAAAGGATTTAACAACATTTCTTTGGGAGTATATAATCTAAATTATTCTAAAAATAAATTTAAGAAACCGCAAAAAAAAAGACTCAAATGAGTCTTTTTAAATCTATATTTAACGTGATGATTTAAGCATCAGGATCAAAATTCTTTAGGTTTGGACCTGCCACAAGACCAACTAGACCAAAAAGGACTAAAGAACCAATTCCAAAGCCTGCTGCCCATGGATTGAAACCACCTAAAGCAAAAGAAGCTAGTAAATTCATGATTTTAAAACATAATATCTTCGAGTTAGCATACAGATTTTTATGAAAAATATACCTATATTGAGACATTTCTTCGTAATTATTAGAATCGTTTAACCATCCCTTTATAAAAATCCACAAAATTTTTATTATTTGTTTTATTATCGAGGGATAACTTTTTGTTGGCGCACTTTAAGAGCATCAAAACTGTTTTATTTCTAATGACATCCAACTATACCTTTATTTATGACGGAGAATGTCCATTCTGCAATCATTTTGCTGAGCTCCTTGAGATCAAAAGCAAGTTAAATAATATTAAAATTCTTGATGGTCGTAAAAATTTAACTCTAATTAAATCCCTCCTAGATAAAGGTTATGACCTAGATAAAGGAGCTATTCTCCTAAAGGATGAAGATATCTTTCATGGAGCAGATGCAATTAATACTATTTGCAAACAGATAAATAATCCCTCCAGTAGTTTACTATCGTTACTTTCTACAGTGTTTAAATCAAATAAACGAACAAATTTGATATTTCCTTTACTAGTTAGAGCAAGAAGATTCGCATTGATATCAAAAGGTATATCAATATCCCTAGTTTAAAAATAAAAACTTTCTAAATATTAAATAACATATTTATAAGCTTCTGTATCAAAAAATGATAATTAACTATTTCTTAGCTAGAACTAGGTGGTAACAACAAGTATTAAATGATAGAAAACTTTAATCCCTTTATTTCATTGGGCGGTGATAACCAAAAAGTTAATCATATGGCTGAAGCGGCACTTGAAATGAATTTAACTTGCAATGATTTAAAGAAGGATTTAAATTTAACTGATGGTGATGTAGTTGATATGTTGCAACTAGTCATGGATAGGTTTAAAAATAGTAATTAAGTTAATATCGTAATTAATTAATCTCTATATATCTATTATTTTTTAATGAAAACAGTACGAATTGAGTTTTCGAAATATGAATTAGTTAACTTTTTATGGCCTGAATTAATAGAAGACTACGGATTTGATAAAGCCAGAAAAATAGTTTCTCAAGCTATTGACTTACAAAAAATGAATGGGACTAAAAATAGCACCATGCCAATCATATTTTCAGGAACAGGAGGATTAGCTCTAATACCAATACAAATGCTAGAAAAAGAAAACTTAGAGATTAGTTATAAAGATAATCAAGTTTTAATATTTAATTTAAAAAGAAAGTCATTTCAAATCTTAAATGAAGCAAACTAATCTAAATTAGTAATTTCTCGATAAAGCCAAAATTACCTTATAGTCTAATAAAACAATTAATTGATAATGACTTTTGAAGCGACCTACCTTGGTTCAAATG
Source organism: uncultured Prochlorococcus sp. (assembly GCA_902571795.1). GTDB lineage: Bacteria > Cyanobacteriota > Cyanobacteriia > PCC-6307 > Cyanobiaceae > Prochlorococcus_A. The sequence continues at coordinate 31,091 of CACGDL010000007.1, forward strand.
GTTGGCTTATAAAATTTAAAAAAACCAATTTAATTATTGATCCTTGGCTCAAGGGAGATTTAATATTTCCTCCAGGTGAGTGGTTTTTTAAAGGATCATTAGAAGAAGAAATTTCAATGGATAAAAATATTGATATTATTTTGTTAACCCAAGGATTACCTGACCACTGTCATGTTCCAACATTAGAAATGTTCAGAAAGGATATTCCTATAATTTGTCCTAAAAGTGCTGTTGAAACATTAAAAAAAATTGGTTTTAGTTCAATTAAAGTGCTTAAGCCAACTGAAAAGACAAATCTTTCTAATTTAAGTTTTGAAGCAACTGCTGGCGCTCCAGTGCCACAAATAGAAAACGGATATATTGTTAAAGACGATCAAGATAATGGATTTTATATAGAACCCCATGGATATCTTGATGAAAATTTAAACAAGCAAAGTCTTGATGCAGTAATTACTCCTACAAAAAATTTAGAATTACCGCTAGTTGGTTCTTTTGTAAAAGGTGCTGATGTAATCCCTAAATTGATTAACAAATTCAATCCAAAATATATACTTTCAAGCACCATAGGCGGAGATGCAAAATATTCAGGTTTTCTAAATAATTTTATTTCAGTTCAGGATTATGAAGAGGAATTAGATTGTAATCTTGTGGATCTAAAGAGTATGCAATCTATTATGATTTAAATCGATCCAAAAAAGATCTTTAATTAAGTCATTTAGCTTGAAAGAAAATCTACTTTAAAAGGAGCTCCAAAAATTTATTCATTTTTTATTACCTCAATACTTTTATTAGCTTTAAATAGTAGTTATGTATGTGAAAATTCAAATCTTAATCTTGTGATGAGAAATAATATTAATGGTGACTTTTCCACAGTAGAAAAGATATCTGAGTTAAAGCCAGGAGCATTTATAAATATTAATTGGAATAAAAAAAAGCTTATGCTTCCATATTCTCCAAGAAAAGATTATATTTCCTTTACAGATAAAAAATGGGACTGGAGTTACCAATTTAATAAGGACGGATCGCCTGATATTAATAATCCCTCTTTATACGAACTACTACCTTCTGGAGAGATTAAGACACATTTTTGTGAAACAGAAGATAATAAGCCAAACTTATAATTTCAAAATAAGTATTCTTGATTTTTTAACTTCTTAATTTTTTTTAAAGATGAACAATCCAATAAACCAAAAGAATATTTCAAGATATGTAAAACTTGAAGATTACAAAATTTTTGATTATGAAATTCCAGAAATCTTTTTAGACTTCGTAATTAAGAAAAATGCTGTAAATGTTACGACCAAACTAAAATTGGTAAAAAAAAATAAGAATACCAGAAATCTAATTCTTGATGGTACGGATATATTAATAAAAAAAATTTTTATAGATGACTCACTACTGAGAAAGGAATACTACAAACAGCAAAAAAATAACTTAAAAATTAAAAATATAAACAAAGATAATTTCTTATTAAAAATAGAAGGAATAATTAAACCAAAGGAAAATACATCCCTTTTAGGTATGTATGAGAGCAATGGCATTATAACAACGCAATGTGAGGCAGAGGGATTTAGAAGAATAAGTTTTCACTCTGATAGGCCTGATATTCTAAGCAAATACACCGTGAGAATTGAAGCAGACAAGAATGATTATCCTGTCTTACTCTCAAATGGTAACGTCGTAAAAGAAAATAATCTTGCAAATAATCGACATGAAATAATTTGGGAAGACCCATATCCGAAACCCTCATATCTTTTTGCATTGGTAGCAGGGAAACTTAATTGTGTAAAAGACAATTTCATAACGAAATCGAATAAAAAAGTAAAAATAAATATTTATGTTGAGTATGGCGATGAAAAATATGTTCAACATGCAATAAGTTCCTTACAGAAATCTATGAAGTGGGACGAGGATAAATATAACCTTGAATACGATTTGTCATTGTTCAATATTGTTGCAGTCAGGCACTTTAATATGGGAGCAATGGAAAATAAAAGTCTTAATATTTTCAACTCAAAACTAATACTCGCTAATTCTCAAACAACAACTGATGAAGAATTAGAAAGAATAGAGGGCGTAATCGCCCATGAATACTTCCATAATTGGACTGGGAATAGAGTGACTTGTAGGGATTGGTTTCAACTATCTCTAAAAGAGGGTTTAACAGTATTCAGAGATCAACAATTCACCGCAGACGTTCATGATCGTGAAATCAAGAGACTTGATGATGCGAAATTTCTTAGAAGAAATCAATTTAGAGAGGATTCTGGTCCAACATCACATCCTGTAATGCCTGAAAAATATCAAGAAATAGACAATTTCTATACGACCACGATTTACGAGAAAGGGGCAGAAATAATAAGAATGCTTAATAAGCTTGTAAAAGATGAAAATTTCTATAAAGGATTTAGTAATTACATCTCAACATATGATGGAAAGGCAGCAACAATAGACCAATTTGTCGATAAAATTTTAGAACATAATAAGGAAATCGATCCTGAAAAGTTTAAAATCTGGTACAAGCAAAATGGGACGCCAAAAATTAAATTTAAGAGAATCTGGGATCAAAAAGGAGAAAAACTTACAATTGAAGCCTCTCAAAGTAATCCAATAAAGAAGAACCCATATAATGATTTACCTCTAATAATTCCTATAAATCTGGCTATATTTTGCAGTAATAATGAAACGATAGAAAAAACGGTTGTTTTAAAAACAAAAAAACAAGAATTTATTTTTAGGAATATAAGATCTCACCTCCAAATTCCTTTAGTAACTTATTTTCGCGAATTCTCTTCACCTGTTGAGTGGGAATCAGACACTACCTTGGATGAAAAATTTTTAATCTTAAAATATGAAAAAGATTTTTTTACACTATCTAATACTGTAAAAGTATTTTATAAAAAAATTATTTTATGCAGATTAGATGAAAAACCAGCTCATAAAATTGAAAATAAATTAATAAGAACCTTAATATCATTTATAAATAATAAAGATATTAATTTATCCCTTTTATCAGAATTACTAAATATTCCGACATTTGCTGAAATTGAATCGGAGATGGGAAATATAGATCCTTTAAAGATATATAAAACTATTGACGAAATAAATCATTTATTCGGTACCAAATTAAAAAAAGAATTATATTTTAAGCTCGAAGAAATAGAGAAAAGTCTAGATAAAGTTTGGCCAGAAGGTAAAAATGAAAGAAAACTAATCGAAACTATTTGGAAACTACTCTTACATAGTCATGATGAGGAAATTAAAAGCAAAATAATTAATTATGTCGGTAGTAATTCGATGACGCTAGCAAAAGCTGCATTGAATTCATTCAGTAGGATTAATTGTCCCGAACGAAAACTTATTTCAACTATATTCTTGAATAAATGGAAAAATAATAGTGTCGTTTTGGATAGTTGGTTCTCATTCAATGCATCTATAGAAATTGATGAAAAAGCAAGCAGCATTGAAAAATTATTTGAAAATAAGTTTTTTGATTTAAAATCACCGAACACTTTAAGAGCTATATTAAATTCTTTCGTAACAAGAAATAGTACTTTTCATGCAATGGATGGTTCTGGTTATAAATATATTGCAAAAAAAATAATTTATTTTGATAAATTAAATCCAATCGTAATATCCCGTTTTGTGAAAGTATTTAGTAGATACAATTTTTATTCAGAACCTTACAAAAGTAATATGGTAGAAACAATAAAGCAGATTAAAAAAAATAAACTATCAACAAATACTAAAGAAGTATTAGATGCAATAATAGAGTAATTAATTAATGTTATTTAATTAAATATAATAATAACAATTGTAAAAATTAAAAATAAAATAAATACAAGATACTTATTAATAAAAATATAATCAAATACATTTTTGTTATTATCTTTATTCCACTTTTTATTTACGTATTCCTTAGTTATAAATTTATTAGGTCTGCCACAATATAAACATGTTGGGGAAGTTATTAAAATTAAATTTTTACATTGAGGGCACTTCTTTTTTTCCATAATTTAATCTTACTGAAAAAAATTGAAATCAGAAACAATAAATCAAATAAGTAATTTAAATTTTATTTATTATATTTTGAATAATTAAATATCATTGCAAAAAAAATTTTGATTCTAACTATTTAAAAAAATTAAATATAATGAAAAATTAGTATTTGGTTTGAAATGTTTGCTATTGCACTTGGAATGTCAACTATCGAAAAAATCACCGTTGCAATATCTGCTTCAATTTTTATAATCGCCTTTACATGGGTCTCCATTAAGGGAGATTTAAGAAAACTCGCTAATGAACTAATTGAAGATAATGAAAATAATCAGGATAATTAAAACAATCTTTTAACCTACTTTGAATGCAAACTAGGATAATCAATAATATGCCTAATTTCTTTTAGGGAAGAACCATAGATTTTTTCACCATTTAAGTGAACACCAATCCATTTTTCCTTTTGATTAAAAAAATTACTTTTAGTAGTATCCCTCTCTAGATAATCTTTATGATCCCAATTTAAAGTTATATCCCAACCTTTATAATTTTCTATCATTGTGAAATACAGAACATACTAAAATAATACCCAAAGAGACATAGAACAAAAACAAAGGAAATAAGTATTTTTTTCGTTATTTTTATTTAATATTTATGTAGTACTGACTTTTATTTTACGAGCAGCTTCATCTGCATTTTTTCTAGCCAAATTAATGTCAGAATTGGATGAGAGAACAACACCCATTCTTCTTCCTTTTCTGGAAACTGGTTTACCAAAAATGAGCACTTTGGTCTTTTCAAATTCTAATGCTTCATTAAGCCCCTCGTAAATAGGATTTAGATACTCTTGATTAGAGAGAATAACTCTGGTTGCAGATGGTTCTATTAGATCTATATGCGGTATTGGTAAATTTAAAAAAGCTCTTAAATGTAATTCAAATTCATTAATATTTTGACTAACTAATGTAACCATACCAGTGTCGTGTGGTCTTGGAGATAGTTCTGAAAATATAACCTCACTTCCTTTTATAAAAAACTCTACCCCGTATAATCCTGCTCCATTAAGGTTATTTAATATTCTACTTGTCATTCTCTTAGCTTCAATAATTAAGGACTCTTTGATCTCAATAGGTTGCCAACTACATTGATAGTCTCCATTAAATTGAAGATGTCCAATTGGTAAACAAAAAATATTTTCACCATTTTCTTTTCTTACAGTTAGGAGAGTAAACTCAAAATCAAAATTAATAAATTCTTCAATTATTACACCTTTAACCTTTCCTCTTGAATTTGCTCGTGCCTGTGCCCAAGCATTTTGTAAATCATTTTTTGTTTCAACCAAACTCTGTCCCTTTCCTGAAGAGCTCATTAAAGGCTTAAGTAAAAGTGGGAATCCAATTTCATCTGCTTTTTTTTCTAAATCATCAAATTCAAAAATATAATCAAACTTTGCAGTTTTAATTTTTAAATCTCTAGAAGCTAAGTCTCTAATTTTATCTCTATTCATAGTAATTTCTACAGTTCTGGCGTTGGGAACTATATTGAATCCTTCCTCCTCTAGTTCTTTTAGGGCTTCAATTGAAAGTGCCTCTATTTCTGGGACAATATAGTCAGGCTTAAATTCTTTTATAACATTTTTTAAAATATTTTTATCTCCCATATCAATTACTCTTGAATAGTCAGCAACTTGCATTGCAGGTGCTTTTTCATATCGATCAATAGCAATAACTTCTAATCCTAATCTTTTGGATTCTATTACTAATTCTTTTCCAAGCTCGCCACTACCAAGCAATAAAATTTTCTTTTTAGAAAAAATTGATTCTTTCATATATAAAACTTATTAGTCATCACTTGAAGGTTGTGAAGATGTATCATCTGTAATTTTTTTATCTTTAGAATAACTAAATAAAAAATTTCTACCAAACCAATTTTGACTTCGCATGCTATTAGTTATTGATCTTGAAATTGCTCCTAAAAAAAAGATTCCAATCATTGCCCAAATAATTCTTTCTAAAGCAATTGCAGGTGAAAAACCTTGACCGGAATTAATAATTTCAGTAAGTGGGTCTAAAGGGTCCAAATTTAAACTGATTAATAATATCAATTATAAAGGGTTAAATAAATAAAAAATAAAAACTTATAAAAGAAATAATCAAAACCACCATATAAATTAAACACAATAAAGTTTATACAATGCTATCTTCAAAGGGTGAATTTTTTTAGACATGCAAGTTGACGTACAAAATACTACTGTTCTTTCCGCGGACGGATCATCCATAAAACTAGGTGAATATTCAGGGGAAGTAATTTTAGTTGTTAATGTAGCTAGTTATTGCGGAAATACTGCTCAGTATGAGGATCTTCAAAAGCTACATGATTTATATTCAAGCAAAGGCCTAAGAATACTTGCATTCCCTTGTAATGATTTTGGAAAACAAGAACCTGACTCTCTTTCAGAAATAAAAAATTTTTGTACAACAAAATATGGCGTTAAGTTTGAAATCTATGAAAAAGTTCATGCTAAAGGCAATACCACAGAACCATACACAACCCTTAACAAAGTTGAACCTGAAGGAGATGTTGAATGGAATTTCGAAAAGTTTCTGATAGGAAAAGATAGTAAAGTAATTGCAAGATTCAAACCAAGTGTTAAACCGTTTGATGAAAACTTAATAGCAGCTATCGAGGTAGCTTTAGATTCATAACAACCTTCTTATAATTCAAATAAAAATATTAAAAATAGAGACCCTTTATATTGAATTTTAAAAAAAAATTATTCTAAAAGATATCCTATTTTCAGTATTCAAGCATTTCTATTATTATTTAATTTAATATGAAATCTTATTTATTATCAGTATCAACTTCTACGTCAATAATTTCTTCTTTAACAGTTCTTTTTTTAGTTTTAATTGATTTTACCTCTGGATCTATTGTTTCTTCTTTAACTTCACTTTCTTCTGGTTCCTCTGATTTTACTTCTGCCTCTATTATTTCTTCTTTAACTTCACTCTCTTCTGGTGCCTCTGCCTTTAACTCTGGCTCAATTATTTCTTCTTTAACTTCACTCTCTTCTGGTACTTCTGCCTTTACCTCTGGCTCAATTATTTCTTCTTTAACTTCACTTTCTTCTGGTACCTCTAATTTTACTTCTGCCTCTACTATTTCTTCTTTAACTTCACTCTCTTCTGGTGCCTCTGCCTTTACCTCTGGCTCAATTATTTCTTCTTTAACTTCACTTTCTTCTGGTACCTCTGATTTTACTTTTGAATTTGCTGAACTTTGAACTTCATCTTTAGTAAAAAGAAATTTCAATAGTTTTTTAAATAATAAGAAACCTTTTTCAATTCTTTTTGGACCTAAAATCGAAAGCAAAATTACCAAAATTATGAATATTTCAGGTGAATTTAAACCTAATAGTTTCATAAAATTTCATATTCTATCTATATTTTAGTACATGCTAAAAATTTAATCTAATTATTCTCAAAAGTTGGTAAATAGAGATCCCTATTTGATGCAATTAAACCTTCTTCTTTAAAAAAAATCTCTAGATCATTTAGATCATTTATATCTACAAATTCACCACAATTATCTAATATATTATTGTGGGTAAAATTCCATAAATTATCCAAATATTCGTCATCATCTGGAAATGCTACAAATTTTAAATATGTATTATTTAAAGCATATTCACTAGCAAAATCAGAATCTAAACCTTCCCTCTTAGCATCACAAAAAACTTTAGCAAATCTTTTGCCTACGGAAGTTTGAGCACTCGATAAATCTAAATTACCTTGAATAGCTTTTACATTTATTGGCGCAATAAAAATAATTATTGGGAGAAAGATAGATACTAATATAAACAAAAAAATTTCCTTTTTAAATTTCAACTCAACTTAAAATAACAAAAAAATTAATCAATTAGGCCTATTTAAGTAAAAGGACTTATTAAAAATCAAGAAATATATAAAAAACATAAAATCAGCTCTCTATCTGAATTTATAATAAAGAAAGATTAAATAAATTTAAAATTATATGTCTTCAAATATAAAACTAAAAGGAAGGGGAATTAACAGGATAATTACGAGTAAGGTCATTCTATCGCCATTAGCAGGAGTTACAGATAACATTTTTAGGCGACTTGTACGTAAATGGGCTCCAAACTCTTTACTTTTTACAGAAATGATTAATGCCACAAGTCTTAAAAAAGGATTTGGGACACAAAAAATCAATCAAATAGATTTAGAAGAAGGTCCAATTGGAGTACAAATATTTGATAATAGGCCATATGCTGTTTCTGAAGCGGCGAAACAAGCTGAGGACTCTGGAGCATTCTTGATTGATATAAATATGGGATGTCCAGTAAAAAAAATTGCAAAGAAAGGGGGAGGCAGTGCCCTAATTAAAGACCGAAAACTTGCTATAGAATTAGTCAAAAATGTTGTAAAAGCTGTTAGGGTTCCAGTTACAGTAAAAACACGACTCGGATGGGATAGTAAAGAAGAAAATATAGAGGATTTCTTATTTAAACTTCAAGATGCGGGAGCAGCAATGATCACACTTCATGGAAGAACTAGAAAACAGGGTTTTTCAGGCAATTCAGATTGGGAAATGATCGGGAGACTTAAAAAGTTGTTGGAAATTCCAGTAATTGCTAATGGAGATATCAAAAATCCAGATGACGCTCTTAATTGTTTAAGAAAAACAAATGCTGATGGTGTAATGATTGGACGAGGAATTTTAGGATCCCCATGGAAAATAGGAGAAATAGATTATGCCATTAGAGAAAATAAAAATTTTAAAGAACCAAACACAGAAGAAAAACTATATTTAATTATTGAGCATCTTGATGAATTAATAAAAGAAAAAGGAGATCACGGATTGCTAATTGCAAGGAAACATATCTCATGGACATGCAAAGACTTTAAAGGAGCATCAAATTTGAGAAATAACTTGGTTAGAACTGTTGATAAAAATGAAGTTAAAAATTTAATAATTAAAATGATTAAAACTTTGAATAATGAAAAAAAATAGATTAGCTTAAAACAAATTTATTTTTTAAATGAAAATTATTAGTAAAGAAACAAGTAAAAGAGTTTGTGATCACATGAACAATGATCACATAGATTCAGTACACAAATATCTTATTCATTATGGGAAGATATCAAGGTTTAAGAATGCTTATATGGAAGAAATTAATAATAGTTATATAAAAATAAATTACGATGGCCAATCAGCAATTATCAATTTTAAAAATGAAATATCTGAAGAAGAAATTCATTCAACTTTAGTATCAATGATTAAAGAGATTAAATAATAAATATATTTATATAAAAAAAATCTAATTTTTATTTTCATAGTAATCAGTTATCTTTTTACATTCTTCAAATGAAAGCATGCTTAATCTAGATGCAGCTTTTATTTTTAGAATTGCACAAACAGCTAATAAGTCAGAGCTATCAACATTAAGTGCTTCAGAAAGCTCTAGAACCCTAAGACCTTTCATTAGTATTAAAAAATCTTTTCTACATTATCAAGAACCTTAAAATCAATGGGCTGCATTTTTCCCTAAACCTGCAACGAATGGAAATGTTTGTTCATCACCAAATATATCTTCTACCGAAGAATTAGAAATATTATTTTTTTTATTATCAGGCTTAATTTCTTCAATTTCATTAGAAATATTATCTTTAATGTTATTTTCAATTTCTTTTGCTAATAAATTATTCGTATTAGAAAATATTGAAAAAACTAATAAACATAAAAACAAAACAATTCTTTTCATAAAAAAAATTTATCTAATACTATTGTCGTATGCCAATAAGGTTATTTAGAAAAACTAGATAACTTTAAAACAAATCTAAATAAATCAAAATAAAAATAATATTCATCTTCCCAACTTATTTCTATTTTTAAATCTAATTAAAAAATAAAGACCTAGTAACAAAAGAATTGCCAAGGAGTACTGATTAAGAAAAACATAAACCATATAGACGAGAAATGGGAATAAGCACGCCCTCTTAAAATTTAATTTCTGTTCCTTTGACATATTTTTCCAATTTAAATATTCCTCCCATTGAAAAATCTTCTTCATTTTTCTACTTTTATTTTTACGATTAAACATAACTTTATAAATATAGTTTTGATGATTCTTATGTTAATAAACAAAATTAATCTACAATACCAAAATAAGTTTTTTTCATTGGATAAAAATATTTTTTAAATAAAAGATGAACTCAAAGCCAGTTTGGAAAATAGAAAAAATTGTTTTACCTCAACATGCAGATCATGCAGGCGTAATGTGGCACGGTAATTATTTTAATTGGCTTGAAGAAAGCCGAATAAATGCACTTTCAGAAGTAGGTATAAGTTATTTCGAACTAACTAAATATGGCTTAGATTTACCTTTAATCAATACTTCAATAAAATATAAATCTCCTTTATTCCTTGGTGAAAAAATAATAATCGAGAGCGAATTCAATATTGATAAAAGTCCTAGTATTAATGTAAATTCAAAATTTCTTAACAAGAAAAATGAAATCTTAACGATTGCTGAAGTCAATTTAGTTTTAATAAATAAACTGAATTTTTCTATAATAAGAAAAAGACCAGATTTCCTATCGAAAGCCTTTAGTAAGTTAAACGGTTAAAATTATTATCCGCCAATTGAACGATTTATTAATTTATTAATTATGAATATATTTCAAGTTATTGATTCTTATCAATATGAAATGGAATCAAGATATCAAGAAAACTCAATGCTTACAAATCTTTTTACAGAGCACAAATTTATAGGATGGTTAGGGTTGTTCATAGTATTTTTCTCTATCTTTGCAATTTTTGTTTTTCAATTTCTTGAGTGGGAAAGTAATGACAATAATAAAAGTTAAGAAGATTTAATGCTTATAATTCAACTGAATGACTTAAAAAATGGCTATCTACTTAAAAATAACTAACCCTACAGAGGTTGTAAAAAAAAAGACCTCAAAATGGCTTACAGATATTACACCTGAAAGAATTGATAGAAAATTGGTCGAGGATGAAGTAATAAAAGGAATTATTGAGCAATTAACATTAGAAGGCATAAAAGGAGAAATTTCAGCAATTAATGGGTTTGAAGTAAATGAATCTTCAGTAATAACAAAAAATAATTTTGTTATTAGAAAAACAAAAACTTTTTAGATCGGAAATAAAAATCTTTAATGAAAATATTTTTTATTTTAATTATTTTTATAATTTTTTTAATTTATATATTTGCAAGGGATTATCAAATTAAAAAGAAAAAGTTTAAACTATATAATGCCTTAAATTCCAATTTCTTTATTCAAACAATTAATAATTTAATAGACGAGAACAAATATAATTTGTTAGAGGAGAGGATCAGATTAAGGGAAATAGATGCTTACGGTAATGAGGATTATAAAAAATGGATTGGCAATCCACCTCTTGATGAAAAAGCCATTGAGAAAAATATATTTAATGGATCCAAGCGATTTAAAGAGGGTATTCCTTACTTCTGGGAGAAAGTAATTTTAAAAAAATTTGGAAGTGTGGAATTATTTTTCGAAAAGTGGAGATCATATTGTAATGAAAATCCTACTATTGATGATGAGATAATTGGATCTATTAGAAAGCTCGAGATTGAAGATTGGTTTGTATTCATAGCAAGTCAAATAGAGAAATCATGCTTAAACCTAATAGAAAAAAACTACTCAAGTAAAAACAAGGAAAACTACAAAAAAGGTATTAAATTTGAAAATCATTGTATGGAAATTCTTAAACAAAATGGCTGGGAAGTAAAAGAAACCCCTAATACAGGAGATCAAGGGGTTGACTTAATTGCTTCAATAAATGATTTGAGAATATGTATTCAATGCAAAGATCATGAAAAAGCTATTGGAAATAAAGCAGTTCAGGAAATTTCAGCTGGTAAATTATTTTGGAAAGGTACACATGCAATAATAGTCTCAAAATCAGGCTTTACAAAATCTGCTTATCAACTAGCAAAATCAAATAAAGTAGCACTAATCAATGAATATCAATTAAAAGATTTAGAAAAGTTTATTGTTTAAATAGTTTATAGCAATTGAGTTAAGCCCTCTTTGTAAAGCAAAAGTGTTGTAAAAATTCCTGAGGCCCACATTAAACCTCTAGCTGTGGGGATATTAAATACATATGCACCAATATAAAAAAAACGAAAAATAGGATGAATCAATGCTGCAATTATTGCAATATTAGAGTCAGTTAAAGTAATCAAACAAAGAAGACATGCTGGTGCATGTAGGGAAATACTTTCCCAACAATTTTGATGGCACCAAACTGCTCTTTTTCCAAAAGAAGGTAATTCATCGAATAAAGCCCTTGGAGCAGACATATTTTCAACAGAATATCCTGCTTTTACTCTCCCTATAGTTAATGGAATAATTGATAATAAAACAACACCAACTGATAGACAAAGGCTCAAGGCAAAAGCTACTTGCATATGATTTAAATAATATAATTAGCTTAATAATTGAAGCTCGTTATCGTGATAAATGAAAAATCATTACCATTGATAAAACTTTGCGAAAAATACTGTAATTTATAAAAAAAATCATTTATGGATATTTCAAAGATAGTTTTAATTTTTGGCATAAGTTTACTAATATATTTTGCTTTTCTGTTTTTAGGATTTTTTCTTAAGAATAAAAATCTAAAGGCACAGAATCTAAAAAAAGAAGAATAGATTATTAATGCCACGAAAATTTACTATTTTCTCCATATTTTTATATCTTTTTGAATATATTTAATGGAAATAAAATTTGATCCAAATAATAATAAGGGATATTTGAAATTAAATAAAACAGTTGCTGGTATATGAAAAAATTTTATAAATTTCTTAAAAGTTTTTTATTTATATCAGTTTGGCTTATTTTATCCTCTTTTTTAAGCCAATATTGGAATACCTTTCATTGGGAATATATTTACTTAAACTTTAGAATTATATTTGATAAAGAATTTTGGTTTGTTGTAGAAAAAATTCTTTTAGGATTTGATATTGGTTACTGGTTAGAAGAAGCACTAAAATTCTTAAGTTATGAAATACCTAAAGAATCATTTAAATATTTACCAATTTATTTAGTATTAAAGTCTATTTGGATAAAGAATTAATTTATATTTTTAATAGACTTTAATAAATTCCTTGAAATTCTTGAATAAAGTCGGTGAATTTATTTTTCTTAAAACAAATAAAGTTCCTTTATCACCTCTACAGATTCTAAGCTTATTGCTTAAATAAGTTATCTCTAACCACCCTAATTGTTCATTATTTATTTCTTTCATAGCCTTTATATTTTTTCTTCCAAATTTAGGACCAATAACACCAGCATGTGTAAATTTGACCCCAATTTTTTTTTCATTTATGTAGTTAAGTCTTATTAAAATACCAGTACCAATAATTGATTTTATTCTTCTAGGTTTAAGTAAATTAAGACCATTTAAATTTAAGGGATCAAGAATTTGAAGGTTATCAATAAAAGGAGATTATTTTAAAAAAGGACTATTAGAACTACTCCACCTAAGCTCCCAAACACCCTGTAAATCATTTCTATCTTTGCTAAAGGAAAAATTATGATCAATTTCAAGTTGTTCGGCAATAGTACGTATACTTTCTGAATTTGGAGATTTAAGAAGTAAATTTAATAAATCATTTTCGGTTTCCATTTAATAATCGCGAGAGTATATAACTAAGGATAAATACTTACCTCCATGTGCTATATTCTTCCCAGAATATGTTGATTTGATGACAAAAAGCTATTGGCTAAAGAAAATTTCAATTCCAAATGCTGATTTATTTCTGGAATATATAAGGACAGTATTGCCTTGGATTAAATCTGTGGGAGGAGTAATAGTAAAAAGAGATTTAATACAAGAATCAACCTCAAATGAATGGGATGGAGGGCAGCTTGGATTAGTAATTGAATTCGAATCAAAATTTGCTGCTAAAAAAGCATTTTATTCTGAAGTATTTCAAAAATATCTAAAGTCAAGAGATTTAATGGAACTAGTTACTATAAGTACTCTTTAAAAAAATCAACCAATGGCGACCTCACACAAACAATTTATAAGTATTTATTACTATTAAATTATTTATGTAATATTTATAACTTCACCAGCAATAGCATATTTTGCAAAATTTAATTGTAAAAGTAATCCGTTAATCAAATGAACTATTCAACAGAAAAAGATGATTATTTGATGACAACTCCATATACAAAAAAAATTCAGCAAAAATTTGAAAAGGTTAAATCTTTTTTAGAGCAAAATGGATTTAATCCTTCATCAGAGAGCTTAATGCAAGATATAGTTAGCTCAGAAGAATATATTGCTAAAAATGGCTTATAAAATATCAGAATATATTCAGAGTCCTTAAATAATAAAAACCGCCTATTAGAAAAGGTAATAATATTCCAATAAATAAAAATATGGATTTCTTTGATTCGCCTTCTGATATGGGGTTAATTTCTGGTTCAATTGCAAAACCATTTTGTCTACCACCGCTTTCGGTTGTATAACCTTTTTTATTCATAAGAAAAATAATCTATGCAGATTATCTCATGTAAAAACTTATTTAATAAAATTTTTTACATTTAGAATTAAACTAAATTTATGATCTAATAATTGATTTCAATCTGAGATTTCAATTTGGCAGCTTTTTTTAAAAAACCTACAACTTCCTTACGGCCAGTAGCAAACTCAGCCTTATTAAGTAACTCGCTATATTTTTTTGTGATTTCTCTATGATTCATTTTGAATGTTATCTAGTATTAATTATAAAGTTACTAAAAAAAGTTTTTGTATAAAAGATATCAAAAAAGAGATTAAATAACTTTACCTATTTAAACCAACCTTTTTTCTTTGGTTTAATATCTTCTTTAATAACTTCTTTTTTTCTCCCAAATAATCCCTTTTTTTGGACAGTTAACTTCTCTTCAACAGGTTTAGATTTTTTGTTAAATAAGCCTTTTTTAGGTTCTTTTTTAATTGATTCTTTTGTGTCGGAAATCTTTTGTTTTTTAGGATTTGATTTTGAATTTTTGGGTTTACTATCTGCGAATAAAGTTTGATATACAAAAAATCCAAAAACAGCAAAGAAGCCTAATGCCTGTACTAGAGCAGTTCCAAGATTATCAAACATTTAGGCCTCAACATTGTATAGTGATTCTTTTTCTTTCGCTTCTATACATTTTTTATCATCAGACAAGCATTCAATTTCTGCCTTCTTCTCATTATGAGAACTGCAGGCACCTGCATTTGCATTAGATATTGAAAACAAAGTTAGTGCCCCTAAAATTAAGGCACATGAGGAGTTAATCGGTTTCATGAGTTTATTTTTATTATGGAAAAATAATTTCGCAATTGCGAAGATAATCTTCTCTTCTGCTAAAAGTATTCCCTTTTTATATCTCTATTTGTAGTAATTAACTAAATCAATAATTAATATTGCGAGTAATGAAAAACCTAAAATGAAAGGTAAATAAGGATATTTATTTAAAATTTTGTTTAGTTGAT
This sequence comes from uncultured Prochlorococcus sp., assembly GCA_902571795.1. GTDB lineage: Bacteria > Cyanobacteriota > Cyanobacteriia > PCC-6307 > Cyanobiaceae > Prochlorococcus_A. The sequence goes on from CACGDL010000007.1 coordinate 46,634, forward strand.
TTTTCGATGTTTGTTTTTCCTTTTTCTTTTCTCTAGGTGGTAAGCCTAACTCTTCCCTTCTCTTAGCTTCTCCCATAATTTTTTTAACTATTTTTTACTATTTTATACACTTGGAAAAAGTAGTGTATTGTTTAAGATTTAAATT
>CACGDL010000008.1 GCA_902571795.1 uncultured Prochlorococcus sp.
TTCTCAGAAGTCTCAATAATCCAAATAGCGATTAAATAGCGATTATTTGTATAGCTTTGTATAACTTTGTCCAGTTAATCGCTAACCATCACTAGGTTCACTAAACCTCTAAATAAATAAAATAATCAATAAAGTACCAATACTGAAAATTAAACTCCAACCCTGAGAATTAATTTTCAATTCAAAAATTATTTATATGTGATGAACAAAAGACCTAAATAGGTTAAAAACCATTTATTCACAAGACCTTTTACTTGATGATGACTGAATTAAATTACCCATCCAATTTTTAATATCTGATAATACTTCCAAATCTAATTTGTAGTAAACCCATCTACCCTCTTGTCTGTCAGAGATAAGACCTGAATCTTTTAGGATTTTTATATGATAGGAAATTTTAGATTGAGATAATCCAGTTAATTTAACTATGTCGCAAACACATATCTCTCCACCCATCATTAATTCAAGAATATTTATTCTAATCGGATCTGAGAGGGACTCCATTATCCCAATAAATTGATCACTATCAATCTTTTTAAGTTGTTCTAACAAAATCAAAAGATCATTAACTTTTTAAATACTAACCTAAAAAATTTAATTACACATATCAAGAATTATTGATATATCAATTATTTTTGATATATATTATATTAGGTTTTGATATTTCTATGAAAATTGGAATTAACGGATTTGGAAGAATTGGTAGGTTAGTTTTAAGAATTTTATGGGAAAGAAAAGATATTGAAATAACTCATATAAATGAAATTAATGGGGATTCTTTAACTGCATCTCATTTACTAGAGTTTGATTCTGTTCATGGTAGATGGAATAAAAATATAGCTTCTAATGACAACGAAATAATAATTGAAGATAAAAAAATTTCCTTTACATCAATAAAAAACTATCTTGATGTCCCATGGAATAAATCTTCAGTTGATCTTGTTTTGGAATGTACAGGTAAAAATAAAGCTCCTAAAGAATTAAATCCATACTTTGATTCTCTTGGAATAAAAAAAGTAATAGTGGCTTGTCCTGTAAAAGGAATTGTGGGAGGGGAACAAGCACTTAATATTGTTTATGGAATTAATCAAGCCCTTTATAAACCTGAAAAACATAAATTAATTACAGCAGCATCCTGTACTACAAATTGCTTGGCTCCCATCGTAAAAGTTGTTAATGAAAATTTCTCAATTAAACATGGGGTTATAACAACTATTCATGACGTTACAAATACACAATCTCCAGTAGATTTTTACAAAAGTGACTTAAGAAGAGCAAGAGGATTCATGCAAAGCTTAATACCTACTACAACTGGATCAGCTACAGCGATTGCTGAAATTTTCCCTGAATTAGAGGGAAAACTAAATGGTCATGCAGTAAGGGTTCCACTTCTAAACGCCTCATTAACCGATGTAGTTTTTGAATTAAATAAGGAAGTAACTGAAGAGCAAGTAAATAATGAATTTAAAAAAGCATCTGAAACATACTTAAAAGGTATTCTTGGATACGAGGAGAGACCCTTAGTATCCGTTGATTACTTAAATGACTGTAGAAGTTCAATAATTGATGGACTTTCAACCATGGTTGTAAATTCAAATTTATTAAAGATATATGCTTGGTATGACAATGAGTGGGGTTATAGTTGCAGGCTTGCAGATCTTACTTCTTATGTAATTGAGAAAGAAAATAAATTTTAGTTTTTATGAAGTTATCTAGCCTTCAACAATATAGTGTCGTTACCGCAAACTATTGGGCATTTACTCTTACTGACGGTGCATTGAGAATACTAGTTGTTGGTCATTTTCATGAACTTGGTTATTCAACTCTGCAAATTGCTTTACTTTTTCTTTTCTATGAATTTTTTGGAATAATTACAAATCTTTTTGGAGGATGGATAGGGGCAAGATATGGTTTGAGACTTACTTTATGGATAGGAACAATTCTGCAAATTCTTGCTCTATTCATGCTGATTCCAGTCAAAGAGAATTGGTCAGTAATCTTTAGCGTCTCATACGTTATGTTAGCCCAAGCACTAAGTGGGGTAGCAAAAGATTTAAATAAAATGAGTGCAAAAAGTGCAGTTAAATCAATAGTTCCAGATTCAGAAGAGAATAATCAAAATAGTCAAAAACAATTATTTAAGTGGGTTTCCATTTTAACAGGATCTAAAAATGCACTTAAGGGTGTTGGCTTCTTCCTAGGGGGGCTCTTATACAAACTATTGGGCTTTAATAATGCAGTTGGAATAATGGGTTTAGGTCTATGCTTCGCATTCTTTTTAACTTTATGTCTTCCTAAAGATTCAGGAAAAATGAAAAGAAAGCCAATTTTTAAAGACCTTTATTCAAAGTCTCAAGGTATTAATATTCTTTCAAGTGCAAGGTTTTTCTTATTTGGGGCACGAGATGTCTGGTTTGTAGTAGCTCTTCCAGTATTTTTAGACATTTCTTTTGGATGGGATTATTTAAAAATAGGGCTGTTCTTGGGTGGATGGATAATAATCTATGGTTTCTTTCAAGTATTAGCTCCATTACTTAGAAAAGTATGGGGGAAAAATAATAGCCCAACAAAAACTACTGTTCAATTTTGGGGACTTATCTTGACGGTTATTCCTTTATTTATTGCAGGAGCATTAAACGGTGATAAATCATTAGGTCCTGTAATTGTTATTGGATTAATAATATTCGGCTTTATTTTTGCAATGAATTCATCTACTCATTCGTACTTGATTTTGGCTTATTCAGATAATGAGAAAGTAAGTTTAAATGTTGGTTATTACTATATGGCTAATGCAGCGGGAAGATTATTTGGAACCCTACTATCGGGCTTATTATTTATGCTAGGTAAAAATGCCACTATAGGTATGCAGTATTGTTTATATACTTCATCTATTTTGATTTTTATTGCTTGGCTTACTAGTTCTAAATTACCTTCCTATTCTTCCAACAGCCTCAATTGATTTTTTTAAAATTTCTCCTTTCAAGGGAACGAAACCTAAGGCAGGAGCTTTATCTTGATATTCATCGCTGAGCAATTTATAGAATGTATCTTGAATTGCCTTAGTATTTCTTCCATTACCTCTTTCGTAAGCAAGTATCCAAGTCAATGTTGCTATTGGATAAGCTCCTTTAGCAGTAGGATTCGGATTTTTACCAGCCAAGTTTTCATCAAGATTTATTCCATTTAAAGCTATTGCACCTGATTCAGTATTAGGGGTAACGAATTCACCAGAAAGATTTTGAAGTGCAGCAGCCTTAACATTACCTTTAATGTATGACTGGTTTACATAACCAATTGCACCTGGAGTATTTTGAATAACACCTGCAACACCAGAATTACCTTTTGCGCCAACTCCCGAAGGCCATTTAACAGATTTGCCAGTACCTAAATTCCAGGTTTTAGAGAAAGCCTCCATCGAATTTGTAAAAGCTTTGGTCGTGCCAGAGCCATCAGAGCGATGGGCCCAAGTTAATTTACCTGACTTACATCCTAATTCCTTCCAATTTTTTATCATTCCCATTGCTAATTGAACAGCCTGCTCTTGAGTTAATTTCAAATCGCAATCATAGTTATATCCAAACGCAATTGTTCCACCAACCATCGGTATTTGTACAAGTCCTCTTTTAACTTTCTCTATATCAGAATCTTTCATTGGATCATCTGATGCACCAAAATTAACAGTTTCGTCTATGAAAGCTTTTCTTCCAGATCCAGAACCTACTGCTTGATAATTAACTCTAGGACCTCCAGATTTAGCTAAGTCAAAAAACCACCTGGTATAAATTTTCGAAGGAAATGATGCACCAGCTCCACTCAATCTTTTTGATGCCATCGCAGATGGAGAAAGTATTAATGAAATTGCAGAAGATAAAATGAGAGTTTTTTTAAAAATACTCATTAGAGACTTAGATTAAAGACAATTCATTTATAGCATCAAACAAAAAGCGAAATACAAAGATTAAGAAATACATCAAAATATTTTGATATAATCAAAAACTATTGATATATACAACCTGATCGCTCGCTTTAAATGCTTAATAATTGCATAAAAAAAGAGGGTTTTATCCCTCTATGTTAGATCGACTGTCAATCAATGATATTTTACAGCTCCTAAAGCACTAGGTCTTTGGTTAGCGATTATTTAGCGATTAATTGTATATCTAAGGATAATTTTGTATAACTTTGGCCTATTTTTAAGACTCGTAATTTTGTAGATATAGCAACTAACAAGCTATAGCCTCACTTGTTTATTTAACCTACTGTCTCAAATTGGAGGGCGGGTGCTTTGGGAGCACTAGGTCGCAGGTTCGAATCCTGTCGCCCCGACTCAATCAAAACCAAGTCATACTAGCGAGTTACCCAGACTCGCTTTTTTATTGGAAATATTTGTCCACGCCTAAAGTGGACAGATAGTGGACAATTTAATCAAAAATTTAGACTACAATTCCTCAATAATTCCATAAGTCACAAAATCATTAATTTCATTAACATCCACAATATTCCTAGATATCACTAATTGAGGAATAAAAATGCAAGAAATAATCACTGAGGTAAAAGTTAATCCATAAACGTTTGGCTTGAGAATTAAGTCCTTAAGCCTTTTATATAAAGAATTAGATTGAATTTTTTTTACTTCTTGTTTATAAGAAAGTGCATTCTCAATCATTTGATTAAGACGTTCCTTTTGTAATTTAGACATCCAATAATTCCTCCAAAATATTTTTTGGCAAAATAGCTTTTAACTTTTTGCGAGCACGAATAATGAGGCTTTCAGTTGCCTTGTCACTTTTTTTTAAGATCCTAGACACTTCTCTCTGTTTATAGCCAGAAAAATAATGAAGCAAAATGGCTTCTTCCTGATCTTTAGGAAGTTTTTGAATATTTTTTAAAAGCATTTTTCTTAATTCATTAGTCGTATGATTTTTATTTGTTATTTCTAAGTTGGAATAATTATCTTTAAATTCTTCAGCACTTTTATATCTTCTAAAAAAGTCCATGCAAGTTGAAACAACGATTTTATGAATATATCCTTCTACACTTCCTTTGTTTACCCAATTAGGAGCTGATTGCCATACTTTAATTAAAGAAATTTGTACTACATCATCTGCATCCTCAGAATGCGATGAACCCAAAATCTTAATTGCTGTTGCATGCATTTTGTATCCCAAAGAGTTTGCAATGAATCGGAAAGATTCCTTATCACCCTTTGTTACTTTGAGCATGTAAGCACTAAGGTCTGCAGACATTCTCTAATTTCCTTCATTTCTAAATTTATATATCCTTTTTTTCATTTCTTGCTTAACTGCTCGTAGTTCTTTTTTTGATAACTTACCATCACCATTCTTATCAAAATTCAAAAATAGTTTATCTATACGATCACGATGAGCTTCCATCATCTCGCCTTTAGAGAGAAGTCCATCTCCATTCTTATCGATCTTCTGAAATCGCTTGCGCATTTTAATAAAACTATTTTTCTCAAAGGTTGGATTGGAATAAGAAGGTAATGCGATAAAAAAGGCTAATGCCAAAATTAAAAATGAAAAATTTTTCATAAAGGTTTTAAATATCTATAAATTATTAACGTAGAAATCAATAAAAATCCTTCGCACAATTATATAAAGTGGACAAATAGTGGACAAATATTGTTTGAATTGTCAGGACAAACTACGCAGAACTAAGCAAAAAAATAGTTATAGCTTGAAAACCCAGTGCTGCACTAGAGCTGTTAAGTGCTTTGGGAGCACTAGGTCGCAGGTTCGAATCCTGTCGCCCCGACTCTTAAAAACCAAGTTATACTAGCGAGTCTCCCAACTCGCTTTTTTATTGTTTACTGTCTCAAGTTGAGAAAGGGGAGCTCTTGGGGGAGCTAGGATTATGTACTTTGATCTAATTTGTGCCTACTTTGAACTAGAAATAACTATTGTAGATACTTGTTTTCTTCCATCCCTCCTCTAGTAGTTTTTTATATTCTTCTCTAGCTCCTTCAATAGTCTCTACTCTTGAACCCTTCATAACTGGTTTACTACTTCTTTTATAAACACATCCATAGCTAATCATCATTGCATCAATACTAGGACTAGGCTTCGATACATCTTCAAATGGTTCAAATACTTTTATTCTTGATCTATCCCTATTTATAAGAGTAAATTTTTCCATTACTACTTATATGTATTGAGTAATGCTATGTAAATTCCCAACAATATGAATATTGACATGCCTACACCGATAGCTTCATTTGGTTGATTATTCCAAAACTCCTGAAAATATCCCATAAAAAAATTCACTCTCTAGTAAAGAATACTAAAGAAAATAATTATGGAACGAATAGAAAAGTATTACGAAGAAATTGGAAAAATAATAAAAGATTTAACTTTCTCTTATGTGGACAAACAAGGTGAGCTTTGGGATGATAGAAAAAAAGAATGGGAGAAAATTTGATTACTAAAGTGGATGATACTTCTTGGCAGAAAGAGTTCTTGGAGATGAAGTCACATTCAACCTCAGATGTAAGACTTCTAATGCAAGGTGCAAAAGGATTCAGAGAGGCTTGGCACTTAGGTACTCTGCATGAAGAATACAAAATCATGAAACGTCGAGAGCACCAACAACAGCAGTAACTAAATAACGAATACCAAAATGCAAAAAGCCAAATTAAGTATCAAACTTAAGGTTTTAGAAGTAAATTTCATAAACAAAAAAAGGGCGACAGATTCGCCCTAAATAAAAAAGCTTGATAATCCCCATCACCCAGCTCTTTTAGAAATCCTAGCACTATATATGGTGTTTGTAAGTATTAAAAATTACCTATCGATGGGGTTGTTTGTTCCTTTTTAATTTGTCATGATAGAAATCCCCATCATCCAGGCTCGCAAGGGTCTTTTTTTTTGCCTGTAAAAACGATTCAAAAAGAAACACATACATATAACAGTCTCTCTAGATACACAAAAAATCCATCATAAAGTATTAGGATAATTTTACTAAAGGTAAGGAATTCAATATGTCTCTAAAGAATCAAACTAATGATATTTATCCATGGGATTATCAAATAGGAGATGATAATTTCCAATTAGAACCTTGGATTCTAGAGAAAGGGAAAGAATTTGTGTCTATTGAGAAAAATATAGATAACAAAGGTTTTTTTTACTTACAAAAGAATAAGGAGAAACGTCTTTCTCTTAACTCTTTACAAATAAAATCAACTTATAATCAATTGATGAATTTTGGTTATAAGTTACGAATAAGCAAGCTCTAATTTTCTTTTGATTTATAGTAATAATCTTCAGAATCGCGAAGTAATAATAACTAATTATTTCTATTAAATTTATTGTATTTTTTATTGTTGGGTCTGTCTCTTTTCTCAGCTTCGTTGACCCTTATCTCTCTTCCCATCCATTCAACATCTTGAAGATCATCAATAGCTTTTTTTTCGGAATTATAATCATTTAAATCCACGAAAGCGAAACCTCTTTTTCTTCCTGTTTCTCTATCAAGAGGTAAATAACATTTTTTAACTACTCCATAATTACTAAAAAGTTGTTCAAGATCTTCGACCTCAGTTTCCCAAGATAAATTTCCAATAAAAATAGTCATTTCTTTAATTTTTTTGAAGGTATAAATAGTTGCTTTGGACTAGTGAAGTTATCTCCAATCAAATGCTTCCATTGTTCTTACTCTAACTCTTTATTCGCTATGTAACGAGTAGAAAAACTTACATATATATTACAAACCCATTGCTCTTCTCAGCTTTGCAGCCTCATCTAAACCTTCCATAATTGTAAATGTAGAATTTTCAGTAGCTTCTTTTCTTAGCTTTGAAAGTTCTCTATATTCTTCAGATTCATAAGCTTCGAGCGCATCTTTCATGGAAGGGAATTCACAAATAACGGCTAAATCAGCATCTTCTGTCCTCTCTTTTCCTTGAGGCTCTGTATCTTTTGCAAAGACTTGGCCTCCAACCTCTTTCAGCCATGGTCCAACTTTATTTACATATTTATCAAATAAATCTTGATTAATTATTTTTGCAGTCGATATCCAATAACCTTTAGCTCCTCTTTTATTCATTTATTTATCTATGTATTTCAAATAGACTACATCATTTCGTGTTGATCAAATTTATTTTTTAACTTTGCTGCTTTATGGATTAATCCAACTGCTTCTTTTCTTCCTTTCGCTTGTTGCGCCTGGCGCATTAAGTCAGCATATTTTTTGTTTAGTTTTTTCATTTGTTTGTTTGTGTAGTGTCAAAGACACAGGCTTAATAAGTGATTGTCATTTTTTGAATCAGCTCTATTGAATAGATCAACACAACTTGTTTATCAGAACTTATTTGACTCTTGCAGGTGGGATTCTTTTTCAAAAATTCTTTTGCTGGTCAATATTGCTTAGTCTTATCTCTACCTGAGATTAATTAACAATAACACAAGAACAAAAATAGCTATTTGAAAGATGCTTTACTCTCTAAATACCTGCAAATAAATTCAAAGTTTTCGTAGTCCATAGTTATTGTCTTAAACCTATCTGTTTCTATTTTTCTATTCCCAAAATTCTGCAATTCAACTTTAATAGATGGATGTTTTATTGAGTACGATGGAGTAAAGCCAATACGCTTTGCACGTTTATGCAAATCCTTTTTAAGTCGGGGATCACAGCCACAGAACAAGATAGTTGGCCTAGAAGAATTACCTATGGAAGCATCAGTAATTCTTTGTTCTAAATCGGATGCAATATTTTCGAGAACTTTCATTTAAATTTTTTTACTTCGAGAGACATAATTAATAACCAATATTATTTCTAGGGTTAGTTATGTAAATTATTAAATTTAGAACGTAATTAGCAGGCAAGTTTAATGGTTTCAAAAGTAGCAAAGCAATTCCTTGAGTTAAGTTAAATCCTTTTTCTTCCATAAATAAAAGAAGGGGTTAATTTATACATTGTAAATAGATTGTCAATTAATAAATTGGTCAAACGGTCTTGAATCAACAACTTAGTAACTTAATTAAATTATTAAAAACTAGTATTTATTTAGTAACTTATCGGATATGAAAATAATTTTAAAAAGTGAAACTTCACTAGGTCTAGAATCCTACGAAGAACTAGGTTTTAATTCTGAAGAGGAACTTGAATTAGAAATTTCTAAACTTACTAAATTTAGACCTGAATTTGATACTAATTTGGAATAAGTTGATAGCGGTTCAAAAAGTAAAGGTTTAATTTAATATTCTCTATTTTTTAATTATTGGTTTTAATTTGATTCTTCCAAGTTAATTGCTCAACAACCATTAAAAAAGTCAGCCTGTATCCCTACTAGCTGACTTTCATGACGATGTAAGTTTTGAAAAACTATACGAATGTATTTGATGTTGTGATGCTTAAAACAACTGCAACAAAGAATATGTAAGGAACCACCTTGAGGGGTACATATCCTTGTTTTTTAGATATAAAATCCATTTATACAAATCCCGGAATAATTTGTCCAGTTGTTAGATATGCGCCAATAAGAGCAATAAAGCCAATCATCGCGAATCTACCATTGAGCTTCTCAGCTACAATTTTTTCCTTCTCAACTGTTTTTGTTTCGTTCATTTGTTTGGTTGGTTGTTTAGCTAAGATGCTTCCAAATGCAATCTTGAAACAAATCTAATAATAGAAAAATTTAAATGTGAGTATAATTACTTACTCTCATACCCTCTATAAGCTGTACTTATTAGACTTTTTTAGATTTTCAAAATTTTAAAGGAACAATTATTCAATAAAAGTTAAAAAGAGAATTAATAGCTATTAATAAATAAAGGATATTAATGAACCTAAAAATCAATATAAATTTTTTAGAAAAATATATAGCTCATTTTGTAATTGATATTGAATATAAAAGGATTACAAAAAAATTAAAAGGATATGATTTAATGGCTGACGTTGATGATCAAAGATTTCATCATTTTTGTTCTTAAATTTAAGTGCATTAGCCAGTAATTTATCTCAGTCATGAAGACAAAGATAATTTATTGAACTTTCTTTTGATAATAGAGTTTTATGAATAAAGATCAATAGACTTAATTTGCTCTTCTGCCCAGTCCTGTACAGTGAATGACTCTACTGCTGATGTCATCATCTCAATTCTCTCTAATTGTTCTTCCAGCGACATTGAAATTGCTTCATTAATGGATGCATCCATTTTATTTTGAGAATAAGGGTTAGTTAGAATTGCCCCATTTAACATTACGGAGGCTCCTGTAAACTCCGATAAAACAAGAACTCCTGGTTTACCTTTTCTTGCTGCCACATATTCTTTGGCGACAAGATTTAGTCCATCTCGAAGAGGCGTAATCCAGCAAATATCTGCTTGAGTAAACCAAGCAACCAATTCTTCATAAGGAATTCTTTTGGTTGATAAACGTATTGGAACCCAATCAATAAGACTAAATTTACCGTTAATTCGACCCACAATTTCTTCTATTGCCCTTTGGGTTTCCTTATATATTTTCATTCCGCTCGTAGCTGAAACGCATGCCATCATTAATACAATTTCTCCATGCAAGTCTTTTCTTTTCTCCAATAAACGTTCAAAGGCCAAAAGCAATTCTTCATTACCTTTTGTATAGTCAACTCTACTAGCTGACAAAATCAGCTGACGCCCTTTTTTTGTACCTTCTTTAATTTTTTGTATTTGAGTCTCTACAGTCTTACTTTTTACTAGATTAGCTATTAGATCTGGAGAAGTCCCAACTGGGGAAGCGATTATTTTTATCTTTCTGCCATCATAATTTAGATATGGAGTAAAGGATGGTTCTGAGAGTGCACTTCCTACTGAAATAAATTTTTTACTAACAGACACTTTAGAATCTTTTTTTGCTCCTAAAAGAGAGCTTGCCGCTCTTGCAAAGTTTTCTGCATATCTTGGAATATGAAATCCAACCACATCACATGAAAGTAGACTTTCTAATATTTGATTTCTCCAAGGTAGAATCCCAAATACATCGCTAGAAGGAAATGGAGTATGATGAAAAAAAATTATTTTAATGTCAGGCCTGATTTCCCGAATATAGAAAGGAGCAAGCCATAAATTGTAATCGTGTATCCAAATTGTTGCTGATTTCGCTGCTTGATTACAAGCAGTTGTTGCAAACCTTTTATTTACTTCCTCAAATATTTTCCAATCTGCATTGTTAACATCGAAATAATTAGGAAATGTATGAAGAATAGGCCAAAAAGACTCTTTTGAGGTTACATGATAAAAACTACTTATTTCTTTTTTATTTAAGGGTATTCTTATTAAGTCAAATGATGTTTCCTTATTAATTCTAGTTATTTCATCTTCTTCATTATCAATATCTTTTATTTCACGCCAAGCTATCCAAGTACCATCTACCTTATCTCTAAAAATATTCCTTAAAGTGGGAATAATACCGTTGGGACTTTTTTGATCTATCCATTTCTTTTTACCCAATTTGTCTTTAGATTCGTCATAAGGAGACCTGTGATAAAGAACAATAAAATCGCTTTTTCTTTTTAATATCATTGAATAGATTCTTTTTAATTAATAGAGTTAAAGGGGGGGAATTTAATTTTTTTTAATTAAGTATTTAATTTCTAATGATTATTTTTCTTGAAATGACTTTTATGGGAATTTTTTCGTTCACCCTCATTTACCCTTATCTCTCGTCCCATCCATTCAACATCTTGAAGATCATCAATGGCTATTTTCTCAGAACTTTGATCATTTAAATCTACAAATGCAAACCCTCTTTTTCTGCCTGTTTCCCTGTCGAGGGGTAAATAACATTTCTTGACTACTCCATAATTACTAAAAAGCGATTCAAGATCTTCTACTTCAGTATCCCAAGATAAATTTCCAATAAAAATAGTCATTTTTTTTTGTCCTTGTGTAATATTTTCGAATAGTTAGCAAGGACCAGCGATAAAAGACCAATACAAGATACTACTTTATTTACAATAACTCTTGGTAGATGAGATTCAGTATTAATAGACCTAACCGTTAATAAATAAGTTATTTGCCTCTTATTTTAGATCGACTGTCAATTCTTAAAAACGTATTTCTTCTTGAGGTATTGATTCAGGAAAACCAAGCCTTAATTATATCTCCAATTATTTATTACCTAATTAACTGAAAATTCTAATCTTTCTACAACAAAATCAAAAGCATTCTCTAAATCTTTTGTATTGAATCTTGAATAGCTTTTCAAATGAGTTTCAAGATCATGTCCCATTGCATCAGCTATCTGTTTTGGTGATCTATAAGTTCCATTTTTGTTGATCCTATTATGGGCAACATAGGCGTATCTATGCCTGAAAGAATAAGGTGTGCATTCTTGTCCTTCAATTTCAGCTTCCTTGCAAATAGACAACCAAACATTCTTTGGGCTTCTATCTCTTAACTGTTTTCCTAATCTATCTGCTCCTCGTCCTTTAGATATTTGAGGAAGAAGTTCTCCAGCAGCAAATCTCTGCTGCAAAGTAAGACACCAATCAAAAGGATTTCCATCTATATCTAAAACAAATAAAGGAAATAATCTTCTTCCATTTATCTTAGAATTCGATTTCTTATAAGTAGTCCAAAGTTCTGTTTTATTATTTTTTAGAACTAAATATCTAAGTTCCTCAGGCCTTAATCCATATACGGCACAAAGCTGAGTTGCAAATTGCCATTTTGCTGCATGCTCATTATTTGCGAAGGCATCAACCAATCTTCCAATCTGGGAATCTGTTAATGGATAACCCACTCTCTTTTCTGTAGTTACTTCTTCTTCAGCTTTATTAAAAACTGGTGGTCTCCAATATGATGGAAAGTCTTCTCTCTCAACGCACCAATTTAAAAATCTATTAAAAGCTAATCTCATATGTCTTCGCATGGTTGTCCCTTTAGCCCATCCTCTTTTTTCTAAATTTTTACCATGTTGATATTCATTACTGACTTTATCCCATAATCTTTTCCCATTTTGAGGTCTTGCCTTTGATCTCTTTACGTAAAAGAAAATTGCTTTAATTACAGGAAGATGCTTCCTTTCCCAGGTATTTTCTTGAATAGTGTGTCTATTAGAATTTCTGTAATTCTCGAGAGCCATATCCCAATCCAGCTCAAATCTAGAAGATGATTTCTGTGAAATATCAAAAGCAGCCTTTAAAGAAATATTGGATTTATAGTTTTGATAAGTGTCTGCAGCAGTTTCTATAAGTTTCAAAGCCTCTACCCATTGATCTTCTTGCCATTTGTATGGAAGGTTTATTGATAAAAATCCTGATGCTTTTTTCCCATATAAAACACGAATATTTCCTCTATCAGGTTGAACAGTCCAACCAGTTCCAACAGAGACTTTAATTGCTCTTCTAAATACTTTTATCCAAGAGTTAGTTTCTGCCACAAAGCGTCCGAGTGCTCCCCTTTTATTCTACGCAAATCCGTAGAAATATAACCCTACCCAGGCAAAAGTATGCAGTCTCGTGCAGTCTTATGCAGTCTATGATTGAAGTTATAGCTGAGATAACAGAGTCTCACTAATTGCGTATTAGTGCTTTGGGAGCACTAGGTCGCAGGTTCGAATCCTGTCGCCCCGATCAGTTATAGCAGTAAGTCTCAGCTAATAATATAAAACATGCAAAAAAGTGAGCACGCAAATGGCATGCAAAATACACTTTCATGCTGGTTTGTATACAAAGATCCATTGCACAATAAAAAAAGTGATAAGTTTAAAAAAAAATTTTTAAGGTGAAACTATTTAAAGCCCTATCTATTTTCCCCTTAGCTTTTAGTTCTATTCTTTCTGTTTCTGCTAATGAATACAAATTTGAAGAAATCAAATTTGATCAAACTGAAGACAAGCAAGATATATATGAACCAAAAGACAAATTAGACGAATACATAATCAAAGCAGCAATTTATTCAACTAAGTTTGTTCCTTTAATGAATCAAGGTGCTGAAGGTAGTGAATTTACCGATTTGATGTTTAGTGATGGTAAAAGAATATTAGCTGATGCCGGATATGACTTTGTAAATTCAACAGCAAATAGTTCGATTCAAAGTATTCCATTTTTTACCCAAACAACCGTAAATATTTCTGGCGGAACAGAATCTGATACAAGTTTCTCTTTAAATATTTTAATGAAGTTAGGAGAACTGGCAAAAGATGATGAGGGTGATTTAAAAACTTTTGCCTTCTCTCAAGCAAGATTTGCTACAGCCACAAATGCAGATGGTGCAACTACAAACTTAGGTCTAGGAATTAGACATCGTCCCAATGATGTATCAATGTTAGGAGCTAATGCATTCTGGGACTACAGAATGACAGATTATAGTGATGCGCATAGCAGACTTGGTCTTGGAGGAGAATATTTCTGGAAAGATTTTGAGCTTAGAAATAACTGGTATATGTCTATAACTAATGAAAAAGATGTAACTATTAAAGGTGTTTCCTACAAAGAAAGAGTAATTGATGGTTGGGATGTTGAATTGGGATATAGATTGCCTAATAATCCACAACTTGCTTTCTTTGTAAGAGGGTTCAACTGGGACTACAAAAATACACAGGACAATTCTGGCTTAGAAGGTTCTGTTAGTTGGCAAGCTACTCCACATATTGGATTAGAGGCTTATATTTCCAATGAGATTGCAGCAGCATCTACAACCGTAAATACTTCTCTGCCAGGTACAGATGAAACATTCTTTGGCTTAAGAATGAATTTAACCGGCAACCCAGTGACTTTTGGCAAAAAAGATTATAAGAAAAATATGATCACTCAAATGATCCAACCTGTAAAACGTAAATATGATGTTCTTTTAGAAAGATATGGAGCTACTGATGGCTGGACTGCCAGAGTAAAAACAAAATAAGGAATTAAAAAAATGTACAACTTTCAAACAAAAAAAATGAAAAACTTAATTTTTAAAACAGCTGCAACTATTTCTATCTTTTCTTTAGGTCTTTTCAATGCTAAAACCGGCTTGACTGACACCTATGTATATGGTTCAAACTCCACACGACCAGATTCTCTAAAGGTAACTTTCTATGAGTTAGGAATAGCAAATTCTGACTTTACAAAAGTATTTTCTGTTTTAAATAGTGCATCTGGTGTAGAAGTAGACATTTCCGACCTAAATTCAGTAAACAATATGGCTACGGGGGTTACACCTGTTGTTGGAACTTATACCCACCTTTATGCAGTTATAAGCAATACATATAAAATGAAAGGATCATCAAATGGGTGTTACACAAAAAATATTAGTGTAAATCAATCAAATTCCGTTTTTGATGCTTCAATTACTACAAAAAATGGAGCTACTTACCAGACAAACACTTCTTACGACGGTTGGTCTGCCGCAACATCTAATTCTGCCGAATTTGGCGAGGCCTCACTGAGAGAACAAGGTTTTGGTGTAGGTAATGATGGCGAACCTAACATGGTGGGAGCATATGGCCCTGCTGTTCCTTCAACTAACCTTTCTGTTGGTGGCAATGAAGTACTATCTGCAAAAATATATGTCACTAATAGCAGTAATCCATATTCCATTGTTAACGAAAATACTGCTGTAAGTGAGTTACCAGCATCTTCCACAAGAGATAGGATGTTGTATGTTGGCGAATTATCCTCATCAGTTATTGTGACTGATAATTCAAAAGGAACAGTACAAATTTATTTTGATTACTCTAATGGCTTAGCTTTTGATGACGACTGCGATGCAGTTAAATTTAATAGTGGAGATTTTGATATGAGCGTAATTACTGAATAAGAAGCACGCATATGACACGCAAATCAATTCAAATTAGAACGAATTAGGCCACACTTATTTTTCTAAAAGTACTGATAGCAAAATAAGTCTCAGTTATAGCCTCAATCTTGCGGGTGCTTTGGGAGCACTAGGTCGCAGGTTCGAATCCTGTCGCCCCGATCAGTTACACTTGTAAGTCTGAAGCTAATAATAAATTGCGCCCAAAAAACCTTGCACCCAAAACGCACCCATAATGGATAAAAAAAACATACTTCCAAAACACATAGGTATTCTTTGTGCAATGCCTGAAGAAATTGGTTCTACTCTTGAAAATTTAAAAAATATTGAAACAAAAACATATGGTGACTTAAAAATTCATTCCGGAGATTGGCGTTTTTCTAACTCATTTTCCAAATCTTTTAAGATTCGCCTATCAATCGCTTGGAGTGGCTGGGGTAAGGTAAGTGCAGCTAGAGCAGCGACCAGATTAATTTGTCATCAATTTAATAAAGTTAAAGTTGATACAATCTTTTTTACTGGTGTAGCAGGAGCAGTAAATTCAAAGCTAAAACAATGGGATATTATTGTACCTTATGAATTAATACAGCATGATATGGATGCACGACCACTTTTCAATAAATATGAGATACCCGCCCTAAAGACTGTAAGAATAAAAAGCAATAAATCAATAAGAGATTGGACATTAAGAACTCTAAAAAACTCAAAAAAAGATGGCTCACTGAGAAATTTTGGAAATATTTATGAAGGTCTAATCGCTACAGGAGACAAATTCATAAGTAATAAGAACGACATTGAAAAAATATCAAAAGAGATGGAGGACCTATCTGCTGTAGAAATGGAAGGAGCCTCAGTTGCACAAGTAGCTAAACAGGAAAAAATTCCATTTCAGATAATTAGAGTAATTTCTGATGAAGCCAATGAAAACTCATCTGAAGATTTTAGTAAATTCCTTACAAAATACAACCATCACTCCGCGAAATTAATTTCTGCTCTCATAGAAAATATAGAAAGTTTGACAATTTAGCAAAAAAAAATTATTTCTATTTAAATTTCGATATATGTAAGAAAAGCTGGATGCTTTGGGAGCACTAGGTCGCAGGTTCGAATCCTGTCGCCCCGATAGTTATAGCAGTCGATCTCAGGAATATCAAAAATCAGTCTCACTGTATCCTTGCAAATTTCCGTGGATTATGTCGATTTAGTAATAAAAAATCCACGGAAGTTAACGGATACATTTGCAGATTATTGTTGTATAAGTTCGAATTTAGGCAATAATAAAAATATTAGATGTTTGCGCCCTTTAAACAACCCACAGTAGTGACCACGATTCTTCATCTATGCACCTTCGATAAGTGCGGGGATTATAAAAAACAACTCTATATATTGAGAACACGCAACCGACCACCAAATCTACCAACTTTAGTAGAGAAGATAAAAGCCAATATTCAAATCAGGAGAAATAATGTGACCTTCAAAAGAGGTAATTAATTTTTGTCTCCTTAATAATTACATGCGTTGGTAGAGGAATTAAGTCATAATCTCTTTAAATATATTGAAGTAATCCTAAAAAACTTTATGGCAAAATATTCAATTAAGTGTTCAAGATGTTGTGCCTCTATTAATTCGAATAATGCATCTTTGAATGTTAGTTGTGAATATTGTTTTGAACCAGTTAATCGATTTAAAAAAGAAAATAATTTATGAAAAAATTAATTAAAAAACTATTATTATCTTTCATACCTTTATCTTTATTTTCTTTCACTCCAATAAATTCTGCTCTTGTTGATTTAAAAGATACTGAAAGGCTAATTGAAATTGTTCTTGAAGGTGCCTCAAGAACCATGGGTAAATATGCAGACGCAAAAAAAGTTCAGTGGGATTGGTGCGAAGATACTTATTATGATTCAAGTCAAAATCTTATTTGCTTGGAGAAGAAATTCATGTCTGAACTTTCAGAAATAGGAGATGCTGCTGTAGCTTTTGTTGTAGCTCATGAATATGCTCATCATGTTCAATATGCTCAATACCAGTTAATCTCCAAGGCACGCAATAACACTATGAGAATTGAATTACAGGCTGATTGTTTCGCAGGAATAATATTAGCAAGTATTCCAACAATATCTTTTGGACCAGATGATGTAGAAGCAATGTTGAAAACTGCTTTTATTGTTGGAGATCAAGATTATGACAGTGAATATCATCATGGCCCTGGAGAGAATAGAGCTCTTGCGCTTAGATCAGGATTAAGATTTGGTGGATCAAAAGGGAAAAATAAGGATGCTTACTATAAGATGTTTTGTTTGGGAAATTAAAATTTTTCTTTTTATAAAAAATTTAATCTTAAAGTATGTAATTAAGTCATAATCATAAAAAAGATATCAAATGCCTGAAATAAAAGAGATATCAAATAAATGTAGTAATTGTGGTGCCCCCATCAAATGGGACGGTTCTTCCTTTGTAGTGAGATGTGAATACTGTGATAAAAAAACAGTTATTGGAAACAAGACGTTTAATTTTATCGAGTATAAATTAATTCTTACTCAAATAAAGAAAAATTTAAAATATATTTTACCAAGCTTTGGATTGCTTATATTGATTTTTGCCTATATAAATTCTAGAAAAATTCCAACTTACAATTTTGTAACGAGTGCAGAAGCTAAAGCAGCCTGCGATAAATATAAAAAGAAAAAAATAGCATCTCATAAGGTTAAGGTGCTATGTGAAAACTGTAAAAAAGAAACTCATGCTGCTTTGAAATTAAGGAATCTTGATAAAGATAAAGATTGGTTTTGCAGCAGAGGGAAAAACAATCCTAAACAATATGAGGCTGTATTGCAGACAACTATGGAATATGGTTTTGGAGCTAAATTTGACAGTTATAATAAATGTATAAGAAAAGAGAAAAAATTAATTGAAAAAAAGGATAAAGAATTAAATAATTCCTACATTACCTATTTCAGGACTTCTTGTCTAATTCCGTATCTATCAAGTTATGAACAAGCAAAAGAAGTATTGTTGAATGTCACAAAATTCAAAACAGAAAGAATTTTTAAATTCAAAGAAAAATAAGAACTATTCAAAAATTTTTAATAATTAGCGTTTAAATGTTTTTCACAGTTATTTTTAGGTAAGTAATTTCTTTGCTTGCTCCATGGGAGTTTGTTATATTTTTCTTTTTCTTCAGAACTAAGATTTTTATAAACCATGGATACTTGATCAAGAGCATATAAAACAAATTCATCATATGACTCTTTTTCAGCTTTTATATATTTGAAATAATAATCTCTAGCTATAGGTTTATTTTTTAATAAAACGTTTTCAAAAGTCCATAATGCTTTACCTTGTTTTATTTCTCCAACTTCTTCCATACAAATTGCTTTTGCAGCTAAAAGTCCATTAGTAAACCATGGAAATTGTCCTTCAACAGCCATGAACTTTGGAGCTGAATTTGTACTGAAAGAAAATAAATTTCCTATAAATAAACTTATTAAAATAAATATAATATTTTTAAAAGTTATAGGTAGAAATTTATTCATTTTTTATAAAAATTAAAAATAATATCAACTCAATTTTTCAATTTTAGATTAGTTTTTATTTAGAACTGTAAATTGTTAATTTTAAAGAAATAATTCCTGAACAATGCTAATTTGAGAAATAAATATTTTTTTAAAGTGAAATCAAATACGAGAAATATTTTTATATCAATATCATTCTTTTTTGTGATCTTATCTTTTGAGATCTTACCAAGTACTATATTCTCTAAATTTGGTTTAACCAATATTTCATTATTACCAAAAGTTTTTGCTGAGTCAGCGAATGACTACTTTGAAAAAGCAAATAGTTCATTAGCCAAGAAAGACTATCAAAGTGCGATAATTTATGGAGAAAAAGGGATAGATCTTTTTATCAAAAATGGCAAAGAAAGTGATATTAAATATTCATTACTGCAAACTATTGTTGCAGTAGCAAAAATGGAATCTGGAGATAATAAAGGAGCTGTTGATATCCTTACAAAAGCAATAGAAACTAATCCAGATACTTACAATTACAACTTAAGAGGTATGGCAAGACAGGAGACAAAAGACTTTAAGGGTTCAATAGAAGACTTCACAAATTCACTTAAATTAATTAAAGGGTCTGATAAAAATATGAAACTTGATCTCATACAAAAAAGAGGATATGTAAGATTTATAAGTGGAGATTATACAGGTGCGATTCAAGACTATACAAACGCAATCGAAATTATGCCTAATGCTTCATATTATATGTTGAGAGGATATAACAAGTATTTAACCGGAGACTATAAAGGAAATTGCGAAGATATATTTATGGCTGAAAAAATAGGCACTCTTGATCAAAATGAGATAAATAAAATGAAGGATAACTTTAAATGTTTACTTTTTGAATAATGATCTGGAGAGTTAATTATATTAAATTCTTCTTATTGCAAATTAAAATCTCTACATAAATTTTTAAACCTATTATTAGATTCTATTGGTTCCCAAAGGCCATAACCTCCTGTCCAAGTTTTACCCTTATGCGAAACATATGTCATATATTCTTTATCTTTTGTGCAATCTACTAAAAAAGTAAAATCAAACTCTTCAATTGGTTCTTTTTCTGGATTGATTTGCTCTTTTATATGTCTGTATTTGAGAAAATATAAATCAGCATCATATTTAAAAAGTTCTTTACAACCTAATCTTCTCGTTCTGGTTGGATAACCTGTCCATTTATTTATTTTGCATAATTGAACTGCCTGTTGAAAAATATTCCTTTTCCTTTTTAAACCTTGAGCTGATTTATTAACTGTTAGTTGATTTCCCCACTTTTTTTTATTCTTAAATGGGACACTCTTGATAAGCTCTTGAGTATCATCTCTTGAATAATCAGGATGATATTGTGCATCATCATAAAATGTTAATTTTGGTGGTCTTAAAGAATTGGCTTTTGCTTCTTCCCAAGTTTTTCTTTGTATTGATTCTGAATTATATTCAGACCATCCTTTACTACCGTTATATTTTTCTTTAAGATCACTTACAATTTTTGAGCATCCGCCATCCTTTTCTATCATCTCATTAATTTTATTAATCGATTTTTCACTTTTAGTAAGATAGTTAAAGTCTAATTGAGATAATCTTTGGAATGAAAATATTTGATGGTTTTTATATCTTAATCTTCTTAAATTTGCTTGTTTTGGAGTAAAGTCTCCAGTTTTCTCTAAACAAGTATTTATAACTTCAAACTTCTGAAATTGTTCAATATCGTATTTGCTTAGATCTTCAGAAGGTTCTTCTGGAATTTTATTAATAGGAAAATATTTCATACAATAAGAATCATTTTTTCCATTTATCCACTGCAATGATTTTTTATCATCTCCAAGGTCAACAGCTTCTTTGAAATCATAACAAGCACCCTTATTATCATTCATTTTTTTCTTTAAAAAACCTCTTGAAGTAAAGGCATCTTTTTCTGATGGGTCAGCTACTATTCCTTTGTTGTAGGCTGATAAAGCTTTATCATAATCTTTCAAATCAAAGTTATATATATCAGCTTTTACTAAATAGGATGTTGAAAAGAAAGGCCTTTTTTCGATTATTATATCGAAATCATTTAAAGCACCTTTAAAATCCTTAAGTGCTCTTTTTATATATCCCCTCCTAAAAATAGCGATCAAACTATTTGGATCTTTTTTGATCGCTTTGTTGATTTCTCGCAAAGCACCCTTATAGTCTTTTTGATCATATTTTGAATCTGATAAATTCATTAAAGTTTTAATTTCATCAGCTTTAATGTGATTACAAAAAAACAAATTCCAATTTATTGGAATTAATATCGACAAAAATATTATTGGGTATTTTTTATTGATAATTAAATTTTTAGACATTATCTATTTAATATCTTTCAAAATGTCCAAAACTTCTAATTCATTTTCAGATAATTTGATCAAATATAAATCTTCCATACAATCAGATTTCCTGAAAAATGAACTGAATTCAAGAATATCGTTAATCCTTTTTATTTCATTAATTATCTCTTTGTTATTAGAGAATGAAGCAGATGCTTTTTTGAGATATGTTTTCCACTCTTTTTTATAACCTTTAGATAAATCTCTAGCCTTTGAATTTTCTTTTGATTTTTTTATTTGTTCTTTTTCTAATTCTTTTCCTTTTTCAACCCAATTATTTTTTTTGATAATAAGCTTATCTTTTTGCTTACCAATCTGCTTACTAGAAATCGAAAAAATTTCATTAAAGATTAAGTTGGCAATTAATGGAGCTATTACTAAAAGAAGAGATATTTGAAGATTAATGCCTCCATATAAATAAGAAAAAATTGATACTGTTGATATTAAAAAACAAAATAATAAAGAGTTAGAGCTGCTGAATTTTACTAAAAAATTTTCTTTTTTAGTTTTATTGATTAGTCCTAATTGAACCGCAAAAACTAAAGATACAGCAAAGTAGATTACAAGAGGAATAAATAATTCAATATTTTGAATAGGTCTATTACTGAAAAGAACAATTAAGATTGTCCATAAACTTAATAATGGAAGCCAGATAAAGGGAAGAGATTTCATTTGATTATTTGTTTTTAGAATAAAAATTATGCATATTAAAAAATTAAATATCGTCTAATAATTTAAGCCTTTTTTCGTTATATTCTTTTTGGCTTATGAGATCAGATTCTAATAGTTCTTTTAAATCTGATAACTTTTCTTTTAATGTTTTTTTATTTTCTTTACCAGAACTTCCTTTATTTAACAAATCATTGGCCATACTAAAATCTTTTTCTGCTGCTTTATTTAAAGCATTTAAAGCTTTTTCTTCCTGATAAAAGCCTTTTGTATCTGATGCTGCTTTAGCTCTTATTCTTAAACTTGCTGCATCTGCAAGACTCTCTTTTATTTTCTTATATTCTGGATTTTCTCCAATTACTTCTATTCCTTGAATAAAGAATTCAATTACTTTTAAACCAAATCTTTCAAATAGGACTTCTAAAGAATCTTTAGTATCATTTGAAGCCTCTCCAAGAATAGTCTCAATATTAAAAACATCTAATGTACCCTCTTTAATCTTTTCGGCGATATATTCTTTTAAACTTCGCTCAATACTCGGCATCAAGAAATCCTTTAATTCGTCTTTAGACATTTGCTTCTTTTTGCCAACTACCTGTAAGACCAAAGATGCGGGATCTTCAATTCTTAGTAAGATCGATCCATAAGATCCAACTGGAACAATAAGTTGATGAGTGTTGTCTTTAACTTGTAGCTGAACGCCCCATTTGTAGTCAGTAGAAACAACTTTACTTACGAACCAAACATCTATCTTTATTGGAGAATTATTACCAATTGATCTTCTTATAATTCCATCCATACCAGGAATATTTCCTGATTCAATTACATGTCTTCCAGCATCTAAGATCTCTATAAGCTGTCCATTCTCGAATATTAATGCCTCTTCACTCTCATTTACTATTACCTGAGAACCCACCTCAATCTCTCTATTTGGATATTTCCATATCAAATAGTCACTTGAACTTTTACTTTCAATGGTTCTAATAGCCAATCTTAAACTTTACTTTGAATGAATTTATTATTTAAAAAATATATCATTACTTTAGAAATTGACATTGAATTAATAATTTTATTCATCATTGGATCTGTATTTCATGACGATAAAGATAATCACTAATAGAAGTATTGGAATGATGTAAAAATATTTCTTAAATAATTCCGATAAGTCTCTCCTAAAATTCTCCGATTCATAGTTTTGTTTATTTTTTTCAATCTTCTCATCACTCGAATCTTTACATGCATCAACTAATGTTTTCTGACTAGTAAATAGTTCATCAAGGAAAGATTCTGTTTTCGCTCTTTCTTTTACAAGCTTCATGCTTGTATCTTTTGCTCCTAAAGAAATTCCTTTTAATAAATCTGAACATGCTTTATCTCTATCAATCCAATATCCTTCTAATCCTCTTTGAAAATAGGCATCACCATTCATAGGATTTTTCTTTATCTCTGCATCAAAATCTTTTTTGGCTCCATCAAAATCCCCTGTTTCACTTTTAGCTAATCCTCTGAGGTAATAATAATCTGTTTTTATAGGGTTAATTTCTTTCTCAGAAAGCTCAATAATCTCTTCTTCTGATTTTTTATCTAGTAATTTAATAAGACTATCAACATCAGAAATAACTCCCTTATAGTTATTAATTTCAAAATTTGCTCTACTTCTTAAGCTAAGTGCTGAAATATCTGACTTATCTTTTTCTAAAGCAGAATTTAAATCTTTTATCGATCCTAAATAATCACCTAATACAAATTTTGCGTATCCCCTATTTGAATAAGCCTCTTGATTTTTACTATTTTCAACTTCCTTATCTAAATACTCTATTGTTTTATTCCATTTCTCTTCTTCTATTTCCTTTAAGCCTTTACTCAAGAAGTAGCCTTCTGGTCTTATACCTAATAATGATCTCTTGCTTTCTCCATCACATATAATTTCTCCCTTCTCCCTCTTTGAGTCGCAGGAATATTTAAAAAGCTCATCCTCATCTATTTTGAATTCAACTAATTGTTTTTTTCGAGAGCCAAAGCCTTTTTTCTTCTTTTCTTCTATTAATTCATCAACCCTATATTCTTCATCAACTAAAATTCCAGATTTATCGATTTTTGTGATTTCGCCATTATCTTTAATGCAATATTTAAATTCTTGATTGCTTGGGGTTACAAAGTCTGGGTTTTCAATACACTCTAATTTTTCTTCAAAAATACTACTTGGATTTGAAAAAACAGGCTCTGGGCTAAGACAAAAGAATCCTATAAAGGCAGAAGCAAAAATATATTTCCCTAACTTTCTTTTCAAGGACTTAGAAATTTAATTCATTCTATTATTCCACATATTTAATATTTTTAAATATCTAATGAATTTGTAGTTATTTATTTTGACCATTCACATTGATATGCATATTTTTTATAAATTTTTCCATAACCTTTATTTACTATCAATTCTTGAATATTTATTCCATCTATAAAGAGTTCCGCAACCGTTCTCCCGTATCTATCTTTGGTTATTCTTTTTATTGATATTTCCTTATCTGCAACTAATTTATTTAAAAAATCTCTTGCTTCTATTGCTTTTTCAGGATCGGAATTCTTTCCTTTTAGTTCGGGCGTATCTATACAAGCTAATCTTATCTTTTCACCATCAACTGCCGTACATGTATCACCGTCATAACAACTTTTGATAACTATTGAAGAAAAATCTAACTTAGCTAACAACTCATAATTTAGAAATAATGATAAAAATAAAAGCACTTATATTAGGTTTAGAAATTATTCGGTTGGTCTTATCATTTTTTCAGTGAGATCCAATACACATTGTTTTTTTGTGGGAGGATTATAGCGATCTCTTTGAAAAGTAATATCCAGATTAATTAGGGTGGGATTTTTAGAAATAATTTCTTTAACTAAATTTTCTTCAGGCGTATAACTTGTCCTTAATTTATCAAATATTCTTTGAGACCAATTTGACCATGTAATTTCATAAAAAGAATATGCAGGGCTTATCAATACAGGGTCTATGCCTGTTTCATCTATTTTTATTTTTCTTAGTTTTTCTATTCGAGCTCCATCCTTTTGATTTTGAATAATTAAATCTTTGAGTGCTTTATAAAGTGACTGAACTTTTTTGCAATCATTTTTAATATTTTTTGTAAGTAAATTATTTCTTTTTTTTATAGTTATTGAGGGAGTTTCATAAAAAATATATACTCTTTTATAACCTTGTGAAGTTTGAGTTGAGTAACGAATACCATTTCCCCAAATCCCATTTTCGTCATCTGTAAGCTTATTTTTAGATTTTTCAAATTCTTCTTTATCTAATACTTTTTTCTCAATATTATCTAAAGAATAGATTGTTTTTTTAAAGAATTTTCTACAATCTTTATATGTACTTTTTGCATTGAATGTTGTTGATTGATTTGATGAAATATTTTTGCAAGCTTCGTCAATTTTTACTTTGTAGGGTCTTGTAGGATCATTAATTATTTTGTTTAAGAATAAACCCAAAATAGAAACTAAAGAGGTTAAAAGGATAACTTTTGAATATTTATTTTCTATAACTTTCTTGGCAGGAAGATAAATTTTACTAAATTTTTCTTGAATATCTCTGTTGACTTTTAAATTTAGAAAATCATTTTTTAAATTATTTTTATATCCGCAGAATTCACACTTAACAACTGGAGCTCCCTCTTCCCAACTTATAGGAGCTCCGCATCTTGAACATTTTTCAGGGACTTTAGTCATTTAATTGGTTATAACTTCTAATACAGTTCTTCGCATTTAAAAAAGATATTTTGCTTTTGATTAATTAACATTTCTTTTAATGTTGCATAATTATCAAGATAAGCAGAATAGTTTTCTTTTTTTAAATTTTTACGAATTCTTTCTGATAAAAAATAACCTTGATTATAAAGATCTAATAGTATTTCACTTCCTTCTATTTTTATAATTTGGTCAATAAATTTATTTTGCCTTTTTGTCATTTCCTTAAAAATTCTTTTTGCAGGCATATTTAAATCCATATTTTTAGAATTTAAAGAACTATCTTTATAAAATTTTTTATAACCTCTGCAGAATTTATAGGGAAGATAATTAACATCCTCAAACACTTTGTTATTTTCATAAATTATTTTCGAACTTGAGACAAATCTACTATTAATAAAATGTTTATAAACGACCGCAATATTATTAGAACTATTAAATCTTATGTATTGTTTTTGAGTGTAGTCTATTGAAATTGATTTATTATATATTTCTTCCTCTAATTTTTTTAATGATTTCAAATAAGATTTAAGATAATTACTTTTATCCTCAAGATTTTTTATTAATAAAACTGTATCTTTCATGTAATTGACACAATCTTTATAATTAGATTTCGATTGAAATTCTGTTGCTCCGTAATTAATAGATTCTATTAGAGATTGATTACAAACATTCTTTATTTTTTTATTGTAAGTTCTGATTGGATTACTTAAATATGAATTTATAAGAAGAAAAAAAGCTGATAAAAAAATCAAAGAAAGTGTTATTTTTGATTCCTTTCTCTTGAAAAGTTCTTTCCCTTTTTTTATGTATTTATAAATTAGATTTTCTGAGATGATATTTTGGTTTTTTATAGCTTTTCTAAAACTTTCTTTAGTTATTAGTAGGTATTTTGCAGAATTATTTTTTATTGAATATATAAATGAAGATTGTTTATTATTAATTATTGAATCTATTTTAAGAAAGTTATTTTTATACCCACAATATTCACACTTAACAACTGGAGCTCCCTCTTCCCAACTTATAGGAGCTCCGCATCTTGAACATTTTTCTGGAATATTGCTCATTAACTAAATAATCACCAGTTCCTATTAAATATATTATGCAGCTAAATTTCTATATCTAGTAAATTGAGGTTCAAAAAGTAATTTAACTGTTCCTACTGGACCATTTCGGTGTTTGGTGACTATTAATTCTGCTATGCCACGTTCTTCAGTTTCTGGATGATAAAACTCATCTCTATAAAGCATAATTACCACATCTGCATGTGCTTCTAATCCTTGAGTCTCTCTTAAATCACATAACATGGGACGGCAGTTTTCTCTCTTTTCAATATCTCTAGAAAGTTGAGACATAAGCACTACAGGCACATCTAATGCTTTTGCCATCTCTTTAAGGTCAAGGACAATTTTAGATAACTCTTTATCTCTAGACTCTTTATTGGGACCATCCATCATTTGTATATAGTCGACTACAACTAGTCCAAGTTCTCCTAGTCCATGCTTTTCTTTAATCTTCTTACATTTTGAAAGCATCTCCTTAACTTTAATAGAACCTTTATCACAAATAAAAATGGGAACTTCTGCGAGGTCCTCTATCTCTTTACCAATCAAACCCCATTCATCTTGTTGAAGTCTTCCAGTTCTCAATCTTCCTGACTCAATACCAAGTTCCATAGAGAGAAATCTATAACTCATTTGTTCTCTACTTTGTTCCAAGCTGAAATAGCAAACAGGTAATTTATTTCTCTTAGAGACATTTTGTGCAAGATTCATTGCAAAAGAAGTTTTACCCATTGAAGGTCTACCAGCAATAACAACTAATGAACCCCTTTGCAGACCTTGTGTCATTGCATCTAAGTCATAAAAACTTACGGGTACACCTGTTGAGTATTTTCCTAATGAACTTTGTTCTATGTTTTCAAAAGTTTGTGGCATTATGCTCGCTAAGTTTTTCATATCCTCAGAATCTTTTCTTAAACGAATACCTTTAAGTTTTAATTGCTTTACCTTTTTGTCTCTCATATTAAATTTTTGTTGGAAACTTATATAAGCAAACCTAGAAAAGAATGCAAATTAAGTTTCTCGAAGTTAACTATTAATCAAATATCATTCTTAAAAAAAGCAAGCATAATTCTTTCTGTAACCTGACTAATATTGTCCAGTTTCCACTCTTCTTTGAGTGATCGAAGTTTTTTAATTACTCTATTGTGCATTTGTAATCTAATCTCGTTGTAAGCATCTTCATTTTCCTGCCTTAATCTTTCTTGGGCACAAATATCTCTCATTCTCTTCATACCTGTTGCTAAGTTTTTCTCAATTGTTTCTTTTGACTCATTTAATATTTCTGCTATTTCATCAGTTGTATGGAGAATCTCAAAAGGTTCCCCTAAACCTAAACTTAATTGAAGAACTGCTCTTTCTAATTGAGGAAAAGATTCTAGTTGCTTTATAAGGAATCCTGTAGAATCAATTTCTGGTTCT
This sequence comes from uncultured Prochlorococcus sp., assembly GCA_902571795.1. GTDB lineage: Bacteria > Cyanobacteriota > Cyanobacteriia > PCC-6307 > Cyanobiaceae > Prochlorococcus_A. The sequence goes on from CACGDL010000008.1 coordinate 28,550, forward strand.
TTATTCTTGTTTATAGGAACTACTTTTTCTTCCAAAAAATTTATATTGGTGAGGACTTTAAATATGACATTTCATATTTTCAATACAAAAACTTTTAAAGAAACTTAATTTAAATTTCTCTCCATTCATTGTTATCCCATATATAGTTCTTTGTTTTTTGCTCTAAGTCACTTATCCATAAAGGTCCTAATTCTAGAGTAGAGGGGTTTATTTTGAACAAAAATTGTTTCTGCCAGGAAACCTGTAGATCAATAATTTTCATATTCATTTTTTTTTCTTGGAGACATATATGATTTATGTAATCAAATAAATTTGTATATTCAACAAACTCTCCAAATTGAGGAGTGAAGTTAAAAGTTTCACTAAGATTTTTAATACCCTTACCTACATGTACTTCCCATCTAATTTGAACAATAGCACCTTTATTTTTATTAAATATCAACTCTTTCTGTTTAGTATTCAATATTGAACAAGCATAATATCTAACTCCATTTTCCTCACCATCTGGACTTATATGATATTCAATATTGCGAAAATCTTTTGCCATAAATTAAAAAATATTTTTTAGTTTTTCTGCTTTTCTATCATCCTCATCAGCGCCTTCATTATCACCTGATTTACGCTTGCTTTCTGCACGATAATTATATAAATATGCTTTATTAGGATATATTTCTATTGCCTTTGTGTAATCATCAATTGCTCCTTGATAATCTCCTAATTCACTCTTTGCATCTCCACGCAATCTATAAGCAAATACACTATTAGGTTCAATTTCTATTGCCTTTGTATAATCTTCAATCGCATCTTCATAGTTTTCTGTTCCTTTAAAAGTCCCGCGACTTATAAAAAATCGGGCATCATGAGGGTCAATTTCTATTGCCTCATTTAAATAAATAATTGCATTATTAATATTACCTTTTTTACACTCTTCCTTTACAAGTTTCATGAGTTCAGAAATAGTTTTTGGTTCATTCATAAGTCAAGGATATATGGAATTTCTTACAAAATAATTTTAAATATCATTCTAGAACGATTGTCAATCAATACACTTCGATTCTCTATTCAAAGTATGTGTTCATGTTATTTCCGACAAGTCAGATGCCCTATCTAGATCCTTGGTCTGGAATCTTGCATAACTTTTTAGATTTGTGTTTTGATCATGGCCCATTAAATCGGCAATTTGTTTTACTGTTCTCATAGTTCCATCTTGTTTTGTTTTGGTGTGAGCGACGTACGCATATCTATGGCGAAAACTATAAGGAGTGCATTCTAGACCTTCTGCTTTTGCTTCCTCGCAAAGAGACTTCCATACGTTCTTAATGCTTTTCTTTCTCAAGTATTCTCCTTATTCTGCTTCTTCTTTAACTTCACTTGCCTTTAAGTCTCCCACTTGTACTTCCACTTCTTTTACTTCAACTACTTTTACCTTTTGCTCTTCCGTTTTAACTGCAACTACTTTTGATGCTATGGATTCAAACTTTCCTTTAATAAAATTTACTATGAAAATTAATATTGGAACATGGGCTAGACCACCCATTATCACTTTAGTTTCTGAATAATACATTTGTAAGTTAATGAAAACTTAAATATTTAAGCATAAATTTAATTTCTAAATTTATTTTTATTAAGCCAATAAATAATTAGTAATCATTGCTTGATATATAGTTCAATAATCTTGCTATCCTTACTACTTCCACTAATAGCTGCTCTCGTTTTACCAACTGCTAACGTCAAATTTTAGGTAAAGTACCTATTTTTAGTTATTTATTTAAGCGATATTATTTTGAGCAATTAACAGGATTAAAACAATGATGAAACTTGCTATCGTTTTCTTACCAATAATCTTTGCAGTTATATGGATGCTGTTCATTGGGTTAAGAATAAATAAAAGAGATGAAAATAGAAAATTAATTAATTATTAATTGAAAAGCTTACTAATCCCACTACAAGAGCTTTGGCAGAATCATCATGACCCAACTCATGCAGCTTATGGTATTGGTGGTTTAATAGCATTTTTCATAATTTATAATCGATTACTCAATAAATATCAGTAACAAGAAACCCCTCCAGAAATTCCAACTACTGAAAGGGTTATTAAATCGACTCGCAACTATATTGAATCAATCTATGTCTTGCAGCAAACGTAGAGTGTGCTGACGAGGTTTGGCCTCAATTAATTTATAGCAAAAAATTTTAAACTCCCGCTACTTTTCGTTCCGCTTGTCGTTTTTTTAGAATTGAATAAGCTTGTGAAGCCCATTTTCTAGAAATATCAAATTCAGTATCTAACTTCTCTTTGAGTAATTTACCAATTTTAAATACTTCCACGAAGCCTAGATAAATTATTATTAGCACCTTTATTATGTTTACCGCACCCGCTGCTATCTTTTCGATTCTTTGCTCTTCCATTTGAACTTATTAAAGCTCACTAAAATTAACAGAGTTGAGAATTTATGCAAATGTTTTTTAAATTAAAAATAACTTCTAAAGATAGAATTCTTCTTCCAACCTTTTTCCATAAATGATTGTGTATACAAGCTTTATACACCTCGATTTTTTATAATTTTCTTGCTTTTTCCTTATTTTTTCGTAAGTATGCGTATATAGGCTTTCACATAGGGGTTGACGATTATGCAAATTCCAGACGAAATGTTGAAAGAAATTAGAGAAAGTGGATACGATCAAGAGCTTGTATTTACACAAATAAGAAAGCTATTAGAAAGCGATAAACCAATTAAAGAAAACGATTATAATCTAGAGCTTTTAGACAATTACTTATTAGATAAAGATCCACAAGAACTATCTAAAAATGCTTCTGAGATAGTTATGGCAGCAGAGCTTATAGACAATTACTTATTAGATAAAAGATTTATGAGAGAGCTTGAAGATGAAGAATATGATGCTGCTTAAAAATAACTTCTAAATATAGAAGTCCTCTTCCTTAATTATAAGTTTATGGTATCTTCTAGATTCTTATGGAGCACTTGTTCAATTTTAGGGAATATTTAGGGAAAAATCTATTAAGCATTAGAAAGTCTTATAAGGTTTTAGAGGGAAAAATGGCATTCAAAATAAGTTGTACCTTCAAATAGCAGTTATAAGTGATTCGAAACTAGTGATTTGGGAGCACTAGGTCACAGGTTCGAACCCTGTCGCCCCGACTCTAATAATCCAATTCACAGAAAGGTTTCCCAGTCTGTCTTTTTTATTGTGTAATTATTGACATCACTCTCTTGATGTCAGTTTGATGTCATTTGCGTGTCTTTTCTTAGTTGTTCGTAGATATTCTTAGATTCAAAAATTAATATGACTGGTAAAGAAGTTAATTTCCTATAATTTTTATATGGAATTTTTAACTAATCTTTGGAATAATCAACCAAATAAAGTTATTGGTGTAGGTGTAGCTACAGCAGCATTGTTGGGGATTTATATATTTTTATTAGATATAACTAAGTAAAATGTTTCGACTGCTTCCGTTACCGATTTTTATTTGCATTTATCTATTTTCTTGGTGGAGATGTAAAAAAAATATTATCGCAAGTGATAAGCAACTAAAACCTTGCATTGATTGGGCATATCTAAAAAATTTACCGCTTCCCAAAAAACCATCTTTTGTCGAGTTTTATATTGTTTATGTTTCTTCTTTTTTTAAATTCCCTTTAGGGATAATTATTCAACAACTACCTTTCGCAAAGAAAGTAAGATACTACGAAAGAGAGATGAAATTAATATTTGATAAATGGAATTTAGAAAAAATAAAAAAAATAACTAACTAAATCAATATTTAATTGCCATTTCCAATGCGGACAAATTGGAGACAAAAGATGCTTAATTGAAAGGTGAAGAGTTATTAGTAGGAGCTATAAGTAGAATTTCAAAAACTATCCCAGTTAAGGCAATTGGTAAAACCCAAATACCAATAAATCTATGGTCAAAAAATCTTAAATGATCTTCACCCCTGAAAACACTTCGTAAAGAAGTAAATAGGGTTTCTGGTTGCTTATAAGATGGCCCATTTTTAGAAGGAGAATATGGCTTAACAAAGGAGGAAGAAGCAGAAAACTTTGCAATTTTTCTTAAAAAATAAATAGGTAAAACCCATATAGCAACGAATCTTCCACCAAGCCACTGTCTCGCATTAGGCAGAGCATACTCTTTGATAGATTTATTCTCTGGCATTCCAGATTCCAAATTCTTATAAATTTTTTCTAATGTAAATTCATTACTTGATTTATTGATCATTTGATTTCCAGAAAAATTTACTTTAAAGGTGAAATAAATAAAAATATTCCTAACTACTAAAATAACTAAAACGTAGCTAGGAATATTTTCGTTGGCTAGGTTCATAAAGACGGAATCTATACCGTTGCAGATTCGCCAAATATCTACATATTCTTTATAAATAAAAAACTCTATTTTAAAAAGTAAATAATATACATAATCATGAATAAAATTTAATAACTGGATTTATATAGAAAATTAACTTTAATGTTCCTGACTATTAAAAATTATTTAAACCTCATTTTCTAAGATTGCGAAAAAGAAAATGAGGTCAAAGGGAGGTTCTCATTACGAACCGCTTTATCAAAGCTAGCGGTTAGTAGATTGCCCTAATATCTACTTATATATTTATATAATGAGTTTTAAAATACGGGAAGATTAATTTTATACAAATAAGTGTTTAATATTTTATGTAATTATTACCTAGGAAAAACTAATTAATGTACTTACAATAATTATTGAAAGATAAAAAAATGCATAAAGAGAAACTGCAAAAAACAAATACTGTTCAATTGGAATCATGACAGGGTATTAATTTAAGGGTAAGAAAAATTTGATTAATTTTTTGTTAAAAAGATATTCTCTAAAATATAACTTTGTTCAATTGATTCATTTTTAAGAGAAATATTTTTTGGCAAATTATTATTTGTATAATTAAAAGCACCCCATTTTTTTAGCCAAAACAAGGTATAAAAAAATACGATTAAAAAAGGTGCTCCAACAATTAAAAATCTAATATCCATCAAAATTTCCTATTAATAAGATTTAAACTGCATTGCCAATATTGCTCCAAGGAAGAAAACGGTTGGAATCCCTAGGGCATTAACTGCTGCGGTTCTTACAGTAAATACTGGATAACCTTCTGCTGGTCTGCCAGTATCAGGAATTAATGCTGAATCTTCCCATACTTGATAATTTTTAAAAGGAGCTACTCCCCTCTTTGGTAATCCCAATGGTGTTAATCTAAATACATCCCACCTACCTAACCAAAAGACTGTAAATATCCATGAGAATATTATTGGTGCAATAACAAGTAAAATCCTGAAATCCATTTCTAAAAAGTAATGATAAATTTGATTATTATTTTGTCTTTTTTAGTTAAATAAATGATTTGATCATTAACTTATATTTAAAGAAAAACCTCTAATAACATTGTTTCTAATCATTAGTAACATCATGAAATGATTAATTGATTTATTTAAAGTATATTTTTTTGGATTGCGATATTTAGATATTTTTTTTGATGTAGATTTTAGGTAATTAAAAAAAAATATGGAAACCTTTAAATTCTTACTTTTTGGTTTTGCAGGCGTTAGTCTAGTTTTTTGGGTAGCAATAATAGCTTTGTGGCATGCATACATGTTTCCAAGATTCTTCAATGAAGATAAAGGCTTAAATTCTGTTATCAATCAAGAAATAAAAGTTTCTACAGATCCAATCTTAGGCAGTTTGGTTAACAGCAATAATTTCAGAAATAGAGATAAATATTCAATGAAAAGTTTTGTTATTGCAGACTTTTCATCTGAGAGTAATAATTTCAAACTGAATAAATTCTACACAACAGTAATGATAGGAGTTGCTTTTGCTAGTTTTATTTTTCTCACTTATGGATTAAGCAGTTCAATAACAACGGTAAGTTAAATGGAATCTATATATGTAATTGTTTTTATTACTTGCTTTGTTTATTTAATTTTTGACTCATTCAAAAATATAAATATTAAATAGACTGCTAATGTTTTTTGCCAGCTAATAAAATTTTTCTTCTTATATAAAAGAATACTACTGTAGTAATTATCATTGCAGGTGGATGAAATGATATTGAATTTAGATATTCGAAGTAATCAAATGATTCCAAAATTTTTGCTCGTAATTCCCCAAAACTATATTCCATCTCTCAAATTTTTATTGATTTAAATAGATCAATATCTTGTATAAAATGCTAGTCAAATTTTTCTTAACTAATATTTTGCGTACAAATTAAGGACAAATATTACTTTATTTGTCACGACAAACTTTACAGAATCATGCAAATAATTAGATATAACTTGAAATCCTAGTGCTAAACTATGGCTTTTATTAAGTGCTTTGGGAGCACTAGGTCGCAGGTTCGAATCCTGTCGCCCTGAGTGACTTCTCAAAATTTTTAAAAACGTTTCGGGCGAGGAATTGGCGAGGATTTGTATAACTTTTAAGGGTATATAAACAGTTTTTAAGATGAATATGCATCAATAAGGCAATTTTTATATACAGAGATTTTCTCACATTATTAAATGTTTGATTAAAATTGGGGAAATAAATTTAAAACATTAATATTTAATTTTTGGACCTAGAAATTCTTACACAAAAATTTCAATCTTACAGTGGATTAGTATTAGTTTTCTTTATTACAGTTCATCTTGCAGGTGTTATTTTTGCAGGAATTAATCCTGATGCTTTTGAAATATACGCGACAAATTTACATTCGAGTTTATTTTTACCTTATTCAGAAATAGTACTTGCCACAACATTCATAATTCATATTTTTCTAACATTAAAAAAGGTTTTAAAAAATAGATCAAGTAATAAAGCAATTTTAAAGACTAGGAGAAATGATTACTTAGGAGTACTTGCATCCAAAGTTCAACCTTTTACAGGCGTAATCTTAGCTTCCTTTTTAATAATTCATCTCTTGCAATTAAGATTCCCTAGACCTGACGATAACTTGGAGTTAATTTCTTTAAAAAATAAATTGGGAGGAGTTCATATTTTAGTTCTTTATTCCTTAGCATCAATCTCACTTTTTTTTCATATGGTACAAGGTATTGAATCAGGTCATAGAAGTTTAGGGATCTTAAGTCAAAGTAATTCGTTAAAAATAAGATATATAAGTAGATTTATATCTATAATTTTTGGACTTTCTTATTTAATAATGACTTTTTACTTAAGATTTAAGTAATAAAATGAATAACTTCATTAATCCAAATTTGCCAACAGGAGAAGTAGAAGGAGCGTGGCAAAAAACAATTAAAAACCTGTCAAATCTTACTATTGAAAATAAAAATAAATTTGAAATTATTATTGTAGGATGCGGCTTATCAGGCAGTTCTGCTGCAGCTACTCTCGCTGAGGAAGGATTTAAGATTAAACTTCTCACTTATCATGATAGTCCCAGAAGAGCACACTCAGTATCAGCCCAAGGGGGTATTAATGCGGCAAGATCGATATTAGATGAAAAAAATAAAATTGTTATAGATCAATTATTTCAAGACACCGTACTTGGAGGTGATTTTAGAGCTAGAGAAGCAAGTTGCCAACGTCTTTCTGAATTAAGTAGTTCCATAATTGATCAGTGTGTCTCACAAGGAGTACCTTTTGCTCGTGAATATGATGGAACTCTTGCTACCCGAAGATTTGGAGGTGCTGTAGTTAGTCGAACTTTTTACGCCCGAGGTCAAACAGGACAACAGTTACTATATGGAGCTTATCAAGCCTTATCGCGACAGGTGAATCTTGGAAATATTGAACTTTTTACAAAAAGAGATGTGCTTGATTTGGTAATTGTTAATGATATTGCAAGAGGAGTAATTGCAAGAAATTTAATTAATGGAAATTTAGAGACTTATAAAGCAAATTGTGTTGTTTTAGCAACTGGAGGATATAGCAACGTCTATTACCTATCAACAAATTCATTAAAATCGAATGCCACTGCAATTTGGAGGGCCCACAAAAGGGGGGCGAATTTTGCAAATCCCTCTTTCACACAAATACACCCAACATGTATCCCTCCTGAAGGTATTTATCAAAGCAAATTAACTTTAATGAGCGAAAGTTTAAGGAATGATGGAAGAATTTGGTTACCAAAAAAAATTAATTCAAAAGATGATCCAGAAAATATTCCAGAACATGAAAGAGACTATTTTCTGGAAAGGCAATATCCTAAATATGGGAATTTAGTTCCCAGAGATGTCGCCTCTAGAAGAGCAAGAGAGATCTGCGAAAAAGGTTTTGGGATTGGCTTTGGTGGTAAAGGAGTATATCTTGATTTACAAGACTCAATAAATAGAGATGGATTAGAGGTAATAAAGGCTAAATATGGGAATTTATTAGAGATGTATGAACGAATTGTCGGTGAAGATCCAACAAAAGTACCTATGAAAATTTATCCAGCCCCTCATTACACAATGGGTGGATTATGGGTGGATTACAATTTAATGAGTAATATAGATGGCCTTTTCGTTTTAGGAGAAGCTAACTATTCTGTTCATGGCGCTAATCGGCTAGGTGCAAATGCTTTATTGCAATGCTTGTGTGATGGATACTTTATATCACCAAAAACTATCACCTCTTGGTTAGCAAATAATAAGAGTATGGATAACAGAAGTATTGATGAGGCTTGTAAAGAGGCTTTAAATTACGTCGATAAAAAAGTTAAAGCTTTACAAAAAATAAAAGGTGAAAAACCTGTTGACTATTTCCATAGAGCTCTAGGGGAAATAATGATCTCGAAATGCGGTATTACTAGAAATAGAAATGACCTAAAATCTGCCCTTGAAGAAGTAGAAATTTTAAGAAATAATTTTTATTCTAATTTAAAAATACCTGAAACAAATTCTGGTTTAAATGTAGAGCTTGAGAAAGCTCTGAGGGTAGAAGACTTTTTTGAACTCTCCATACTTATGATTAAAGATGCTATTGAAAGGGAGGAATCATGTGGAGCCCATTTCAGAGAAGAATATCAAACTAAGGAAGGAGAAGCAAAGAGGAATGATGAACTTTTCTCCCACATAGCAGTTTGGAAATTTAATTCTGATAATAATTCTCATATAAGATTTTCTGAAGACCTAAACTTCAAGAAGATTAACTTAAATACTAGAAACTATAAATGAGAGATTTTATTTCAATTAAATTTAAAGTTTGGAGGCAAGTTAGTAATGAATCTAACGGGTTATATGAAGAATTTAGTTTAGAAAAAGTATCTATAAAATTATCTTTACTCGAAGCCTTAGATCAATTGAATGAAGAATTAACAACTAAAAATATTAGGCCTATTACCTTTGATCACGATTGTAGAGAGGGAATATGTGGTAGTTGTGGTTTTTTAATAAATGGTCAACCTCATGGGCCAAAAAGAGGTACAGCTACTTGTCAGCTTTATATGAGAAATTTTAAAGATAATGCTTTGATAATCCTTGAACCATGGCGAGCAAAATCATTCCCAATCATCCAAGACTTATCAGTAGATAGAAATGCATTGGATAAATTAATTATTTCGGGTGGCTATTTTTCTACTGAGACTGGTAATTCACCGGATGCCAATTCAATTCCAATAAGTCCTAAACAAGCATTTTCGTCTTTTGAAACCGCTACGTGTATAGGTTGTGGGGCTTGTGTTGCAGGATGTAAAAATGCATCATCAAGTCTTTTTGTAGCTGCGAAACTAGCTCATTTAGGACAACTCCCTCAAGGGATTAATGGTAAAAAAGAAAGGTCAATAAAAATGCGAAAACAAATGACTATTGAAGGTTTTGGTCAATGTAGTAATAATCTTGAATGCGAGGCTGTTTGCCCCAAAGAAATATCCGCCGATTGGATTAGCTGGATGAATAAAAGTTGAGAAATTTCATTGAATTAAATTTATAAAACCTTTTTAAATTTCGGGCGACAAACGGGAAAGGAATTGTATATTTACGGATAATTTTGTATACCTTTGACCTATTTCTGAGACTAATAACTTCTCTGAAATTACGACTCACTTGCCAAAGCCTGACTTGTTTATTTAGATTACCATCTAAAATTGGAGGGTGGGTGCTTTGGGAGCAATAGGCCCAGTTTCGAATCCTGTCGCCCCGACTCAATCAAAATCAATTCATACTAGCGAGTTACCCAGACTCGCTTTTTTATTGGTCAAGATACAATTACTAGAATTGTGGTCAGATAGTGGTCAAATTTGTTGACAGTCGTTCTAACATAAGGGGTAACTAGCTGATTTTTATGAAGTTAAAAAATATTTTAAAAACTACTGGAGCTCTTCATATTCTGTTGGGATTGTTAATTATTTCTTTACTCATCTTTTCAGTGGAAACTATTGCAGGCGATGCTTCAAGTGAAACATTGCTTTTTGTTAGAGGTACTGCAGATGTTGTAGCAGCTAGTAATTTGGGAATAGGTTTTTTATTAATTATTTGTAGTTCCATAAAAGATAAAGCCTCTTTAAGAAAAGTTTTATCAGGTGAATTAGCTTTGATTTTTTGTTTTTTAGGAGTAGCTCTATTCAATACTTTTAACGCTGGGACAATTGTTGATGGAGGTCCCCCGACTCCATTTTGGATTGTTTTAATAGTGAATCCTCTTTTATGTATTTATGGATTAGTTAACAATAAAAATTGAAACGCTTACCACTTACGCCGCTTTTAAATAAGTCGCTCTAAGATAAGTTGCAATTATTTGTTTATTTATGTTGTTTCTAATTTCTTATAAATTTACTGATGCAAATGCCCAAGACAAGGGAGCAAAAATGCTAAAGGAATGGTATGACCATGGAGGGCCACAAAATAGACCAGAGGGTTATGACGTTAAATCTTGGATTTTCTTACCTCAACATGGCAGAGGTTACTCTGTTGTAGATGCTGATTCTCTAGAAACTATTTGGAAACAATGGAGTCCTTGGAAAGAACTATTGGAATTTACTATTGAACCTTGTGCAGATTTAGATCAAACAGTAGCTTTATATTGTTGATGAAACTCTCATTATTATAAGAAAGATAGTTAGGGCTGAATTCCTTAAAATAGTGATCAAATATTGCTTAAATTGTCAGGAAAAATCAAGTAAAATTAAGTAAAAGTTTAGATATAGTTTCACTTCGTTCTCGTGAGGACTGTCGCATTTTGCCTAGCGGGTGCTTTGGGAATTATTGTATATTTTGTTACTAACCAATAGCCCTGAAAAGGTAAAACATATTTGGTTGATGAAATACCTTTTTAACCTATTTAGCCTTTTTATTTTTTAAGATATAAAAGAATTAAATTTTTAATAAAATGAGTAAATTTAAAGATAACTTTTCGAGCGAAAGCTTTTTCCCAGACAGTAATTATTATCTTGACCAAGAAAACACTTCTAAAGAGGAGACTATTTCAGAAGATAAAAAATCCAATATGGAGGTGAATTTTGAATGGCCAAATACTTATTGGTTTATTGCTGAAAGAACAAATGGAAGGCTTGCAATGATAGGTTTCATGGCTGTCATTATTAACTATACCTTATTTGGATGGATAGCTTATCCAATTCTTTAAGTGAGTAATTCTAATTTTGACAAAAATGGTGTGGATAAGTATGGAACACATTGGCTTCAATATGCTGCGTTTGTTGTAACTGCGTTTGCTATTTATTTTGGCTGGTTTTTTTTCAATGATGCTAATTTCCACCATTTCGCCGTAAAAATATTCAAGTTCTGGAATTGTAATGGATATAACCCATTAAGTTATTGCTTGATGCGTTGGAAAGTAGACTTTTATCCTTAGAAAAGCGATAGCTAAATCTTATTAATTGGTTAATTCAAATAGATCAAGGGTAAAAAACTTTATTATAAATAGAATAATAAAGATCAATTTTTTAAGTATATGTCTATTAATTCATGGAATGATATTCCTAAATGGGGCAAATAAACACTTGTCATGACAACCAGAGAAGAATTAAAGAAAGAGGTAGCTAGAGAAGAATGGGAAAAATTTATTATTCAGAGTTGTAGAATAACCGAGGAAGATTGGACAAAAAAGAGCTGGGGCTGCTAATCCTCTTCAGGTGGTCAAATTTTACTCAATTACTAACTAATGGCAGTAAAAGTAGAAAGAGTTTCATACTATTTAAATTATTTCTACCAAAGTTGAAAAAGTATAAATCTTGCACTTTTGCTAACCAATTTACTTTGACTTCACAATCATTTTGTTGGTTTTTGATTAGTCAAATGTTTTTGAGGAATTTTTGAGTAATTCATTTAATTCTAATAGTTCATCTTTACTAAGTTCTCTATATTCTCCTGTGGGCACGTCCAGCTTAATATTCATAATTCTTATACGTTTTAATGACCGTACTCTATAACCTAAGGCCTCACACATTCTTCTAATCTGGCGGTTAAGTCCCTGTGTGAGTATTATTTTAAAATTTCTTGGTCCCAATTGTTTTACGAAACAATTTTTGGTTTTTGTGTCTAATATTTCAACTCCATTACTCATGCTTTGAATAAAGTCGCTATTAATCGGACGATTAACTTTTACAATATATTCTTTTTCATGATTATTTCTTGCTCTGAGTATTTTATTTACGATATCTCCATCATCAGTTAAAAAAATCAATCCCTCACTAAGCTTATCTAATCTTCCTATAGGGAAAATTCTTTTAGGATATTTAATGAAATCAATTACATTATTTGGTTCTACTTTTCTATCTGTTGTGCAAACAATTCCTACAGGTTTATTAAAGGCTAAGTACGTGTTTTTTTTTCTCGTTGATTTTTCCATTATTTGACCTTTAACTTCTACTTGATCACTTTCTTCTACTTTGGCTCCAATTTCTGGAATTTTGCCATTGATGGTTACCTTTCCTTCTAAAATTAATCTATCTGCTTCTCTTCTGGAACAATAACCGACTT
>CACGDL010000009.1 GCA_902571795.1 uncultured Prochlorococcus sp.
AATATTTCCAATTTTATTTGTTTATGCATCTAAAAACCTTGATGCTAAGGGTGTTTTCGAATGGATGATGGAGAAACCCAATGATTGGATAGGTAAAAAATAAAACTTTAAAATTTTACATTTTTTCTAGTTAAATTTTAAATTTTCTAAATTACTAATTTCAAAATCATAAATCTGGCAATTATTTTCTAAATCATTAACTATTAAATTTTTTAGAAGAGAATAATCTATCAAATTATTGAGTTTATTATTTTTAAATTCCTTATTAGTCTCTCCAATTGCAAAAGCCAAAGCTCCTTCATAAGAAATACCGAATTTGGTAGTGTTGCAGTAAGTTCTAGTGAACTTGTTAGAGATCTTTTTAGTATACTTTTCAAGAGTTTTAAAAGAAGTATCTAATGAGTAAACTGGACTACTAAATAGAAAAAGCAAAGTTAAAGCGAATATCGCAAAAACTCTTTTGATCATAATATTTCACAAATTGCAAATTTAATATAGTTTAAAATTTAACTCTGCAGACTATGTTTTATTAAAAATATAAGTATTCAAAATTTATTAACCACAAAAGCTATTTCATTTTTTTGAAGATAAAAACTCTCGAAATGAGTATTTTATAATTTGAATTTTTTTTGGTAGTTTTTTTAAAAAACGCCTATATGCTTTTGGCACTATAAAAAATCCATATCAATAATTAATAGCTAACAAATCAAACATTGGTATTCAATAATTAATTATCCAAAAATAAGTAAATTAATTATTAAATATATGGATTGAGCTATGGAAATGTATTTGAACATGAATTATTGTTTAATTAAGTATTAAATACAAAATTAATATGGCACTACCAGAACTTATTTATGCGCCTACTGATGGCGGAACAATACATAGATATGAAATTAGTGGTGGCAAGAGAAAATTTTTAAGATTTATAGGTTGTTATTTGGGTCAATGTAATTTCCACAAAAATATTGATGATGCTATTGATTACATAAAAAATTTGAAAGAATCACAAAAGATACAAAAAACATGAAATAAAGATACATTGATACGACATAGACTCAATATTTTTCGATAATTACATAATTATTGCTACAAATAATAGAGAATTTTCTTTTTATAAGAAATTGATTATTTACTTGGGTTATAGTTCCGAAAGATAAACAGTCATTTAAAAAAAGAAATTAATTTATGGAAAACAGACAAATTAATTTTTTTAAATCAAAAGACTTTAATACCGTTCTTAAGCCATTTAAAAAAGGAACGGTAGTAAAAATTGACTCGTTTGATATTAGAGAAAATCAAAAAGAATTAAATATAGGTTTATTTGGTTGGTATGCAATTTGTCCCTCTAAAGAACTAAAAAAAAATAAGCTATATTATTTTTCACTCTATGATGAGCCTCTTGTTCTTTATAGAGATGAAAATAAAAACGTTAGGTGTATTAAAAATATTTGTCCACACAGAGGGGCCTCCTTTTTTGGAGGGACATTATCAGATGGAGTAATAACCTGCCCATATCATGGAGCCAAGTTTTCGTCTGTAGGAAGTTGCCAAAATCTCGACAGAATAACATGTCGCCATATAGTTGATAATAACTACGATAACTACGCCAAAAGAATACATTTATCTCAATACAAAACTTCAGAAAAAAATGGATATATTTTTGTACATTTTTCTAAAAAATCTGAAACTGATTTAAATAATATAAGTGAAGATACACCTATAAGTAACTACGAATTATATGAAAATGGCTTTTCAGATAAGGATTATGTATTTGAGGAGGTATTAGTTGACTTCAAATGTGATTGGTCAAGGATTATTGAAAATCACCTAGATATCCTTCATATCTTTTGGGTTCATGGCGATACAATCCCTGATAAAGATGTGAATAAAAACGTACTAGTTAGTTTTAACCAGAAAATTAATATTAATCCCAAATACATTGAAAGTATTTATTATTACAAGAATGACCCTACAAAAGAATTTATTCGGATAAAATACATCCCTCCAGGAAGGATATTAATTTACAAAGGCAATCCTTCCTCATCAAGATATTTACAAGTTTTAGATCATATTCCTCTAGGTAATAACAAAGCAAGAGTAATAGTGAGACACTATAGGAAATTTCTACAAAATAAACTACTTAATAATCTCTTATTATTTAAAGAGACTCAAAGAAAGATTTTTTATAAGATATTCGATGAGGATTATATGATTTTAAAAACACAAACATATAATCACGATATGGGATTTATAAGTAAGGATGAAATAAAATTATTAGGAGAAGACAGAATAATAAATTATTTTTGGAAGTGGTACAAGAAGTCTGAAGATAAAGATGAACCATGGAAAATTATAACCAAAACCAAAAATCTTGATGTATACGACAAGGTGATATTGAAATATCCCCCGGAAATAAAGAAGTTAGAGATTGCAAATAATATAGATATTATTAGAAAAACATTTGTAAGATTTGCTGCTCCGCTAATATTTTTCATGTTAATAATATAATTGATGAAGAAAGTAAATAGACCTTCATGGTTAAATTGGCTTTATCTCTTTATATTTATTTTAAGCTCGATTCAATTGATTATATTTTGGAGTAGTATGTTTTAGTGTTTAATAAATTTTGGTTTGACGCAAAAAATGTAAATTGTTTTAAAAATGGCTTTAGAGTAATTAAAGATTTAAATTTAAAGATAGCGTATTCAGAAAATGTAATATTAATTGGACCAAATGGTTCAGGTAAATCATCCTTAATTGAAATAATTAATAGAAACATATACCCAGTAGTAGCTAATGAATCGAAACTTAAAATATTTGGCAAAGAACTTATAAATTTATGGGAACTAAGAAATAAAATAAGTACTGTAAATAATGATATAAAAAATAGAATAAATCCAAATTTACAAGTTTTTGATTTAATTTTAAGTGGACTATATGGAAGATATTGTTACGTACAAAATAAATCTGAAAGAGATTCTTATAAGGTGGAAAAAATCATGAAGAAAATGAATATTTCTAATTTATCTAAAAAGAATTTTTCCTATTTATCAGATGGAGAAAAACAAATTTCTCTTATTGCAAGGGCATTAATCAAAAAACCGGAAATCTTAATCTTAGATGAACCAATTGCAAATTTAGATTATAAATCAAAGTTTTTTGTAATTGATAAGGTTAATGAATTATCAAAATTAAATACAAAAATTTTATGCGTTACTCATGATATTTCAACGATTACAAAAATTTATGACAGGGTCATAATGCTAAAAGATGGCAAAATTATCGCTGATGGAGATCAAAATAAGGTTATAAATAGTGAAAATCTTAATAAGTTATTTGGTATTCAAGTCGAAGTAACTAATAATAATGGACTTTGGAATATAAATAGAATATCTATATAACAATAATAAAAATAGCTATCGCGATAACAAGAAATACGAATTTTTTACTTTTTAAAAATGAAGAGGATTTATTTTTAAACGAAGAAGATCCACATTTAGAACATACAATCTTACCTCCTAAAGATCGATCTGAGACGAATGAAGAACTTCCACAATTAAAACAAACTCTTTTTACGCTCATCTAAATTAAAATATTTAGCAATTATACCTAAATTATATTCATAAATACTATGTAAAGAAAAACATCAGAAATGCATTGATAATGAGAATCTATTGCAATAAGTGAATTTATAGTTCATAATTGATAATAATTCTCATTATCAAGTATTTATTAATGAATTTCCATAATTATGGAGAATTTCCCTCGAAATCAGTAAGGATAGTAACTGGGCAATCCGTTTTAATAGATCCTTCATCAAGACCAAAAGGCACATGCCTAGAAGTTGAAAGTGGAATTGCGAGAGTTTATTGCCCTTGTGAAGAAACTGAAGGAATGACACTCGCATTTTTACAATCAGGTGATCAATTAAGAACGGATCTTTTATGTAGCGAAGGTGTCTGTGTAGAAGCACTAACAGATTTATCTTTTCACAGCAATGTAAATATTGATGAGAATACTGGTTTCGATGCGGTAAATGAATGGACTTTGCAACTCCTTAGGATTAGACACTTAGGAAATGCAGAACAGCGCTTACAAGCTTTGTTTTCAATACTAGTAAATCGTCTAGGTAGAAGATGTGGTCAATGGTGTGAGTTACCTTTTAGGTTAACTCATGAAAGGATTGGTGAATTAATCGGTTCTACACGAGTAACATCAACAAGATTAATTTCTAAATTAAGATCATCTGAGTTATTAATAGCTCCTATTGGAACCCAAACTGTCAGTGTTGCTCCTTCTTTTATTGAAACATCGCCGCTATAAAAATATGAAGGAATCACAATCACTTACTAACAACTTGTTAATGGAAGTTGAAGTTTTATCGAATAGGCTCAGAAATATCAGGCAATCCTACAAAACTACAGAAAATAAAGCATTGAAGGGAAGGTTATTTTCTGAAAACAAAAATATTTTCAAAAGAGTTAATGAGATTTATAAAATAGCTGAGCTCTTAAATAAAAATAGTACTGAGAAAATAAACTTTTCTAATTTACTTGTTGAAATAACGAAAAGAACACTAAATGAAAACAAATTTGAAAGTAATCTATTTTTTCTTTAAATCACTATCTATCAATAAGATTGCAGAAGGTTGATTAGAAGCAAACTTTACTTTACCAAGTATGTTTGCAAATTCATCTTCTGATTTTGTTTGAGCCTCAATGATTGGATCTAAAAATACGTTGGTTCTTGTATCTGAAATTCTTTCTGAAATGGAATAAAGTTGTTGCAGAGATGAAGTTAAATCAGCCTCCATGTTGAAAGAATAAGAAATAAGATCCTCTATTGAATCCCATGCTTGAACTGGTGCGGGAATTTCATCTAATTTTACGCTTTGTCCTCTTGCGATTAAGTAATCTGCAAATTTCTGAGCATGTTCCATTTCACCTTGTGATTCACTTAGGAAATGAGAAGCAAATCCATTTAAATCACGTTCTTGAAACCAGAGGTATATAGAAAAATATTGAACATTAGCATATCTTTCCATTGTTAAATGTCCAAATATATTATCCAATAAACTTTTGTCGATTGGTTGTGCTACAGCTCTCCCAGATGGACCATAATTAATTAATTTCTTTAACTTCAGATTATTTTCTTTCATTGCTCAATAAGAAACTATTTAAATAATACAACATTTTGTATAAATTAGTAATTAATTAATCCTTTAAATTAAATTAAATAATATGATAATGAAAATCAATCTCAATACTATAAATGAATTTACAGTACAGTTTTTCTGAACTGCTATTAACTAATAATATATATAAAAGTAGAAAAAAGAAATGTAAAAAGAAAAAATGCTCTAATTGGAAGGGGGGCAAGTGTAATTGCCTATAAAAAAGTCTATATATATTCCTTAAATGCTCCAGGATATAAAAAATAATAACTATTTTTATTAATAGAAAGAGAACATTTATCACCATTATTAAGAAGATTATTAATATCAGTTCTTACCCTTAATATGTTTCCATTAATAGATACTTTATATATAAGAAATTCTCCAAGAAATTCTTTAGATAGAACAATCGCATCACCAGATTCTGATCTTTTTACTGAAATAAATTTAGGCGAAATTGACATATTTTTTATACTTGTATTATTCAAATATTCTGAACACTTTATTTCACCTAAACAAGAAATATATGAATTACCATTTCTTTTTAGATTAATAATATTATTGCCCAAAATAAAACTACTAACAAATATGGTCTTGGGATTATTTAGAAGGTTAATTGGTTTATCAATTTGATGTATTTTTCCATCATTCATAACGGCGACTTTATCACAAATTGACATCGCTTCTTCTGGATCATGAGTAACCATCAATCCGCTTGCATTACAACCTTTAAGAATATTAGGGAGTTCACTTCTCAATTTTAGTTTGACATGTATATCAAGACTGCAAAATGGTTCATCTAATAAAATAAAACTTGTACCTGGAGCAAGAGCTCTCGCAATTGCGAGTCTTTGTTTTTGGCCTCCAGACAGTTCATGTGGATACCTTCCAACAAAACTATCAAGACCAACAATATTTAATAAATAATTAACTCTAGATCTGTCTTTTTTGTTTTTCAAACCAAAAATCACATTTTCCATAACAGTTAAGTGAGGGAAAAGTGCATAGTCTTGAAAAACCATACCAATATTTCTCTTCTCAGGACTAAGAATTTTTTTCCTACTTGAAATTTCCTTATCATTTAATGAAATCCTCCCTTTAGAGGGATATTCGAACCCCGCGATTAATCTTAAAAGAGTAGTCTTTCCGCAACCAGAAGGACCAAGCAACCCTAACAATTCGCCATTTTCAATTTTCAGGTTAATTTCGTTTAATATCCAATTTGAACATTCTCGCTTATCATATTTATGATGCAAATCATCAATTATTAACGCATCATTATTCACTAAGTTCCTCTTATTTAAATATATTAAGTTAGCAGAAAATATTCACCTAAAATATCCCTTGTATAATTTTATACACCATTTAATTTGTCAAATTTAATGAGAAAGTCTGAAAGAGCAGAAATAATAAGAAAGGAACTCAAAAAGCTATATCCATCGCCTCCAATACCCCTTGATCATACAAATGCATATACACTTCTAGTTGCCGTAGTTTTAAGTGCTCAATCAACAGATAAGAAAGTTAATGAATTAACAAAAAGCTTATTTAAGGTTGCAGATAATCCAGAAAAGATGATGCGGCTAGGTATTAATGGCATTTACGAATACATAAAATTTTTAGGTCTATCTAATCAAAAATCAAAGAACATCTATAACTTATCTAAACTGTTGATTGAGAAGCATAATAGTACGGTCCCAGATTCTTTTGAGAAGCTTGAATCTCTTCCAGGAGTAGGTCATAAAACAGCATCAGTTGTAATGTCTCAAGTGTTTAAAATACCCTCATTCCCAGTCGACACTCACATACACAGGCTGTCACAAAGATGGGGGCTATCAAATGGAGATAGTGTAGTTCAAACAGAAAAAGACCTAAAAAAAATATTTCCTGTTAACGATTGGAATACCTTACATTTGCAAATAATCTTTTATGGCAGAGAATACTGTACAGCAAGAGGCTGTGATGGAACAAAATGTTATTTATGTCGCACTCTTTATCCCAAAAGAAAAAAGAAATTTATATGTAAAAAGCCTTAAGAAATTTATATAATATTTAAATTAGTTTTTTAATCATGAAAATAGCAATTACTGGTGCATCGGGGAAAACAGGTTATAGAATTTCCGAAGAAGCAGTTAAGAAAGGATATAAAGTAAGGCAAATCATCAGAAAGAATTCAAAAATCTCAGCAGGACTAGAGCGTTTAGAAACAATAAGGGTTTCATTAGACAAAAAAAGGAGAACTTGATGAAGCTTTAAAAGATATTGATGCTTTGATAATTGCGACTGGAGCGAGAGCATCATTAGATTTAACTGGTCCTGCAAAGGTTGATGCATTAGGTGTATACAGGCAATTAGAGAGTTGCAAAAGAGTTGGTATTAAAAGAGTTATTTTAGTTAGTTCCCTTTGTACTGGTAAATTATTTCACCCATTAAACTTATTTGGTTTAATTCTTATTTGGAAGAAATTAGGTGAAAACTTTCTACGCAATTCAAATTTTGAATGGACTATTATTAGACCTGGAGGACTAAAGGAAAATGAAGATATTAAATCAGAAAATATAAATTATTCAAAAGAAGATACTCAAATTAATGGATCAATCCCAAGAAGATTAGTTGCGCAATGTTGTATAAATTCTATAAAAAACAAAGAATCCATAAATAAATTAATAGAAGTTACAAGTTCGAATGATAATAAAAAGATATCTTTTAAAAAAGCTATGCAAATGATTTAAAAGATGTAAATATATAAATTAAAACTATGAAAATAAATCCCAAAATTGACGCATTACAATTAATGCTTACTGATTTAAGAACTAGAAATGAGCCCATAAGGCATAAAGCTGCATTTAAAGGCTGTCAGCCAGAATTTCAAAGTCTTGTATCAAGATTAATAAAGCAGTTAGAAGACGAATTAGTTGCTGAAAAGCTTACTAATCGTGATAGTTAAAAAATTTAGATTACTTAAATGAAATTAAGTTATCCAATTTTGCTTGTTCTGAAAGTTCATCATATCCTCCAAAAAATTTATTATCCAAAAATATTTGAGGGAAAGTATTATGGCTACTTTGAGCCATAATTTTTTGAAAGCTCTCATCATTGTCTATTAGAGTAACTTCATGAGGGATAGATAAAGAATTAAGCAACCTAATTGCTCTTTTAGACCAAGGACAATCTTTTAAAATATACACTTTTACACGTGATTCATTAGTGATTAAATCATGATTTGAGATATTAATAATTTTCGGTTCAAAAGAAAGTAATAATATATCAGTACCTTTTTTTACAATACATCCCTCCTCAAGATGCCCGCCAAACACATTACATCCCTCATCTGCAAAACTCAAATGTAAATGAACATCTCCTTTATTAAAATGTCCGTTTAAAGAAACTATCTCTAGATTTCCTTCAAATTTATTTATCTCTTGATTACCTGGGCATTGAATACAAACTGTTCTAAGATTACCAACCACTCCAGAAACATATCCGTATAAATTATTCGATAAAGAATATTCTTTAATTGAATTTATCAAATCAGATTCTGGAGATAGCTTTAGGCTATGAGGCTGCATTAAAAATAAGGAATAATTTTGTAATATAAAACATCATCATTCATAAAGAGAAGTTGAGTTTATAATCTTTAGGATTCAGATTTAAATTAAATTTTAGAATCTAGCATCAAAAACTATTTAAAATTTTTACTAAAAATTTAAGCTTGTTGAGAGTGTAATATATTTTTTATATACAAAAACTAATTTGTTATTAAGAAAAAATCTTAAAAATTTGGCATTGAATATTCCCAATTTATTATCGATATCTCGCCTTTTCCTTGTATTTCCATTAATACTTTTTTTAGAAATTAACAGACCTTTTTATGTCTTTATATTTATTATTATTGGAGGTTTAACTGATTATTTTGACGGGTTAATTGCGAGGAAATTTAATCTTAAAACCAGATTAGGCGCTATCCTTGATCCCTTAAGTGATAAAGTTTTTTATTTAATTCCTTTGACCTTCCTTTGTAAAAATAATTTTATACCCTTCTGGTCTTTGTCATTAATTTTATTTAGAGAATTAATTATCTCTAGCCTAAGGAACTCTACAAAAGACGGTTTACCAGCATCAATGTTAGGAAAATATAAAACATTTTTCTTTTTTATTTCAGTAATTACCTTCTTTACGCCATTAAAAATTAGCTTTTTGAATAATTTAGCTTTAATTTTTTATTGGATAGGATTTATCCTGACTTTTGTAACTTTATTAGGCTATTTAAGAATTAAAAAGAATATTATCTGAATTTTCATCAAACTCCTCACTCTTTTTATTATTAAAATCATTCACAAAACTATCCTTTAGACCATTAAGTAAATCAAAAGTTGGAGCCCACTCTAAATCACGTTTTATCTTAGAGATATCAGTCTGATAATGATTTAATCTAATTGGAAATCCCTTTCGAGACTTAGGATCTAATTTTTGATAATCAAATGTTCTTAAAGAAATCTCATTTTGGTTTAATCCAAGAACATTCGCACAGAAATAAATTAAACCTTTGATTGTTACTCCTTTTTCACCTGAACAATTGTAAATATTATTTTTGGAATTTTCAAAATTTATGCACCTAATCATTACATCAGTTAGATCCGAAACATGGCCTAGCTGAGTAATTAAAGAACCGTCACTAGGGATTGGTATAGATTTTTTAGTAAATAACCTTTCAAAAAACCAATTTTCAATTTTATTATAATTTCCTGGTCCATAAATATAAGTAGGTCTAAAACTTGTGAAAGGAATTTTTTGGTTTTTTAACCAATTTTCTGTCTCAAACTTTCCTTTATGCCTACTTTCTGGATCAATTGGATCAACTTCGGATAAAGGTAATTCACAATTATCTTTATAAACACCTGCAGAGCTTACATATATATATCTCTGGAAAGAGTCATCTAAATTTTCTAAAAGAAGTTTAGTTTGTTCTAATTCTCGTCCAGAAATATCAAAAACAACATCATACTTTTTATTTCTTAGCTTGACGATATCTTCTGAATTATTTCTATCACCCTTAATTAAATTTGTTTTTTCAGGATTACTTTTATTACCTCTTGTGAAAATATCAACATCATAATTTTTACTTAATAACTTTCCAACCAAAGACTTGCCAACAAATCTAGTGCCACCCATTACAAGAATTTTCATATTCAAAAAATATTTAACTGAAGTAGTAATCTTAAATAGAATTACATATTGAATAGTACTACTAATAAGTAATTAATGAAAAGGATGATTCTATGGACCTAATACCAGCAATTGATTTAATGAATGGTAAGTGTGTAAGACTTTTTAAAGGCGACTTTAATAAGAGAAAAGACTTCACAAAAGAGCCTCATGAACAAGCTAAATTTTGGGAAAGCGAAGGAGCAAAATACATACATATAGTTGATTTAGATGCTGCAAAAACTGGATCCCCAACAAACGATAAATCAATAAAAAAGATTGCAAAAACAGTTAACATACCTATTCAAATTGGTGGGGGGATAAGGTCTCAAGAAAGAATAGAACAATTATTTTCTTATGGTATTGAGAAAGTTATCATGGGAACCTCTGCAATAGAAAATAAAGAACTAGTTAAAGACTTATCAAATAAATTTCCTGGAAGGATAATTGTGGGGATAGATGCAAAAGATGGAAAAGTTAGTACAAGAGGGTGGCTTGAGCAATCTAATATTTATGCCACAGATCTAGTAAAGGAGTTTTCTTCATTTAAAATTGCTAGTTTTATTGTTACAGATATAAATACAGATGGGACTTTAGAAGGGACAAATGAAGAATTCATAAAAAGCATACTTGAAATTACAGATATACCAGTAATAGCCTCAGGAGGTGTTGGTTCAATTTCTGATTTATTATCTTTAGTAAAATTTGAAGCCTCTGGACTCTTTGGAGTAATAGTAGGTAAAGCTCTATATGAAAATAAATTCTCGATAAACGAAGCGAATAATGTATTGTCAGCAGAGAGATTAAATGACTTTGATTTAAACACAAATTACTACGCTTAAAAGAGTATAAAAATTGATTTAAGGCTGGTGTTTGCAGTAATTGTTAGTTAATTTTGTATAAGAGATAAGAAATCTAGTCTTGGAATTAATTTCAAAAAAATCGATATTGATTATTGCTCCAAGCTTAATAGCAGAATCTTTATCGCTTAAGTTAACATCACTTGACCAAAATTTAGAAATTAATTTTAATAATGGAACAGGTGATAAAACTCCAGATTTAGTTATATGGAATGTTCTTAATTTCCAATCAGAAGATCTTATAAGGTTAGAATTATTAAAATTAAGAGAAAGATATGATGAGTCAAAGTTTCTTATAATTCTCTCTGGCGAACTTGTTTATGAGGCAAATACCCCTCCATCATTAAATGCTGAAGGTTTTCTTTTAAATCCCAATGCAGAAAAAGTTCTTGAATCTATTGATACCATTTTAAATGGAGGAAGGGTATTTGATATTGAAAATAATTCCCGAGTTCAATTAAACAAAAATAAGCCTCTATCTTTTAGTCAAAAAATTCTAACTTCAGGTCTTAAACAAATTGATTCTGAAATTAATTATATATTTAAATATGTCAATTCTGATTCAACACCAGAATTTTATAAATTCATTTTAAAAGGAAGATTAAGAGAACTTATTACTGCAAAATCTTTTCTAATTTTCTTATGGGGTAATTCACTAGAGCTTTATACAGAGGCAGTTTACACTGAAAATAAAATTAATCTTGAAAATAAGAACACTGTTTTCATTAAAGATAAAAACACCGCAGAAATATGGAATTTGATTTTAGATAGACTAAAAGAAAGGTATAGCTCAACTAACTTGCAGGTTGAATTTAATAATTCATCAATAATTCTCTCTGGAATAAAGAAAGAATTCATTTCACGATTAATTTGTAAAATGTTAGATGAGTTAGATAATTTAGTAAAAAATATTAAAGAAAACTATAAGGAGAAAGATTTTAAAGATGATTTAAATTCTCTTATAAAAGAACTTAAAGTTAATACAATTTCAAATATCACAGACAGTTATTTTCGATTAAAAAAAGGAGGCGAATCTATTTCAATAAAAGATTTTATTTATAGTGAGGTAAGTTGCGAAGAGATAGATAGAGAATCACACGAATCAATAATGTTTATTGAGCCAATTATTAAAAATGAAGCTCTTGACTATGATGGGAAATTACTCCCTCTATATGAAACAGAATCGTTTTTGATCCTTGAAAATATAATTTCAAATTGGACAATAAGGAACTGTAATTTATTAGCTTCTGAAATCTTTAATATTTGTTCTTCTTGGCCTGAATTAAGAACTGTACTTATAAATCCCGAATTACAATCGACAAGAAATTTTGAAAGATTTAGAAATAATATTAATAACTACAATCGCTGGCATGACTATATTTATATGCCTATCTACTTGTATGAGAGTAAAAGAGAATATATTGATATTATCGATAAAAAATTTACCAGATACTTTAAAAATGAAAATAGAGAGAAAGAATTAGAGAATCTAGAATGGCTACAAAAACAAGTTACATTGTTAGTTGAGATAAGAGATGCCGTAGCACCGCAGTTAGAAGTTGCTGTAAAATATATCGGTAATCTTTTCGTAACTTTCCTTACAAAGGTAGTTGGCAAAGCTATCGGTTTAGTTGGGAAAGGAATCCTTCAAGGATTAGGAAGATCAAGTTCAAAGTAAGTTTTAAAACTTTAATGAAAATAATTCAATGGATCCTAATAGCATTAATTTTCTTAAGTCCATATAAAGCAAATGCCTCTAGAGATTCTGATAGTTACGATGGCAACATCTTTCCTATATATGCAGGGAATGGAGCTATAGTTCCTCCCCAGACAACTCTTCAGGAATCATTAAAAAATAAAAGAGTTGCAGTTTTATTTTTTTATCTTGACGATAGCTCAGATAGTAAAGCTATGGCTCCGATAATATCTGGTTTGGATTTGATATGGAGAAGTAATATCGATATCATTGCTCTAACTACTGATGAATTACAGGATAAAGAAAAGTCTGATAGCAGAAATGAACCTAATTATTATTGGAACGGATTAATTCCACAAACTATAATTTTAAATAGTGATGGTGAAGTTAAATATGATAAAAATGGAATGATTAATATCGATGAATTAAACAAAGTTATTGGAGAGTTAAAAGGAATTGATATAGAAGATACGACATTTTCTGTAGAAAGTTTTAATGAATACAACAGTATCATTTCTGAAAAAAAAGATAAAAACATAAATTAATTAAAAAAATGATATTAATAAATATCCTCTTAGTTCTTTTAATTTTTTTAATTCTTTCAGATTTATATATTCAAAACTCACCCAAATCAAAGTTAAATCTAGTACCTATAAATTACAAAATCAAAAAAAAGGATGGTTTAAAGGAATTAATTATTGATTTAAAAATAACTAATAAAAGTAAAACCAAAGAGACGATGGTATCTAATATAAATTTTGAATTAGATTTTTTTAAAAGTAAAAGTAACGAATATTGCCAAAATTTTAATTATCAAGAAGATATTTATATATATGAAAATAATAAAATCAAGAATTTAAATAATTACTGGCCAACAACAATTATCAAGTCAAATGCAGAATTATTTGTGAGAATAGTATATAAATTTAACAATAATAATTTTAGAAAAAAAATAAAATATCTATGGTTAAAAATATATTGGGAGAACTATGGACATTTTGGTATTTTAAATAATAAGGATTGTTTCTTAATTAATTTAGATGGTCACAAACAAAGACCGCAAGAAGTTTTTGAAATTCCAATAAATAACAAATATAAAGCTTTTGCTATTAAAACTGATTTACTTGGTTGCTTTGATAATCCAGTAAATACTGTGATTGAATACTGCAAAGGAATTGTAGAAAAAAATGATATTTTAACTATCGGTGAGAGTCCGCTAGCAATTATGCAAAATAGATATATTTCCCCTCAAAATTTAAAATATAGTTTATTTTCGAAAGCTTTATGTTATTTTTTTCACCCTACAAGCAGTCTCGCAACAGCTTGCGGCATGCAATTATTAATAAATAGAATAGGAGTCACAAGAATAACCTTTGCACTATTTGTTGGATTTCTCTTCAAATTAGTTGGGATTAAAGGTATGTTTTATAGGTTAACTGGTTCAGAATCATCCCTCATTGATGATATAAGCGGCACAGTTACACCTTACGACAAGAGTATAGTTATGGGTCCTCTCAATGCAGACTTATTTTGTAAGGAGGTCTCGGACTATCTAAATATAGATGTTGCTGTTGTCGATGTTAATGATCTTGGGGGTGTGAAAGTCTTAGCAAGTTCAAATAAAAAAGTAAATAAAATACTCAAAACAAACTTATTATCTAATCCAGCTGGCAACGGAGATGAAAAAACCCCTATAGTATTAATAAGAAAAAAAAAGTAAATGAAAAAAGATACCTCTTATTCTTTTCAATCTAAAAGAGGAATGGAAATAACTTTTGAAGAACTCCATATACGGCACATTAATCTTTTAATAGATAATAAAAATAGGGAATTGAATAATTGGTTTTTAAAGATGGCAATTATAAATACCTTTGATGACTTAAAAATCTTCTTGAATAATCTTAAGAAAAATAAAAATAAATGCATAATTGCTATATATGGAAACGAAATTATTGGTTATTTGAATATTTTTCCTTTAAACAAAAAAGAGACTTGCTTAAAAATATCTAAGCCCAAGTTGATTAATAGCAAGTGTTCCCTAACAGATAAACAATTAACTTTAGGATTGATAAAAAAATCTATCTCAATAAAAGAAATCAAAACTTCAAGTTGGATAATAAATTCAGATATAAATAATGTCGACCTCATATCAAACTCAAGAGAATTAGGCTTTCAACCGTTAGGAGAGATAATCCTTTGGGATGGTTCTGATCTAAATAAACCTACAAATCAAAATACCAATGCCTATACATTAATTAATGAATTCCAAAACATTAATAAACAAAATATATTAAAAATAGTTAATTTTATAAGATCAAATCAATCTCCCTTAATAAGAAATATTTTAGATTTTGATCAAGACGACATTTTTAAAAGAAATAACTCTAAGAGTGGTGCCTTAATATATGAAAATTCAGTTTTATGTACAATTTTAAAAGATATAAATTATCAAAATGAGGAAATTTATACTTTAACTATAAGTAGATATTGGGATAAAAGATTCAATTCTATTTTAAAAGAATTTATAAAAAGATTTTTTGAAAAATCACCTGTGTCATATTTAAAAACCTATAAAGAAAATTCTCAATTAAATGTTTTTCTCGAAGAGTGTAATATCAAAGAAAAAAATCAAGAAATAATTCTTATTAGGAACACAATAATTAAGAATGAAGCTAAACAAGTAAATATAATAAATCAATCTTTGGAATCGATTTTTGAAAAATTAAGTCCACAAGGTAATCCATATCCATCTCCTTTTCCATTAAAAACAAAGTGAAATTTTGCAAACCTAAACCTAAGTCAATTTTAAGTTTGGATATAGGTACCAAAAGAATAGGTTTAGCTTATTGTGATCCCCTCTGCATAACATCAAATATCCTTCCAGCAGTTAAACGATTTGAAAATAATCAAGAGATTAAAATCATTAGAAATTATATAAATGAATTTAATTTGAATGGTTTTATTGTGGGTATTCCGCTAGATGAGGAAGGTCAAATGACCACTCAAGCTATTGACTGTAAAAATTACGGTCAATTACTTTCAAATAAATTAAAGCTTCCATTTTCTTATGTCAACGAACATAGTTCAACTTGGGAATCTTCAGAAAGATTTGGAATAAAAAAAGATAAATCCGGATTGATTGATAGTTTTTCAGCAAAAATAATACTTGAACAATGGATCGAAGAAGGTCCTGAATTAGAAGAAATAGCTGGTAAACGTCAGATAAAATATTAGTATTAAAAAGGATAGATAATTTTTAAATGAAAGAAGCCAATTCAAATGATAATTATGATGCACAGACTCTTTTATTAAATGACTCAAATGGAAACGAGCTATTTTGTTATCTTGAACAATTAGTAAGTGTTGAAGGTCAAGAATATGCTTTATTAACGCCAGTTGATACACCAGTAAGTCTTTTTAAAATAAATGAAAAAGAGGAACCTGAACTAATTGAGAAAATAGATAAAAATGAACAAATATTAAAAAATGCTGAAGCAGTTCTACAAGAACATGATTTAAGACTTATCAGATCAGCCGTTACATTAACAGTATCAGGCGAACTTGAAGAACCAATTTACGATGAATTAGAAGAAGATTATGTCGATGATGATAGTGAGAGTTTTGAATTGCTCGTTAACTTTAATCTTTTTGACCAAGAATATGGCTTATATATACCACTAGATCCTTTTTTTATTGTGGGTAAATTAAAAGACAAAGGTGCCTTATTAGTTGAAGATGATGAGTTCGATAAAATTCAACCTTTGATTGAAACTGAGCTTGAAAAAAGTAGTTCTTAAAATAAATGAGATCTATCCTAAAAGTCAATTGGGATTCAAACTTACCAATATATAATATTTCTCAATCTGAGTTGCAAAAAAAAGGAATTAATTCTTTATTGCTAGACGTGGATGGGACTCTAGTAAATAGAAAATCAAATATGCTCCCAAAAGCTGTAAAAAATTGGATAATAGAATCTAAAAAACTTTTCTCCTTATATCTAATAAGTAATAATCCATCAAAAAAAAGAATCGCAAAAATAGCGAAAGAATTGAATTTAAGATATAAATACAATGCATCAAAACCTAGAAAAAAAGTAACTTTGTCTGCTATCAAAGAAATTGGCAAAGAGCCAAAAAATATAGCCATTATTGGAGACAGAATTTTTACAGATATTATTGTTGGGAATAGATGTGATATAAAAACAATATTAGTTAGGAGATTAAATAGAGATGGCTTGCCTATAAAATTTAATTTAACTTTGACAATAGAAAAATTAATTTCTCATTTTATAAAATGAAAACTTGGGTTATAAAAATTGGTACTAGTATTTTAAGAGGAACAGAGGAAACATCTACAGAAGAAGTTATTGAAACCCTTTCTAGATCCTTTACAAGTTTTCTTTCAAAAGGTAACAAATTAATTTTAGTAACTAGTGGTGCCGTTGGATTAGGTTGCCAAAAATTAAATATTAAAACGAGACCAAATGATTTAAGTACCCTGCAAGCTACTGCTGCAGTAGGTCAAGTTAATTTAATGTCCTTATACGATAAAGTATTTAATAAATTAGGTCATAATATTGCTCAAATTTTGATAACTAAAGCTGATTTCAATTCAAGAGAATCCTTTAATAACGCTTCTAAAACTTTAAAAAAATTAATCGATTTGAACGTAATTCCAATAGTAAATGAAAATGATACCGTAGCAAATGAAGAGCTTAAATATGGAGATAATGATACCCTCTCTGCTTTAGTAGCCTTAGCTATAAATGCTAACAAGCTTATTTTATTAACAGATATTGAAAATCTATACTCAAAAGATCCACGTAATAATAAAGATGCGCAACCTATTAAAGAAGTTCATAATAGTGAATTAAAAGAAATTAAAGATAAAAATATTCAAAACTCAAATAATGAATGGGGAACAGGAGGAATATCTACAAAATTAATTTCTGCAGAAATAGCAACAAAAGGAGGAGTTGAAGTTCAACTAGTAGATGGAACTAATAAAAAAAACTTAATTGAAATTTTTAATAATAATAAAATTGGGACTTTATTTTATCCAGTAGAAAAACCAATAGGAAACAAAAAAAGTTGGCTTTCACATGCAATTCAAACAGTAGGGAAAATCACTTTAGATGATGGCGCTTCTTTTGCAATTAAAAAAAAAGGTGCCTCACTTTTAGCGGTTGGTGTTAAGAAAGTAGAAGGAAACTTTACGATTAATCAGGCCGTTAAAATCGTAAATACAAATGATAAAGAAGTTGCAAAAGGTTTAGTATCAATAAGTAGCGACAATTTAAGAAGTATCTTAAATAATAAAGAAAATAACAACTCCTCGATAATTGTCGTACACAGAGATGTTCTTGCTCTCTCTTAGAAAAAAATTAAAACTGGAAAAATGCTTTTAAGTGATTTAGTTGATCTAATAAAAAAAGGAAATTCAAATTTTATTAGTGCCAATATTTTCGAAGATTTAAATATAGATGATGCTGCCTCATTAGATGCTGCAGTTAAGAATCAAATATCTTTTTTAGAAGAAAATAATATCCTTAAAGAAAAATTAGATCAAACTAAAGCATCAGCAATAATAACTACTAACAACCATGAAATAGTTAGTACCCTAAAGAAACTCAATATATCAAACGTAATTGTTAAAAATCCAAGAATTGCATTTGCAGAAGTATTAGATTGTTTATATAAAACTATCCATTTTAAACCAGGAATTCACGCTTCAGCAGTTATAGATAAAACAGCAAAAATTGGAGCAGATTGCCATATTGGACCTAATGTCTATATTGGAGAAAATACTGTAATTGGAGACAATAATCATATTCTTTCTGGATCATCAATTTTAGGCAATGTTGAAATAGGAAATAATAATATAATTCATCCAAATTGTGTGATTTACGAAAATACAACTCTAAAAAATAATTGTGTAATTAATTCAAATTCTGTTATTGGATCAGAGGGATTTGGTTTTATTCCTAAAAATGGCAAATGGGTAAAGATGCCTCAAAAAGGTGGTGTAAAAATAATGAGTTTTGTAGAAATTGGAACGAATTGTTGTATCGATAGACCCGCAGTTGGATTTACTTTTATTGATGAGGGAACAAAGTTGGATAATTTAATACAAATAGGTCATGGAGTAAAAATTGGAAAGAATTGTGCATTTGCAGCTCAAGTTGGTATCGCTGGAGGAGCAAATATTGGAGATGGTGTTATTTTGGCAGGGCAAGTAGGAGTCAATAATAGAGTAAAAGTTGGTAATAATGTCATAGCGAGTTCAAAATGCGGAATTCATTGTGACATAGAAGATGGCAAGGTAATTAGTGGTTTCCCCGCGATGGAAAATAAATCATGGCTAAGGAGTTCAAGTATTTTTAAAAAATTACCAGAATTAGCAAAAAAACTTAGACAATTAGACAAGCAATAATTTATTGTTCTATTAAACAAAGATTTAAATGAAGAAATATAAGATTGTTTTATTGTCAGGAGACGGAATTGGACCAGAGATTTCAGAAGTTTCAAAAAAAGTTTTAAAAAAGCTTTCAAAAAATCATAATTTCGATATTGAGATTATTGAGAAATTATTTGGAGGGATAGCTTATGAAAAATATGGTACTCCCGCTCCAGATGCGACACTAGATCAATGCAAAAAAAGTGATGCTGTACTTTTAGCATGTGTTGGAGATATTAAATATGACTCTCTTGAAAGAGAATTAAGGCCAGAAAGTGGGTTACTAAAATTAAGATCTGCCCTAAACCTTTTCGCAAATATCAGGCCTGTCAAAATAAGAAAATCTCTATTAGATTCAAGTACATTAAAAAAAGAAATCGTTGAGCATGTAGATCTTATTGTTGTAAGAGAATTAATAGGGGGAATTTATTTTGGAAAACCAAGAGGAAATATAACAAATACAAAAATCCCAAAAGCTTTCAATACAATGGTTTATGATTCGGCCGAAATAGAGAGAATAACCGAAATAGCAATAAAAATTGCTAACCAAAGAAATAAAAAAATATGTTCTGTTGATAAATCAAATGTTCTTGAGGTTAGTCAATTGTGGAGAGATACAGTTTTAAATATCACTTCAAAAGATAAAAATATATCTCTAAGCAATATGTACGTTGATAATGCAGCGATGCAATTAGTTAGAGATCCTGGTCAATTTGATGTAATTTTAACAAGTAATTTATTTGGAGATATTTTAAGCGACTTAGCCGCAATGTTAACCGGTTCTATTGGTATGCTTCCATCTGCTTCTCTGAACAATAATGGGCCAGGAGTTTTTGAACCTGTTCATGGTTCGGCTCCTGATATAGCAGGTAAAAACATAGCAAATCCTATAGCAATGCTTTTATCTGCTTCCATGATGTTAAAAATTGGATTAAATGAAGAAAAAGCCTCAGAAAATTTAGAAACTGCCATTGATAAAGTTTTATCAAAAGGATTTAGAACAGCAGATTTAGCTGATGGGTCTTCTGAAGTTTTATCTTGTAGTGAAATCGGAGATAAAATAATGGATGAAATTTAAAAAAAAATTAATAAATAAAAAAATATTTTTAAGTAAAACATAAAGTTGGCATATGACCTGTCAGAATCATGAGATATTGTTTTTAAAAAATGTCAAAACGTCATCCAGTAGTTGCTGTAACAGGATCTTCAGGAGCAGGAACAAGTACAGTAAAAAGAGCCTTTGAGCATATTTTTGCCCGGGAAGATATTGTTCCTGCAGTTGTAGAAGGTGATAGCTACCACAGATTTGAAAGAATGCCTATGAAAAAAGCTATGGCAGAAGCTCTTTCAAAAGGTGAAAATTTCTCTCATTTTGGTCCAGAGGCTAATCTTTTTGACAAGCTAGAAGAACTTTTTAAAATCTATGGTGAAACTGGAGGAGGAAAGAAAAGATATTATCTACATAGTCTTGAAGAAGCAGAAGAACATAATACAAGACTTGGGACATCCTTAGAACCCGGACAATTTACCCCATGGGAGGATATTCCTGAGGGAACAGATGTACTTTTTTATGAAGGTTTGCATGGCGGGGTAGAAGGTGATGGATACAATGTTGCCTCTTATGCTGATTTACTTGTTGGTGTTGTTCCGATAACAAATTTAGAGTGGATTCAAAAAATCCATAGAGATAACGCAGAAAGAGGTTACTCAGCAGAAACCATTGTTGATACAATATTGAGAAGAATGCCTGATTATATAAATCACATATGCCCACAATTCAGCAAAACCGATATTAATTTCCAAAGAATTCCCACAATTGACACCTCTAATCCTTTCATATGCAGGAATATCCCAACTCCTGATGAGAGCTTTGTAATCATACATTTCAGAAAAGGTGCAAGAGAGAAATGGGGGATTGATTTTCAATACTTGCTTGGAATGATTAACGATTCATTTATGTCAAGTCCAACAAGTATTGTTGTAAATGGAGGAAAAATGGGATTTGCAATGGAACTAATTCTCACTCCAATAATTCATAAAATGATTGAGGAGAAAAATAAATAATATTTAATTTTGGATTATTTACTCAAATCATTAAATTTTTTACTTTGAAGAGTTTTTAACCTAGAGGATTTCAAATTTTTATATATCTTTCTTGATAAAAGTACCTAATTTAGATTTAAATAGAAAAAACAGAAAACATTGTGTCATTAATCGACTGGTTTGCCGCAAGGCGTAAAGATCAATTTGTGGGGAAAGTTTCGCAAGATACTGATGAGGGAGATGGTTTGTGGGTTAAATGTTCAGAATGTTCGCAAGTAGCCTATAGAAAAGACCTCATTTCAAATTTCAATGTTTGTAGTAATTGTGGACACCACAATAGGATTAATAGCGATGAAAGGATAAATATAATTGCTGACAAAAATTCATTCGAGGAGTTTGATAGTTCACTAAGTCCTACAGATCCTTTAGGTTTTAAAGATAGAAGAGCGTATGCTGATCGAATTAAAGAAAGTCAAGCAGGTACAGGTTTAAGAGATGGAGTCGTAACAGGTATCTGTTCTGTAAATTCAATGCCTTTAGCATTAGCTGTTATGGATTTTCGATTTATGGGAGGATCCATGGGTTCAGTAGTTGGTGAAAAAATTACAAGGATAATTGAGAAAGCAACTTTAGAAAATTTTCCAATTCTTATTGTTTGCGCATCAGGAGGGGCAAGGATGCAAGAAGGTATGTTAAGTCTCATGCAAATGGCAAAAATATCTGGAGCACTAAAAAAACATAAAGAAAAAAATCTTCTTTATATGCCCTTGTTAACTCATCCAACCACTGGGGGGGTAACAGCAAGCTTTGCCATGTTAGGTGATTTAATTTTGGCGGAACCCAAAGCTCTTATTGGTTTTGCTGGAAGAAGGGTTATAGAACAAACATTAAGAGAAAAATTACCCGATAATTTTCAAACAGCTGAATATCTGCTTGAGCATGGTTTTGTTGATGTAATAGTTAAAAGGAAAGATCTCAAGGATACTTTGACTAAAATTTTAAAAATTCATGGTGTAAAAGAACTTGTAAAAGCAAATATGTAAAATGAGAATTATTTCAAATTTCTTTTATTTTTCTTTAAGTCTTTTATTTTTTATTTTAAATTTTGCTCCATATTCTTATGGAATAGGAAATGTTGAGTGGGTCCTACTAAAAGAGAATAATGAAGGGAAAGAATGGCTTGATAAAGGCAGTATTAAGTCGCTTTCAAATGGTGAAATAAGTGTCTTAACAAAGTTCTTCAAAAATCCAACTAATTCTGATGATGGAGAGTTATCACTTTATGTTATGAGAATTAATTGCGATGAAAAAAAGTTTAAAGATACATCCATAAATGGAATACCTCAATTCAATTCAAAATGGCAAACTTCTAATAATGATGAACTAATAGATGTAGTTATTGAAAATAGCTGTTCAGAGTTTATAAATTGATAATAATGAATTCTAAAAATAAAAAATTAAAAATAGCAATCGCTGGACTAGGATTTGGTAAAAAAGTACATTTAGAAGCGTTAAAAGAGTCGAATTATTTAACGCCTGTTGCTATTTATCATTATGACAAAAAGCAAAAATCAATTCTAGAAAAAGAAACTGGATTAGAGTTTTTTCATGATTGGGAAGACTTAGTTAAATTTCAAGAAATTGATGGGATTATAATTGCTACTCCCCCTGAGTCAAGATTTAAATTAGCAAAACAAGCTCTTGAGAATAATAAAAATTTGCTACTAGAAAAACCTGTTTCAATATCATCCTCTGAAATAGAAGAGCTTCAGAGGATATCTTTGATTAATAACTTAAGCGTATGTGTTGATTTCGAATATAGAGCGGTACCCCTTTTCCTTCAGACAAAAAAACTTCTTGATGAAAATATTTTAGGAGAATTATATTTAGTTAAATTAGATTGGTTAATGGGTAGCAGATCCGACCCTAAAAGAGCTTGGAATTGGTATTCTTTGGAAGAAAAAGGTGGAGGAGTTATTGGCGCCTTAGGTACTCATGCATTCGACATGTTAAGTTGGTTTTTTGGTGAATCAATAAATGTATCTGGCAAGTTAGCAACATCAATCAAAAAAAGACCTTTAGTTAATTCATCTGATTTTAATGATGTTACGAGTGAAGATGTATGTTTAGCCAATATAGAAATAAAAAACTACAGCTCGAATCTTATTCCATGTCAGGTATCTTTATCATCGATTTCTAAAAACGGTAGAGGATTTAGTTTAGAAATATATGGAAGCGAAGGTTCACTTACTCTTAAAAGCGAGAACCAAAAAGATTATGTCCATGGTTTTAATTTGAAATATTCAAACAACGAAAATATAATACAAAATCTAACTGCAGATTCAAGATTTAATTTTAAAAAAACATGGACTGATGGAAGAATAGCTCCAGTTTTAAGAATTCAAAATTTATGGGCTGAGAGTATTTTTAATCAAACACCTATCATTCCAGGATTATGTGAGGGACTGGCGAGTCATAAAGTTTGCGAAGCTATAAGAGAATCTTCGAAAAGCGGATTAAGAATAAAAATTTAAAGCTATACATCTATAAGTAGCAATTGTCACATGATAAAGTATTGGATTGATTTTATTTTTTTTTAATATTCTGGAAAAATCAATTGAACTGAATTATTAAAGAATGGCTTTAAATTATTACAAAAATGAGCTTAAAGAGAATGCTCAATTACTAGCTTCTAAAGGGAAAGGGATATTAGCAGTTGATGAATCCACTAAAACAGTAGGGAAAAGACTCGCTGGAATTGGTGTTGAGAATTCTGAAGACAATAGGAAGGCATATAGAGGAATGCTTTTTACTACAGAAGGTCTTGGGAAGTATATAAGTGGTGCAATCCTCTTCGAAGAAACTCTTTATCAGAATCACCAAGATGGTGAGTCAATGGTTAAGAAACTAAATGATTTAGGTATTATTCCAGGTATAAAGGTCGATAAAGGTCTAAATCCACTTCCTGGAGGAGGAGATGTAGAAACTTTTTGCTCTGGCCTAGATGGGTTAGTTGAAAGAGCAGCAAAATATTATGAACAAGGTGCAAGATTTGCAAAGTGGAGAGCAGTTCTACAAATTACAAATGATGGTTGTCCTTCAAAACTATCAATTCAAGAGAATGCCTGGGGATTAGCAAGGTATGCAAGATCAGTTCAAGAATCTGGTTTGGTACCAATTATTGAACCTGAAATCTTAATGGACGGCGACCATACTATTGAAAAAACTGCTGAAGTCCAAGAAGAGGTAATAAAACAGGTTTATATTGCCTGTCAGGCAAATGGAGTTTTTCTAGAGGGAACTCTATTAAAACCTTCTATGACTGTTAATGGAGCGGATTGTCCAACAAAGGCTGATCCTATGAAAGTTGCTGAAATGACAATAAGAACTATGGAAAGGTGCGTTCCCGCATCTGTTCCTGGAATAGTTTTCTTATCAGGGGGGTTAAGCGAAGAAGCTGCTTCTGTCTACTTAAATAATATGAACACTCTTTACAGGAAAGCTTTATGGAATGTTTCATTCTCCTATGGAAGAGCATTACAGCACTCATGCTTAAAGGCCTGGAAAGGAAGCGACGTTGAAAGGGGGCAAAAAGCATTAATAGCAAGAGCCCAGGCAAACTCTGAAGCTTCAAAAGGTGCATATGTAGCAGGATCTCAACCTTCATCTGATGAACAATTGTTTGTGGCAGGCTACACTTACTAACTAAAAAATCCTAAAAATATACTCTGGGTCATAAAATTAGTTTCTTTGATTTAGTATTTTGTATATCTAATGACGTGACATTTGATACCTCTTTATACTAAACTCGCGGAAACATATGCTTTATATAGCATTTAACTTATTTTAATTATGGCCCTCGTTCCACTAAGACTACTTTTAGATCACGCTGCTGAGAATGGTTACGGTATTCCAGCTTTCAATGTTAATAACCTTGAGCAAGTTCAAGCAATTATGGAAGCAGCATATGAAACTGATAGTCCTGTAATCCTCCAAGCTTCAAGAGGGGCAAGAAATTATGCAGGAGAAATTTTCCTACGTCATCTAATCCTTGCTGCTACAGAAACATATCCTAATATTCCAGTGGTAATGCACCAAGACCACGGTAATGAGCCATCAACATGTTATTCAGCAGCAATAAATGGTTTCACATCAGTAATGATGGATGGTTCTCTAGAGGCAGATGCAAAAACACCCGCTAGTTACGAATATAATGTTGCAGTTACTAAAAAAGTAGTAGATTTTGCTCATTCAGTTGGAGTTAGTGTTGAAGGAGAACTAGGTTGCTTAGGTTCATTAGAAACAGGGAAAGGAGAAGCAGAAGATGGTCATGGATTTGAAGGTGAACTTTCTACAGATATGCTTTTGACTGATCCTGAAGAAGCTGCAGATTTTGTTGCTAAAACAAAAGTCGATGCATTAGCTATTGCTATAGGTACAAGTCATGGTGCTTATAAATTTACAAGGAAACCAACAGGAGAAGTTCTTGCAATAAGCAGAATTGCTGAAATTCACAAAGCACTTCCAAATACCCATCTTGTAATGCATGGATCTAGTTCAGTCCCTCAGGAATGGTTAGATATTATTAACAAATATGGTGGTGAAATTCCTCAAACATACGGCGTTCCTGTTGAAGAAATTCAAGAGGGAATAAGAAATGGAGTCAGGAAAGTTAACATTGATACTGATAACAGACTTGCTTTCACTGCCGCGGTTAGAGAAGCAGCATTTGCTGATAAGGCAAACTTCGACCCAAGACATTTCAACAAGCCTGCTAGAAAATACATGAAGCAAGTTTGTCTTGACAGATACAAGCAGTTCTGGTGCGAAGGTCAAGCAAGTAAGATCAAACAAAACAGCACTAATTATTTTGCTGATCTTTACGCAAAAGGTGATTTAGATCCAAAAGTAAAAGCTACTGTTTAATTTCTTCCCAAATTAAAAAAAAGATCTCCAAAATTGGGGGTCTTTTTTTTATTTCAATATTAATGATTTTAATGTAAAGACACCATCAGTCCCACCAATTGTCTCGTCACATGCTCGCTCTGGATGAGGCATTAAACCTAGAACATTTCCCTTTTCATTAGTTATGCCTGCAATATCGAATGAGGATCCATTGGGATTATTCTTATATCTCAAAGCGATCAATTCATTATCTACAAGTTTTTTTAAAGTATCAGAATCACAATGATATCTTCCTTCCCCATGCGCAATTGGCAACTTAATAGTTTGTTTTTCATCTCCATTATTAAACCAACCTCCTTTTGAAGAAACGATATCCAGTTCAACGTCATCACAGATAAAATTGAGATTTTTATTTGCAACAAGAGCACCAGGCAAAAACCCTGATTCTGTCAAAATTTGAAACCCATTACAAATTCCTAAAACTCTTTTCCCGCTTTTAACAAAATCATCCAAGGCATTTATTAATGGAGAAAATCTCGCAATTGCTCCGCATCTTAGATAATCACCGTAGCTAAATCCTCCAGGTAAAACTATTGCATCTACATCACTCAAATCTGAAGACTCATGCCACAAGTATTTTGTTCTTATGTCTAAACAACCTTCCAATGCCCATGAAACATCACGATCACAATTAGAACCAGGGAAGACGACAATTCCTACAGTAAAATTATCCATCCTATAATTTTTCTAGTGAATATTCATAATCTTCAATAACAGTATTTGCGAATAACCTATCACACAATAAATCAATTTTTTCTCTTACTTCGTTTTCACCATTACCTTCTATTTTAACCTCAATCATTTTTCCTATACGTAATGATTTTATTCCCTCGGCTCCAAGTTTTATAGAAGCAAATTTGGTTGCTTCCCCTGCTGGATCTAAAACTGAGGGCCTTAGTCTTACAAAAACTTTTACAGCAAATTGGTCCAATTAAAAATTAATTTCTACTAGAAGATTAGTTTAAATTTTAATAAAAAGTACTATTGATTAATAAACAAATATTTTTAACTTAAGGTTTGCTGAGTTATTAAATATTTATGTAGCCTCTACCAAAACAAACTAAACAAGTTCTTCTTGAATTTTCAGGTGTTTTAAAATTTCCAGCACCTCCACATTTTGAACATTTTATTTTATCAATTGATGTAACGTCATTAGAGATTATTTGTTTTAAAGCAATTTTTGGATTTTCCATCTTGAACTGACTACTGCAATAAGTATCCCGACAGCTAACTATAAAGTCAAATTGCTAATTTTTGGTCGCTTAAAATCTTAAATTTCTCTTTAATTTTTCTTTTGAAAGTTTTTATAGATTTTTCATCAAAGGAAATTATTACTAATTCAAGGCCAGCATTATCATTTGGTCTCCAACAATTGTCTGGAGCCTCTTCAAACCAAGTGTTAATTTT
Source organism: uncultured Prochlorococcus sp. (assembly GCA_902571795.1). Classification (GTDB taxonomy): domain Bacteria; phylum Cyanobacteriota; class Cyanobacteriia; order PCC-6307; family Cyanobiaceae; genus Prochlorococcus_A. The sequence goes on from CACGDL010000009.1 coordinate 27,809, forward strand.
CTTTCCAACAATTTGTATTTGTAAAGGCAATGATTTGTTTGGTATCCAAATACGTCCTTTTATTCGAAGAATGTTTAATTCATCCAAGATTTTTGACATCACCTTTTCAAAGTCATTTTTTTCAAGGAAATAATTTAATTTAAATGAATCTGATACAAGCTCAACATGATTATGGTCATGTTCTTCAGTTAAAAATTCTTTATAAGTCTCTTTTTTAAAATTAAAATCAAATAGATAATTTAAATCAATTTTGCCATTCTTGGATTTAAGGACTGGTGTAGATTTGTTTAGACTTCCCTTTATTTTATTTTTTACAACGTCAAACTGATCATCATTTAATATATCTGATCTAGAGACTAAAACGATATCAGAAACTTCTAGTTGCTCCTCAAAAAGTTCATCTATAGTGCTGTTGTGATCAATTATATCTGTTTCATTATATTGTTTTGTTAATTTATTTAAATCATTAATTGGTGAACCATTAAGCATTGATTCTCCATTAACAATACCAACAACAACATCGAGGTAGATGGAAGACCTAATCTCAGGCCAGTTAAGTGCTTGAATTAAGGGAATTGGTAGTGCCAAGCCACTTGTTTCGATAACTATTGATTCGACAGGAGGATTAAATTCTAGGAGAGCTTTTATTGATGGAACAAAATCATCTTGAACAGTACAACACAAACATCCATTGTTTAATTCGATTACGCAGTCGTCTTCAGATTCATCACATTTATCACAACTTTTAATCAAATCACCGTCAATTCCAACATCACCAAATTCATTAATTATTAAACCAAATTTTTTATTACTCTTTTTTAATAGATATCTTAGAAAAGTTGTTTTACCTGAACCAAGAAATCCCGAAACAACTATAACTGGTACTTTTTTTTTCATCTTTTATGATTAACAACCTAAGCTATATTCTGTGCTCTCTCCTGTAGAACTATTTGTGCCATTAGCAATCGCACATAATTGTTTTTGTTGTGTACGACTAAGAACAGCATCAGTAAAATCCGCACCATCTATTTTTGCTCCTTCAAAATTACTTTCCATTAATAAAGCATTTGTAAAATTAACATCCGAAAGATCAGCATCTGTAAAGTCTGTTGCATAAGCTAGTGCATCTCTTAAATTTGCTCCATTAAACTTTGAGTTTTGCAATTTACTATTATTGAACACCGCTCCTTCTAAATTACTTTCACTGAAATTAAACCCATTCAAATCAAACTTAACGTATTCGTTACCGCTTAAGTCTTGACCATGCATATCTGGCTCTAAATTAAGGTCTTGCTGGTTTCTAATCTCAGGAGGTCTTTTAGCCCATGCAGAATTTACAGAATTAAAAAATAAAATCCCAACGAATAACAAAGTAATTAATGCATTCTTTAGTGAGGGGAAAACAATTGATTTAATCATAATAAGACTGTATTTTAGAACTTAAGTATTTAAAGTTTGTAATAGTATCTTAAAGGAAAATATATGGCAATGTCACTAAAGGTTATTGTTCCTCCTCATCCATTAATAAAACATTGGCTTTCAATATTGCGAGAAAAAAATACTCCAAATATTTTGTACTCAACAGGATATGAGCAAATAGGGAAATGGCTTACATATGAAGCATTACGTAATTGGCTGCCATATAAAAAAGAAATAGTAAATACTGATAATGGAGACGCAGATGGATTTTTTATTAATAATGATTATCCAATAAAAGTGCTCGCAATGTTGCCCGAAGGTTTATCTCTTTGGTTTGGATCTAAAGAAGTAATTCCTAATTCAAACCTTTCATTAGGAGAACTTCCTAAAACTATTGAATCAAATGAAGGAGTTATATTTTATTCAGAACAAATAACAACAAAATCAGCAACATTAGAAACTTTAATTAAATTAAAGGAATTAGGTGTTGATTCAAATAGGATTCTTTTAATAACTGCTATTTGCTCAAATAAAGGGTTAAATGAAATTGCGAAATTACTCCCTAATCAGGTAATTTACACCTCTTGCATAGATGAGGAAGACGAAAAAACACAATTATTAGTACCTGGTATTGGGAATCCTCTATCGCGTTTAAGTACTATATTTCAAGATAAGAACTAATATAGAATATAGGAGTAAATATTTTATCAATGTCTGAATACAGAGATTCGTCTTCAAATAATCTTTTATCATTAATAAGCGGTGCTTTTATTGGGGCAGCAGGTCTAGCTTGGTGGTTAATATCCGAAGCAGACAAAAGAAAGGAGGAAAAAAAACAAAAAGCAATGATGTATTCCTCCAGAATTCAAGACGGCTCAGAAGCGATTGATTCAAATGAAAATATAAATGAAGTTGAAGGAGAGAATTTGGAGAAGAAAGTTGAACAACTTAATTCTGCAATTGCTGATGTGAGGAAGCAACTTGAAGAGTTGGGGCAATAGAATACAAAAGGTTCTCAAATAATATGAATAAACTCAGATCATCTGCAATAACCCAAGGTGTGCAAAGATCCCCTAACAGATCGATGTTAAGAGCTGTTGGATTTAATGATGAAGATTTTAATAAACCTATTATTGGAGTCGCGAATGGATACAGCACCATAACACCATGCAATATGGGTTTAAATAAGTTAGCTCTAAAAGCTGAAGAGTCAATAAAAAAATCAGGTGGGATGCCTCAGATGTTTGGGACCATAACAGTAAGTGATGGGATTTCTATGGGAACAGAGGGCATGAAATATTCCCTAGTTTCAAGAGAAGTTATTGCTGATTCAATTGAAACAGCATGCAATGCTCAGAGTATGGATGGAGTACTTGCTATAGGTGGATGTGATAAAAATATGCCTGGTGCCATGATTGCGATTGCAAGAATGAATATTCCCTCAATTTTCATTTATGGAGGGACAATAAAGCCTGGGAAATTGCATGGAGAAGATCTTACTGTTGTTAGTGCATTTGAAGCTGTTGGACAATTAACATCAGGCAAAATTAATGAAGAAAGGCTAATCCAAGTTGAGAAAAATTGTATTCCTGGTGCAGGTAGCTGTGGAGGAATGTTTACAGCTAATACAATGTCTGCGGTTATTGAAGTATTAGGGTTAAGTCTTCCTCACAGTTCCACTATGGCTGCTGAAGATCTTGAAAAAGAACTAAGTGCAGAAAAAAGTGCTGAGATATTAGTTTCTGCAATAGAAGAAGATATAAGACCTCTAGACCTAATGACAAAGAAAGCATTTGAAAATGCAATATCAGTAATTATGGCGATTGGCGGATCAACAAATGCGGTATTGCACATCTTAGCTATTGCGAATACTGCAGGAATAGATATCAACATTAATGATTTTGAGAGAATAAGACAAAAAGTACCCGTTATTTGTGACCTTAAACCGAGTGGTAAATATGTGACGGTGGATCTTCATAAGGCAGGTGGGATTCCACAGGTAATGAAAATACTTTTGAATGCAGGATTAATTCATGGCGATTGCAAAAACATTGAAGGCAAAACCATCTCAGAATACTTACAGAATATTCCAGATAAGCCTCCAACAAATCAAAATGTCATAAGAGGCGTAGATGACCCTCTATATAAAAAAGGACATCTAGCGATACTAAAAGGTAACTTAGCGAGCGAAGGTTCTGTAGCCAAAATTAGCGGAGTCAAAAACCCTGTATTAACAGGTCCCGCAAAGATTTTTGAAAGTGAAGAGGATTGTTTAAAATCGATATTAAATAACGATATCAAAGCTGGTGATGTTGTTGTTATTAGAAACGAAGGTCCTGTAGGAGGTCCAGGCATGAGAGAAATGTTAGCTCCAACATCTGCGATTGTTGGTCAAGGGCTGGGAGAGAAGGTGGCTTTAATTACCGATGGCAGATTTAGCGGGGGTACCTATGGTCTTGTTGTGGGTCACATAGCTCCAGAGGCTGCTGTAGGAGGAAATATTGCTCTAATAAAACAAGGTGATTTAATTACAATAGATGCTGTAAAACAACTAATTGAAGTTGATTTATCTGACGAAGAATTAGAAAAAAGAAAAAAAGATTGGGTAAAACCTATTCAAAAATACAAAAGAGGAATTCTTTCAAAATATTCGAGAATCGTAAGCACATCAAGCTTAGGGGCTGTTACTGATTTATAAATCAGTTCAAATTTTATTTTCTTAGTCAATAAAACTTTTTATTCTATTTGCTAAATTTTCTAATCTAAGGCTGTATTTTGGTGAGTTGCATTTTTTCCCATTGTTGCTATCCATCCATAATGTTTTAACTCCACACCATAATATTGGTTCATTAGGGAAGTTAAGCTTAGAGATTACTAAAACCAACTCTTTATTTGATTTAAAAAGTTCTAATTCAAGATCATAAATTTCTAATCTTTTACCTTCTTTATCTCGACATAAGATATTAACTGTTAAATCAATATCTTCATCTTCAAATTCGTATTCACCATTTTTTTTTACTACAGAATGAACAAAAGGTTTATTTGTTAAATCTGCTGACTTAGCGATTAAGCTCTCTATATTTTTAGGTGGATTTTCAAATAACACTTATTGATTTAATTAAAACTTTTATTGAACCCTGTTTAAACTCATTATTAAGTAATCCATCATCACCGAACTTAGAGTGTAGTAGTTGCAATCTTTTAATTTTAGATGGCTTGAATTTAAATGGGAAACGTACTTTATTAGCTCTTACTGAAGGTTTTAACTCACTAAAAGGAATTTGAACATTTGTTGTCCCGAATTTTTTTGTTGGGAATGATTTAATCCATCTAAGTCCACCCGGAATAAATTCGGTTAGTCCTAGCAGATCATCTTCACAAGCAACAGCAAATTTAAAAGTTCTTCCTTGTCCATCAATATTTAATTCAAAGGATGAATACTCAGATACATTTAAAGAAGGTTTATATATAGACGATCTACAACTAACAAATCCTCCTGCTTTCTCGACAATGTTACCCTTTAATATCAACCCTGAATTTGAAATTTCACAAAAAGCTGAACTTGATCCGCCCATAACAGTATCATTTAATGTTTTCCAACCCTCGAACTCCTTTTTCTGGAATAAAAATTTTTTCTTACTCATTAAATAATTTAAATTATTAATAGACTTTAACTAAATTTCTAATTCTTTTGCTGATTCCTGATCACAAAATATTGAAATTTGATTAATAGATTTTATTAATTTTGATGGTGTTCTGTCTGGTGGCTCTTTTTCATCTAATAACCTCTCAAGAGCAATTCTTTTAGAAGCTCCACTAACTAAAAATACTATCTTTGAAGAAGCTGAAAGAGCCTTTGGAGTTAATGAAATTCTTTTTAAACCTTTACCTTCATTAAAAATAACATAATCATCTACATTATTATTTTTTTGATAAGGGAATAGTGAGGCTGTATGACCATCGTCTCCAAGACCTAATAATGTTAAATCAAAAGTTGGAGGGCTTGATCCGCATTTTTCAAATAATTTAGAAATAAATTGATTTTTTGTAGCTTCATCATCAGCATTTATATCATTGAAAATTTTATAAAAAAAAGCTTTAGATCCAAAATTAGTTAACAATGAATTCTTCAACATTAACGAGTTACTCAATTCTGAATTTGGATCAACACATCTTTCATCCCCTAAAAAGACGTCAACCATATCCCATCTAAGATCACTTTTTGACAAAAGCTTATAGACAGATTTAGGAGTTGAACCTCCGCTTACACAAAATTTGAACCTGACTTTCTTTTTTAAAGTATGAATAATGTTACTTTCAATAAACTTAAAAACCGCTGTAGATAGCTCTAACTTGTCTTTGTAAATGTTAAGTGTATATCCATTTTTAACCTTTTCAATCATTTCATCCATTCAGTATGAAAACTACCTTCCTTATCAATTCTTTCATATGTATGAGAGCCAAAACAATCTCTCATTGCCTGAACAAGGTTCTGAGGAAGTCTATTGGTTCTATAACTATTAAAATAATCTAAGGTACTCGATAGACATGGGACTGGTATACCAGCTTTTGTGGATAAAGAAACAACTTTAGCTAAGTTATCTAATCTTGTAGCAATTTCATTATTGAACCAATCGTCGAAAATTAAATTTTTTAGATTAGGATCTTTGTTGTAAGCATCTTGAATTTTACTTAATAATTTTGATCTAATTATGCAACCACCTTTCCATATTTGAGCAATTGACGGCATATTCAAACCATAGTTATATACTGCAGATGCTTCTCTTAAAATGTCCATACCTTGGGCATAGCTAGCAATTGTGGCAAGGACTACAGCATCAAATAAAGGTTTCATTCCATCTGATATATTTCCTAAATCAAAATCCTCTATCTCTTTAGATGGAATAGTTTTTTCAATCTCACTACGTTGCTCTTTTAAAGAACTCATTACTCTTGCATTTAAAGATGCATAAATAGTTGGGACTGATACCCCCAGTTCTAGAGCACTTACAACAGTCCATAACCCTGTACCTTTCTGGCCAGCTTTATCTAATATTTTTTCCACAACATCATCTCCAGTTATCTCATCTTTTGTATTTAGACAAATCTCTGTTATCTCAACAAGATAAGAAGCTAATTCATCAGTATTATTCCAAATACCAAATACCTCTGACATTTGCTGACCGTTCATACATTTGACTCTCTTCATAAGGTCATAAGCTTCTGCAAGTATTTGTTCAATTCCATATTCAATTCCGTTATGAACAGTTTTCACAAAATGACCTGAGCCTCCTGGTCCAACATATGCAACACATGGTCCGTCTTCAACTTTGGCAGCCATTTTTGTTAATAAGCTTTCTATTGCATCATATGAAGCCTTAGTACCACCGGGCATCATACTTGGACCCTCTAAAGCTCCTTTAGCCCCTCCAGAGACTCCCATCCCAATGTATCCAAAACTTTTACTTTCAAGAGTATTCACCCTTCTTTCAGTATCTTTAAATTGAGAGTTACCGCCATCTATTAATAAATCTCCTTCCTCGAGATATCCAGAAATATTATCAATGACAGCATCTGTTGCGGGCCCAGCTTTTACCATCATTAGAATTCTTCTAGGTCTCTCTAGCTTATTAACAAATTCTTGAAGAGTTTCAGCTCCTTCTATATTCTTCCCAAGGCCACGACCTTGTAAAAATTCTTCGGTTTTTGAGTAAGTCCTATTAAAAACTACACTAGAAAATCCATTTCTCTCTGCGTTAAGAACTAAATTTTCGCCCATAACACCAAGACCTATTAAACCAAAATGTGCCTTGGACATAAAAAATTAAAAAACTCAATAAATACAGTGTGCCTGCAACTCAAAAAAATTGCTCAAAAAACAATACTTATGTCAGCGAAAAATGATGGAAAAGATTTAAATAACAGTACCGTTTGCAATAGTTGCATTTTTAACTACTACAACAATTCCATTTCTGATATAAAAGCCTAATTCTGGCTTATCTGCTTCTTCTACTCGATCTTTATTAATGATCACAACATTATCGCCAATTCTTGTATTCTTATCGAGAATTGCTCTTTTTACAGTTGTCCCTTCACCTACTCCAAGAGGCGTTCCGCCACCTTTTCTTAATTCAATCCTCTCTTCAGGGGATTCAAAGAAATCGGCCCCCATAACAAGAGTATCCTCAAGAACCGAGTCACTTTCAATCCTGCTTCTAACACCTAAAACACAATGCAAAATACTGCATGACTTCAAGATTGTACCTTCACAAACAATTGAATCAGTAATTTGAGCATCTACAAGTTTAGAAGGGGGTAAAAATCTAGGTCTAGTGTAAATTGGAAATTTCTCATCATAAAAACTAAATGGAGGTTTTGGTTGCTCAGTTAATGCAAGGTTTGACTCAAAGAATGCCCCAATTGTGCCGATATCTTCCCAATAATCATCAAATACATAACTTTTAAGAGTATCGCCTCTATTGAGGGATTCTGGAATTATGTCCTTACCAAAATCCGTATAATTAGGAAATTTATTTAGAAGATCGAAGAGAGTATTTCTGCTAAAAACGTAAATCCCCATAGAGGCTAGATATGGTTTTTCGGCAGCTGACTCCTTACTTAATCCAAATTTTGAAGTATCTACTGCCATAGCCTTCAACTTCTCTCCAGTAGGCTTTTCACTAAATTCTTTTATATTTCCTTCATCATCGGTTCTCATTAGGCCAAAACCTTCTGCTTGAGCTTCATCAACAGGCAAAGCCGCAACAGTTAAATCAGCACCATTATCTCTATGATGTTGAACAAATAAACTGTAGTCCATTCTGTACAGTTGATCACCTGACAATATTAAATATTCATCAACATCCCATTCTTGAAATAACCATTGGTATTTTCTTACAGCATCAGCAGTACCTTCAAACCACTTCGGACTATCAGGAGTCTGTTGTGCAGCTAAAACCTCCACAAATCCTTGGCCAAAAGGGCCATTTAAATTATAGGTTCTTCCTATATGTCTATTTAGAGATGCACTATTGAACTGGGTCAATACGTACATTTTTTCAATGCCTGAATTTATACAATTACTAATCGGAATATCTATCAAACGATACTTACCTGCCAATGGCACAGCAGGTTTAGCCCTCATTTTAGTTAGAGGGTAAAGTCTAGAACCTTTTCCTCCTCCGAGGATTATGGCCAACACACGCTTCATTCAATCTAATGGAGGTAGATATACAACTACTTAAAGTAACTGATTATGGGCATATTTAGAAATACAAATGGTCAGTTTATAAAGGTATTTCGATAAATCACTGGAAAAACTTAATATAAATCGAAAAAAGTTAGTTATTTTGTTCCTCTTCTACCAAAGAAAACAATTTTTCAACGATTTTCAAAGAAACTTGTCTTTCTTCTCTTGATTGAGGACTTCTCAACTTGGTGACCGGCGTATGGAGTATTTTATTAATTATTCCTTTAGTCAGAGCTTCCACAACTTTTCTTTCTCGAGCCGAGAAATCTGGTCCCATTCTGCTAAGTGCTTTTTGCAATTCCTCTTTTCTAATTAACTCCAAATCTGATCTAAGTTTATTAATTACTGGAACGGCCTCTAAACTTGCCCACCATTCTAGAAAAATGATCCTTTCTTCTTCTACTAAAGATTCCGCTTCCTTTGCTATTTTCTGTCTAAATTCTTGATTTCTTGAAACGACTTCTTGTAAGTCATCAACATCAAATGATTTCACGAATTCATGTTGTTTGACATCATTAGATATATTTCTCGGTACACCAATATCAATAAATTTAAGTCTATTACTCAAATTTAATTTTTCAATTTTTGCGAGATCAATAATTGGTTCTTCAGAAGCAGTACTGGTAAAAACAATGGAAGATAGTGATATGTTTTCTTCTAATTTGTTTAACCCTCTACAAACAATCTCTAAATCAGGGAAGTCTTGAGCAAGATTTAATGCTCTATCAATATTTCTATTTAAAAGGATAAGTTTATGACAACCTTTTGATTTTAAATGAGTTATTAAAAGCCTACTCATTCGTCCGGCGCCAACAACAAGAACGTTCTCTGATTCCAAACTTACAAGAGTATCAAAACCCTTTTCTTGTCCGATTTTTAATTGGGCAAGTTCTACCGCTGCTGAACTAATTGATACTGCTCCAGTTCCTAAATTTGTTTCAGATCTTACTTTTTTTCCTGTACTAACTGATTGTGTTAATAATCTATTAAGAATTGGTCCAGTAGATTGATTCTCTTGACCTAACCTCATCATTTTTTTTACCTGCGAAAGGATTTGTCCTTCACCTAAAACGAGGCTATCGAGTCCTGCCGAGACTTTCATCAAATGCAAAACTGCTTCTTCCTGTCTAAAGCAAAAAAGATGTGGATTTAAATCTTCAAAAATAATTCCAGAATATTCTGATATAAATTCTTTTATAGATGAGATTCCAGTATTTTTATCCTTTACTAGTGCATATATTTCCAGCCTATTACAGGTACTTAAGATTGACACCTCTAAAACATCATTGAAAGCTTTTAATGCTTTCAATGATTCTGTTATGGATTGGTCAGGAATACTTAATTTCTCACGCACTTCAACAGGTGCCGTGCGATGACTCAGTCCGACGACAACAATATGCATAATATCAACAATGAATTTTTAAAGGCTGATACTCTTAGCACCATCTTTTATATGGACAGTATTTGTGAACCTTGCACTACTATCTAATGTACTAATAACTAGACTGCTTGTCCTAACACAATCCCTTTCAAATTTTACTCCGTCAAATAGTAATCCATCAGTTATTCCACTTCCAGCGAAAACAACATTTTCTCCGGATGCCAATTCATTAGCTTCATAAGTTTTATCTATATCGGTTATACCCATTTCATTAAGACGTTTTATATTTCCTTCTTTTGTATAGTCAGCCCATTCAGAAGTTTGAGCGATTGCTGGATCATAAACTAATTGTCCTTGAAAGTGTCCACCAAGAGCTCTCATTGCAGCAGCTGAGATAACACCCTCTGGAGCCGCACCTATACCCATCAAGCAATGTGTTCCAGTTCCTGCAAAACCACATGCAATCGCAGCTTGAACATCACCATCAGAAATCGGTTGAACTTTAGCACCACATCCTCGAATCTCTTTAATTAAATCTTTATGCCTAGTTCTATCCATTACAACAACAGTAAGCTCATCAATAGAAAGACCTAAGCAATCACTTAGTATCTTCAAGTTTTCAGTAGCTGAATTTCTAATATCTACTTTACCTTTGGCCGCAGGAGGCGCGGCTAATTTGTTCATGTAAAAATCAGGAGCATTGAAAAGACCACCCGTATCAGAGGCAGCTAAAACAGCCATAGATCCTCTTTGATTATTCGCACAAAGATTAGTTCCTTCACAAGGATCTACTGCAAAGTCGACCCCTGGGCCACTTCCACTACCAACCTCTTCACCTATATAAAGCATTGGCGCTTCATCTCTTTCACCTTCTCCAATAACAATTTTCCCTTTCATTTCAATTTTGCCCATTCGCAATCTCATTGCCTCGACTGCTGCAGCATCAGCTTCATCTTTTTGACCAAGTCCTGTTAGTTTAGCTGAGGCAATAGCAGCTTGCTCGACAACTTCGAGAATTTCTTGAATTAAAGTTTGATTCACAATTAAATTTTGAGGATTTTCTAAAAGGTTTTGAGTATGATCTCATAAAAAATGGTATTTTTTATGAAAATTATTATGCTAGTAAGCTTTTTTTAACTCTTTACAGCTGTTACTTTATCAGGCCGTGACTTGAAATTAGGAATAAACAACTAAATATAGTATCTTTATTAAATATTTTAAAAATTAAATGACTGAGTCAAATCAAGCAAATTTAACTGGTGCTAATAGACCAATTCAAATAATTCCTTCAGTTTTACCAGCAGATTGGGCAAATATGGGGGCATGTGTGAAAGAGCTCGAAGAGGCTGGAGTAGATAGAATTCAATTTGATGTAATGGATGGAAATTTCGTACCAAATCTTACATTTGGTCCTGAAATGATTGCTGCATGCCGGAAATATTGCAATGTCCCTTTTGAAACTCAATTAATGGTGAGCCAATATAACTGTGAGACCATGCTTGAATCTTATGTAAAAGCCACAAAAGGGGCGAATGGTGAACCTGGAGTAGTAATAGCTCATGCCGAAGCAAATATTCATTTGCATAGAGTTCTCGGAAAGATAAGAGATTTAGGAGGATCTCCTTCTGTTGCATTAAATCCTCATACTCCTTTTGAAATGATTAAAAACATAATGGATATGGTTGATCATGTTTTGGTTATGACAGTTAATCCAGGCTTTGGAGGACAAGCTTATATACCAACAATGCTTAATAAAATCAGAGAAATAAGAAACTTTATTATCGAAAAAAACTTAGATGTCGACATTGAAGTTGATGGGGGGATAAAAGCAAATTGGACTATTTCACAATGTGCCGATGCTGGTGCCAATTGTTTTATTGCAGGTAGTGGAATGTTTGCTTACCCAACATTAAAAGAGGGATGTGATGACTTGAGAAAAATTGCACAAGAAGCACTAAAGGGGAATGTTCTTTCAGAGCCTTAACCAATAGGATAGGTAATTACTTAATCACCCAAATATCCATCCATAACTATGTAACCCTATTCCTAAAAAATTAACTCCTAAATAACAAACTAAAACAACTAAAAAGCCTGTAGATGCTAATAATGCTGGTTTGCGTCCTTGCCAACCCTTGCTTATTCTCATATGCAGATAGGCCGCATAAAACAACCATGATATAAATGCCCATGTTTCTTTTGGATCCCAACTCCACCATGTGCCCCAGGCCTCATTAGCCCAAACCGCACCTGAAATTAAACCGAGAGTCAAAAGAACAAAACCTATTAATATAGAACGATAACTTAATGTATCTAATTCTTCTGAATGAGAAAATTCAATAGGTTCAACTAAATCATTTACAGAATAGCTATTTGAAAATTTAAATCCTCCTATACCTGTAGAACTACTTCTGATTTGAAGCGGCTTATTTTTATTAATAAACAAAACGGACATTGAAAGTAAAGAACCTATTATCAATGCTGCATAACTAAGCATCACCACGCTAACATGCATCACTAACCAACTAGACCTTAAAGCCGGAACTAAGTTGGATGATAATTTCAAATCCTCAGGTAAAACAAAACAAGCAAAAGCCACTGTCAGTAACTCAATAGGTATAGCAATTGAGGGAATTATTGGAGCTTGGTATTCTCTTTCAACTAATAGTTGACCTATTGTGATACCCCAAGTAAGGAAATAAAGAGATTCATACAAATTGCTAATAGGAAAATGACCAGAAATTGACCACCTAAAAAGTAATTGTAATGTTATTAATAAGTTCACTAAAATCGTAATAAGTCTTACAGCAGAAGAAGACTTTTTTTTAAAAACCGCACCCAAAGAAATTGGTAAGTTAATTAATAAAAAATAAAAAACTAAAAGACCTAAAACTGAAACCGGTTCATATATTAAATTTTTAAAAAAATTATCTAGTATCATTTCTAGAAATTTCTCAAGTTTTAATATTCAATGTCAAACAAATAATAATTAAAATCATCCCTATATGAGTAAATCTTTAATAATAAAGCTTAAATTTATTTTTAAAAAAGCATTTCAAAGTTTGAAATTATCTCCTAGATAATACTTCTTGACTATTGGATTATCAGCCAATTCACTTGATGAACCGTTAGCTAAAATTTTTCCTTCACTTAATACATATGATTTGTTAGTAATAAGAAGGGTTTCCCTCACATTATGGTCTGTAATGAGAATCCCCACCCCATCACTACTTAATTTAAGAATTAGTTTCTTTAGATCATTAACAGCTAGAGGATCGATCCCAGCAAAAGGTTCGTCTAATAACAAATATTTAGGTCCTTTTCTGCCTACAGTGAGAGCTCTAGCTATCTCACACCTCCTTCTCTCTCCTCCTGAAAGTTGATAACCATAATTATCTACAAAGTTATTCAAATTAAATTCATTAATTAATTGCTCTCTTCTATTTCTTATCGCAGCTCTGCTATAAGAGGAATTTTGTAAAGCCAAA
>CACGDL010000010.1 GCA_902571795.1 uncultured Prochlorococcus sp.
CGAGGAACTAGCAGCTTCTTTAATTGATAGGTGTAAGACCCCAGTCGAGAGAGCCATAAGTGATGCAAAAATTTCTACTAGCGAAATTGATGAAGTTGTTATGGTGGGAGGGTCATCTAGAATACCTGCTGTTTTAGATTTAGTTAAAAAAATAATAGGTAAGGAACCAAATCAAACCGTTAATCCTGATGAGGTAGTAGCAGTTGGAGCTGCAATTCAGGGAGGAGTTTTATCAGGAGAGGTTAAAGATATATTGTTGCTAGATGTTACTCCACTCTCTTTAGGTGTAGAGACTTTAGGTGGAGTAATGACAAAAATGATAAATCGAAATACTACAGTACCTACTAAGAAATCTGAAACATATTCAACTGCTGTAGATGGTCAAACAAATGTTGAAATACATGTTTTACAAGGTGAAAGGGAAATGGCTACTGATAACAAAAGCTTAGGAACTTTTAGATTGGATGGTATACCTTCAGCACCGAGAGGTGTTCCGCAAATTGAAGTAACATTTGATATTGATGCAAACGGTATTCTTAGCGTTACTGCGAAAGATAAAGGAAGTGGTAAAGAGCAAAGTATTTCTATTACTGGTGCTTCAACTTTATCTGATAATGAAGTAGAAAAAATGGTAAAAGATGCTGAATCAAATGCATCTGCAGATAAAGAAAAAAGAGAAAAAATTGATTTAAAGAATCAAGCTGAAACACTTGTATATCAGACAGAAAAACAACTTGGTGAGTTGGGGGATAAAATTGATGCTGCAGCAAAGTCTAAAGTTGAAGAAAAAAGTAATGCTTTAAAAGAGGCAACTTCTAAAGAAGATTATGAATCAATGAAAAAACTTCTTGAAGAACTTCAGCAAGAACTTTACGCAGTTGGTTCATCTGTTTATCAGCAACCAGGTAATCAGCCACCTTCACCAGGAGCACCGAGTGGTTCTGATCAGAGTGATTCAAACGAAAAAGGTGGAGATGATGTGATTGATGCCGACTTTACTGAAACGAAAGATTAAAGAAGGTATTTTTTAATTTCATTAGCAACCCATTTAGAACAAGCCGGAGCCAGCAAAATTCCATTTTTATAAAAACCTGTACATATAATTAGTCCATCTTCAAGATTTTTCATTATTGGTGAAGGTTCACCATCTGGTCTTGACCTTATTCCATACCATTTTTTAGAAATCTTCCCTTTCATCAGCCAATTTGGTTTTTTATCGAGAAAATTTGTTAGTTTTTCGAATGTATTTTCTTCTGGCTTAGTACTATATTCGTCAGTTGATCCAATAATTAGCTTATTTTTTGATTTTGGAATTATATTTTTACTATTTATATTAAATTGTTTCGGCAGCGATAATAAATCAACCTCTGCATCATTTACATCAATTTCCATAGCTTGACCCAAGACAGGTTTTAATGTGATGTTGTGAGATATGCTATCTATTAAATCAACTGCTTTAAGTGAATTGCACAAAATAACAATATCAGATTTGATTTTTTCATTATTTCTTGTTGTAGAAATCCAATGATTGTTAGTTTTTCTGATTTTTATTACTTCTCCTTCTGAAAAATTGATTTTTTTATGTCTTAGATATTTATTTAATGTTTGAAGTAAAGAAGAAGGATTTATTCTTCCATCTTTTAAGGAGATTATTCCTTTTATATTTTTTGTTTGGAAGGCTTTATTTATATTCTTGATAAATATTGAGTCTCTTTCTAAAATTCTTAAGTTTTGATCATTATTTTCATAAATAAATTTCTCTAATTTTTTAAACTTTTCTTCATTAGTAGTTAGTTGTATTAATGGGTTTTCGATATTTAATTCACTATTAAATTTTTGAAGGGATTTAATCCATTGTGGCCATAATTCAATGCTTTGTTTCCTGAGATCCCAGCTTCTACCTTTCCTTTTTTGATACATATTACCCATTAGTAAGCCTAAAGCTGCATAGCTACTATTTTTAGGTTCAGTTGGATCTATTATCGTTATCTGGAAACCTAATTCTGATAATTCTAAGGCGTTAAATTTTCCAATAATCCCTGATCCAATAATAACTATGTGTGCTTTTTGAAAATTTTCTTTTAAGCTTTTCATTGATATATTAGAGATACTTCTTTATTTGACTAAATAGTTAAAGATTTTTTGGAACATCCTTCAATTATATTCAAAATTGTTTGTCCCGATCGTCCTGGCCTTGTCAGTTTACTTACAAGTTGGATTTCAAATTACGGTGGCAACATAAAACATTCTGATCATCATACAGATCAAGATGCGGGTTTGTTTCTTAGTCGAATTGAATGGAGTAGTAAAAATGCATTTTTTAATAGAGATGAAATTTATAAAGAATTTAAAAAAATTGCAGATGAAGTCAATGGAAAATTTTATGTAAATTATTCTGATGAAATTCCAAATGTTGCTATTTTCGTGAGTAGACAAAATCATTGTTTGATTGATTTACTTTGGCGAGTAAGAAATGGTGAACTCAAAATGAAAGTGCCTTTAATAATTTCAAATCATTCTGATCTTGAAATTATTGCTAATGACTTTAATGCAAAATTTGTCCATATTGATACCTTTAAAACTGATAAATCTATTGTTGAAGATCAATTTTTAAATTTGCTAAAAGAATATGAAATTGATCTTGTTGTATTAGCCAAATATATGCAAATTTTGAGTGATTCTTTTTTAAAAAAGTTTTCTTCAATAATAAATATTCATCATTCGTTCTTACCTGCATTTAAGGGTGGGCAACCATATCATCGAGCATGGAAGAGAGGTGTTAAATTAATCGGTGCTACTGCTCACTATGTTACTGAAGATCTTGATGAAGGCCCGATAATAGAGCAATGCACCGTTAATGTAAGTCATAGGGACGAAGTTGATGACTTGATTAGAAAAGGTAGAGATATTGAAAGAATAGCTTTAGCAAGAGCAGTTAGATTACATCTCAATCATCAAGTATTTGTTTATAATAGTAAAACTGCTGTTTTTGATTGAAGATATTTTCTTAGTCTTCTAATTCTATTTGTATTTGTCTTTCATAAATTGATTGTTCATTAAAAGTTCTTGCTATCAAGAAACTGGCAACGCAGCTGATTAATACAGGTTTCATAATTAATAAATTTTTTGTTAAAGCAAAAGCTAAAAACATTGCTGTTATTGGTGTGCGCGAACATCCTGCTACGAAAGCTCCCATTCCCGCAAAAATGTATGTACTTGGTGCATGTCCTGTAGCAATTTCTACCCAGTTCCCCATTATTAGTCCAATTGATCCTCCTAAAGTAAGCATTGGATAGAACAATCCTCCTGGAGCCCCAGATGCTGCAGCTAAACCTGTCGTGATAAATAATACTAAAACTGCTAATAAAGCAATTCCAATACTTGTATTTTTTTCAGCTATTATTTTCTGTAACTCATCTAAATTATGAAATGTAC
This sequence comes from uncultured Prochlorococcus sp., assembly GCA_902571795.1. GTDB lineage: Bacteria > Cyanobacteriota > Cyanobacteriia > PCC-6307 > Cyanobiaceae > Prochlorococcus_A. Next base: position 3,436 of record CACGDL010000010.1, read on the forward strand.
TGGGTAAACAGGAATAGATACTCCCTAAAATAAGTCCACAGATACTCATTTTTAAGACGAATTTATTTTTATACCACTTTTTCCCAAGATTTTGCATGAACAAAACAAATCTGCTGTAAAATTCTGCAAACATTCCAATAATTATTCCTAGTAAAACTAGGTAAATAAAATCTATTGGTAAGAAAAAAACTGATGGATCATATTCTTTTTGGATTAAAAATCCTAGGTTAAAATCAAAGCCTCCTGCTTTAGGATCTAAACCCAAGGCCTGAATAATATCAGCAGATGAATCTGCAATGAAAGTTGTGATTACTACTAGAAGCAAAATTACTGGTCTAGCAGAGTTTAATAATTCTTCAATTGCATAGATAAATCCTCCTAATGGGGCGCTAAATACTGCAGCTATTCCAGCACCACCACCTGCTGCTACTATTACTCTTCTGAAAGCTGTAGGAGCTTTGAGCCACTTGGCCATTTGCCAAGCTACTGATCCCCCCATTTGAACTGAAGGACCTTCCGGACCCAAAGGGAATCCACTACCAATTGCAATAATTCCTGATATGAGCTTTACTAAGCCTACTTTTATATTCATTGGGACTTTTTTATGCCTTAAGAACCCGATGATTTGACTTACACCTGAACCTTTTGCAGCAGGCGCTATATTTTTGATTAAATATCCTGCAATGGCTCCCCCAAGAGCTCCCAAAATAGGCAAGACCGTAATTGATGGAAATTGGTTTAATAATGCTAATCTCCAATTATTTATAAAGTAAATTCCAGTTTTAAAAAATATGCTTGTAATTGAGGCTCCTAAACCTGTTAATAAGAGAGAAAATACAACGACTAAAGATCTTTGTTTTAATAATTTTTTGATGGTATGAGAAGAATTATTACTTGTTTTTTGAATATTATCTTTTATAAGGTTTCGCATAGTCCATGATTACTTTGACAAGCTGAAATCGTTTATTTCATCAAATTGAAGATAACGATAAAGTTCTTCTGAATATGGATTAATTTTATTTTTAGTAATATCTTGATATTCTTCTATTTCAGGTATTTTTCCAAGCAGTGCACAAACTGCTGCTAATTCTGCACTCCCTAAAAATACTTGCGCATTCTTGCCAAGTCTATTATCAAAATTTCTTGTACTCGTAGAAAATACTACAGAACCTTCATCTACTCTAGCTTGATTTCCCATACATAAAGAACAGCCTGGCAACTCTAATCTGGCACCACAATCTTCGAATATTTTGTAGTAGCCTTCAGCTTTTAGAGTTTCTTCGTCCATTTTTGTTGGTGGACAAATCCATAATTTAGCTTTTAAATTTTGTACACCTTCAAGAACTTTCGCAGCTGCCCTGTAATGACCAATATTTGTCATGCAAGAACCTATAAAAACCTCGTCAATATTTGTATTTGCAACATCAGTGATTTCTTTTACATTATCTGGATCATTAGGACAAGCAACTATAGGTTGCGACACTTTTGCTAAATCAATTTCAATGATTTCTTCATACTGAGCGTTTGAATCTGGTTCAATTAATGATGGTTTTTTTAACCAATTTTTCATATCATTTATTCTTCTTGAAATCGATTTTGAATCTTCATATTTGCTCTCGATCATTTTTTCTAGCAGGCAAATATTGCTTCTTAAGTATTCTTGAACAGTTTCTTGGGATAAAAGTATTGTGCTACCAGCGCATGAACGTTCTGCAGTAGCATCAGTAAGTTCAAAAGCTTGTTCAAGTTTAAGGTTTGGTAATCCCTCAATCTCCATAATTTTCCCATTGAATATATTTTTCTTATTTTCTTTTTCAACAGTTAAGAGTCCTTTTTTAATTGCGAAGAGAGGGATTGCATTTACTAAATCTCTAAGAGTAATACCTGGTAATAATCCTCCCTTAAATTTAACGAGCACAGATTCTGGCATATTTAATGGCATTGATCCTATTGCAGCGGCAAAGGCAACAATGCCCGAGCCTCCAGGGAATGAAATGCCAAGTGGAAATCTTGTATGACTATCTCCACCTGTGCCAACAGTATCAGGGAGAAGCATTCTGTTAAGCCAGCTATGAATTATGCCGTCTCCAGGCTTAAGAGCTACACCACCTCTTTGAGATATAAAATCAGGTAATTCTTTATGAGTAACTAGATCTACTGGTTTAGGATATGCAGCTGTATGACAAAAACTTTGCATAACTAAATCTGCAGTAAATCCTAAACAAGCAAGTTCTTTTAGTTCATCTCTAGTCATTGGCCCAGTAGTATCTTGACTGCCAACAGTGGTCATAATTGGCTCACAGGTCATTCCTGGCCTAACTCCATCTAAACCACATGCTTTGCCAACTATTTTTTGAGCTTGAGTAAAGCCAGCACTACTTTTAGTTGGATTTTGTGGCCTGGTAAATATTTCACTTGGTTGATAATCTAATTTGTTTCTAATTTTGTCCGTAAGAGATCTTCCAATCATAAGATTAATTCTCCCGCCAGCTTGAATTTCATCAGTAAGAGTTGATGGATATAAGTCGAATTTGCTTATTAATTCTTCAGTATTTGAATCTTTTTCAATTTTTTTAATAACGCCTTTATAAGGATATATTTTAATAATATCTCCTGTTTTCATTTGAGATACGTCAGCTTCTATAGGTAAAGCTCCTGAATCTTGTGCAGTATTAAAGAAAATTGGGGCTATTTTGCTGCCAATTATTATTCCACCCGTTTTTTTGTTGGGAACAAAAGGGATATCTTCTCCTATATGCCAAATGAGTGAATTAATAGCAGATTTTCTAGAACTACCTGTTCCAACCACATCTCCAACATAAGCTATCGGTAAATTTTGCTTTTTTAAATTATCAAGAATCTTTAGTCCATCAGGTTTTTTAGATTCCAACATAGCTAATGCATGCATCGGAATATCCGGACGTGTTGTAGCATGTACAGCTGGAGATAAGTCGTCTGTGTTTGTCTCACCGTCAACTTTAAACACTAAACAATTAATCTCTTTCTCCAGAACTTTTTTATTTATGAACCATTCTGCATTTGCCCAACTATTTAGAACTTCTTTCGCATAAATATTATCTTGAGATAATTCAAAAATTTCATTCGCTGAGTCGTAAACAAGGATAATATTTTTTAAAACTTTTGCCGCTTTTTTTGCAAGTAAAATATTCTCTCCTTTAAGTATTTCAACCAAAGAATTTACATTGTACCCGCCTATCATTGTTCCTAGTATTTCAATTGCTTTTTCGGGATTAATTGATTTGCAATATTTTTCGGAATTAGCAATAGCAGTAAGCCAGCTTGCTTTTACATAAGCAGCCTCATCAACTCCTGGTGGAACTCTATTGATTAGTAAATCAAGTAAATAAGATGAATCGTATGTACTATCTTGTTCCAATAATTTTGTAATACAATTTGTTTGCTCAGCATTTAAAGGTAAAGGTGGTATACCTTTGGTAGCTCTTTCAGCTACGTGATCTGCATAATCTTTTAGCAATGTTTCCAAATTCTTCATTAGTAAGGTTTAATGCCTAATCTATTGTTATTTTTAATATTGAAAAGGAGAGTATTCATAAATGCTTTTTTAAATATTCAAACTTCTTAATTAATCAATGACGACATCATCAAATAATTCAGCTTTAGAAAAGACTTCAGATTTACATGTTGTTGAAACACGTCCACTAATACCTCCAAGCAGATTACATAATGATATACCTTTGGATCACGCCTCGGCTAATACAGTATCTAAAACAAGAAGATCGATACAAAATATTTTGCATCATAATGATCAGAAGCTTTTAGTCATTGTGGGTCCATGTTCAATTCATGATCTAGAGGCGGCACAGGAATATTCAAAATATATTCAAAATTTCCGAGAAATTTATAAAGATAAATTAGAAATAATCATGAGAGTATATTTTGAGAAACCAAGAACAACTATTGGTTGGAAGGGATTAATAAATGATCCTCATCTAGATGGTTCTTATGATATTAATACTGGTTTAAGAAGGGCAAGAAGCTTGCTTTCATCTTTAGCAACTCGTGGCATACCTTCTGCCACAGAATTACTAGATCCAATTGTTCCTCAATATATTGCCGATTTAATAAGCTGGACAGCGATAGGGGCGCGGACTACAGAAAGTCAAACTCATAGGGAAATGGCATCTGGATTATCAATGCCTATAGGTTTTAAAAATGGAACGGATGGTTCTTTTACTACCGCAATTAATGCAATGCAGTCCGCTTCAAAATCTCATCATTTCTTAGGTGTAAATGAAAATGGAATGGCTTCTATAGTTAATACTACAGGAAATCCAGATGGACATATAGTTTTAAGGGGCGGTTCAAAAGGCCCAAATTTCGAAAGTGATCATGTTAAAAGAATTTCAGCTGAATTAAGGCAATATAATCTTCCCCATAAAGTGATGATTGATTGTAGTCATGGAAATTCCAATAAAGACTTCCGAAAACAGTCGGAAGTGCTAAAAAATATAGCTTCTCAAATTAGTAATGGTGAAAAAAATATTTTAGGAGTTATGCTTGAAAGTCATTTGAAAGAGGGAAATCAAAAACTTTTAAAAAAAGAAGATCTCCAGTTTGGCAGAAGCATTACAGATGCATGTATAGATATAGAAACAACAAAAGAATTACTCGCTATTTTATACAACTCACTTAGCTAGTTATAAAAAAATTAAAAAATAATGCTGAAGAAACTGGAACAATAAAATTATCTATTCCTAAAACACTAAATTGTTCAAGCAAAGTCGCAAAAAAAGCTATTGTAAAATAATTAAAATTTAAATTATTTTGTTGGGCATATCCTATTGAGCAAACTACTATCAAACTTGTTAAAAACATTGTCATAGTGCCAAATAAAGATTTTTTTTGTTTAAAAAAAATCCAACTTTTTGAGTTAAAGCTTTTTCCTATTAACCCAGCTAATCCATCACCAAAAGTCATTATGAAAAATCCACTAATTAATGCATATGGATCTTTATCCCAGAAAAGATAAATCAAAATAAATAAACTTAGACAATAAAATAATGTTCCATAACTCTTTCTCTCTACATCTTCAATTGTTGGAAATAATTTATATTTGTAATTGATTAAAACCATTAATGAAACAATTCCTGTAAAAATTAGAGCTGAGTTTTGATTAATTTTTAAAAATTGAGCAATTGGTATTAAAGGACCTATTCCAATATGTATTATTTTTCTGACTATTTCTTTGCTCTCTTTATTATATTTTTTAAAAACTATTGATATTAAAAAAATTAAAAATAAATATAATAAAATTACAGTAAATTTTATCAATTTGGTTAAGCTGCTTTTTGATGAGTTGTCATTACTCTAAGTTTTAATATTGCTTTAGCTTCTAGTTGCCTTACTCTTTCTCGTGAAACATTAATTTGTCTTCCTATTTCTGCGAGTGTTAATGGTTCTTCACCATCTAAGCCAAATCTAAGCTTCATTATTTTTTGTTCTCTTTCATTTAATTGAGAAAGCCAAGTTCCTAAATGCTCTTTTTGAATAGTTCTATCCATGCCTTCCATAGGCTCTTCACAGTTAGGATCAGGTATAAGTTCACCAAGAGTACTTCTATCTTCTTCGCCTCTTGCGTGAGCATCTAGGGAAGCGCAAGGAGCACTTTGCGAAATTAAATCTTCTAAATCTTTTTGATCAATTCCCATTTCAGTTGCCATTTCCAATCTGGTAGGTTGTCTACCAAATTTATGTGATAATTCTCTAGAGACTCTTCTCATTTTGGATAGTTTTTCGCTTATATGAATAGGCAAACGGATTGTTCTTGCACTGTTATCAATAGCTCTTGTCATTCCTTGCCTAATCCACCAGTAAGCATAAGTTGAGAATTTATATCCCATAGCAGGATCAAATTTATCTACAGCTCTTTCAAGGCCAATAGCTCCCTCTTGAACAAGATCTAATAATTCAAGCCCTTGGTTTTGGTATTTTTTTGCAACTGATACAACAAGCCTTAGATTAGCTGCCATCATTCTATCTCTGGCTCTTTTGCCAATCTTAATTTGATGAAGATTTCGTTGCGTTCTATCGGTTTCAGGAATTTGCAGCAACTTTTTCATGTTCTGAACATGATGAGCTAACTCAATTTCCTCTGCTGGAGTCAAAAGAGGTACTCTTCCAATGCTACTTAAGTAATAGCCAATAGAATCTGAAGCGAGTCTGCCAGATTTTTTTTGGCTTTGTTTTGCCGTAAGATTGGATTTCGATTTGCGAGACTTGCCCGCAGTGTTTGGTAATCTTGGCTCATCAAAATTATTATCTGAAGAGCTTTTCGCAGATTCCAGAGGGATCCCCATCACCCTGGCCTCCTAAATAATGGATTTTTTAAAAAGCTAGCACTGAAATTGAAATAAAAACTACTTTTACGTTGAAATTTTAAAGACAAAAATTTTTTTTTTAAAGCCTATTTCTTTAAATCCATTGATATGAGTGGATTTTATAAAAATTAAAAAAAATTTAAAATATTAAGTATTTTTTTAAATGTTGTAAAAATCAATATTAATTTTATTTTTCTATTAGGTCAATTTGCGAACGATTATCCGAGGAATCTAATTCATATTTCGAATAAGAACCATCTTCCTTCATTATCCAAGAAAAGTAATTATCTTTAATGTAGGTTTGCAAAAGCGAGTATATTTTAGATTTCAATTCATAATCCTTTATCGGAGTAACAGCTTCTATTCTTCTATCAAGATTTCTTCTCATCCAATCTGCACTCCCAATAAAAACCTCATCATCACCGTTATTACAAAACCAAAAAATTCTTGAGTGTTCAAGAAAATGGCCAATAATGCTTATGACTTTAATATTTTCACTTAAATTTTTTCTTTGGGGATATAAGCAACAAATACCTCTTATGATAAGGCTAATTTTTACACCTGAGTCAGAAGCTAAATAAAGAAGTTTAATTATTTCTGGGTCTACTAAAGAATTCATTTTTGCAATTACTTCGGCTTTTTTGCCTTTCTCTGCATTTTTAATTTCTCTCTTTATCAGAAATATAAATTTCTCTCTCATGGATGAGGGAGACACTAATAACTTTTGGTAATTTTTTTGTTTAGAAAAACCTGATAAGTAGTTAAATAACTCAAGTAAATCAGATGCAATATCAGGATCAGTTGAAAGTAATCCTAAATCTGTATAAAACTTTGAAGTATTGGAGTTATAATTTCCTGTTCCAATATGAAAATAATTTCTTAATCGTCCTTTTTCTTTTCTTACTACTAATGCTATTTTTGTATGTGTTTTAAATCCTATGATTCCATATACAACATGAACGCCAGCTTGTTCAAGTTGTTTTGCCCATTGAATATTATTGTCTTCATCAAATCTTGCTTTTAGTTCAACAAGAGTCATTACTTCTTTTCCATTCTCTGCAGCTCTCATTAAAGCTTCGATGATGGGCGAATCCTTGGAAACTCGATATAAAGTAATCTTTATAGCCCTTACAAGTGGATCATCAGCTGCTCTATTTATAAATTCTTCAACTGAAGTTTTAAATAAGTCATAGGGATGATGAAGCAGAATATTTTTTTTTCTAACTATATCAAAAATAGAATTCAGGTTTTTGTTTGAAGTTAAATCTAAATTTTTTAATTGTGGGTGAGTTTTCCCAATTAGTAGATTTTCTTTTAAATCATCTCTATTAATTTTTGTAAGCTGATTTAAATCGTCAAGGCCTAAAAAACTTTTGCAAAAGTAAATATATTCTTTTTGTATTGAGATACTTTCAATGAGTAATTTCAAAATATTTTCTGGCATATTCGATTCAACTTCTAATCTAACTACGTCTCCACCTAATCTTCTCTTTTGCAAACTTTGTTCAACTGCTAAAAGAAGATCATCAGCTTCAAGTTCTTTTAATTCTAAATCAGCATCCCTTGTCACTCTAAAAAAAGAGTAATTTATACATTTCATTCCATTAAATAAAGTATTTATATTATTTCCAATTAAATCTTCAACACTTATGAAAAAGTATGTACTTTCATCACCATGTTGAATGATGTCATTGGGAATTTGTATAAATCTATTTATATTTTTTGTTGGGATTTTTACTCTGACAAACTGATTCTTTGAATCTTCCCCATCTCTTATAAGAGCTGCTAAATTTAGACTTAAATTACTTATAAAAGGAAATGGATGTGCTGGATCAACAACTAATGGAGTTAATAAAGGGAAAATAGATGTAGTAAAGAAGTTATTACACCAATTTCTTTGATTTTCACTTAGGTCCTTATATTTTTTTATAATTACACCTTTTTCTTTTAATTCATTATTTAATTCTTTATTTACATAGTTTTCTTGAAGAGTAGTTAATTTTTTAATTTCATTGTTGATTTTTGTTAATTGCTCTTTAGGGGTAAGTCCGTCAATACTTTTTTTTGTAATTTCTGCTTCAACTTGAGCCTTTAATGAAGCTACCCTTACCATAAAAAACTCATCAAGATTATTACTAAAAATTGAACAAAATTTAACTTTATCTAGGATTTTGTACTCTTTTTCCATACCAGTTAGGAGTACTCTTTTATTGAATTCAATCCAACTTAATTCTCTATTAATAAATACATCAGCCTGGCTTTTCATTAAAAAACTTTTGATTTTTGATTTTTAAAATAATTATTATTTTTACCCTCTGCAATAAGGTATATCATGAAAAGTAAGATAACGGAACCAGCTATAAAAGGTGATTTAGGACCAAAACTATCATAAACCCTTCCGGCCATTGCAATTCCTAAAACTCCTCCAAGACTCTGTAGACCCTGAAGGTTACTTAAAATTGATCCTTGTTTATCAACGTCTAATTTCTTTGATATTAGTGCTCTTAAGGTGGGCGTAATTAACCCTGCCCCAACAGCTAAAAATGAAACAGCTGAATAAATATTAAGTGTCGCATTTTCTTTTGGAGTAGTTATTAAAAGAGCACATGCCACAAGAATGAAGCCTGATCCAATAAGTGTTAATCGCATTTCGCCAAATTGCTTGACCAGAGGTCCTATTAGTCCTCCTTGAACAATAATTGCAATTATTCCTACTACTACAAGGGTTCCACTTGATGCTTTGGTCGTCCAGTTTAATGATTCTTGAAGGAAAAATATAAGAATATTGGTCAGTCCAGTAAAAGCAATGAAGTAAATAAAAAAAGCTAATGATAATTTTTTAATCTTTTCTTCTTTGAAAACAGTAAATAGCTCTTTTAAAGGGTTTTTTAAAATAGTTTTTGATTTCTTTGAGTTACTATTCGGTTTGGTTTCTGGTAAGTAAAAAAATACAAGGAGGAAATTTATTATTGGAATGATTGAGGCTATCAAAACTGGAATAATAAAATTATTATTTGTATTTTTTGCAAAAATAACAACAAAAATATTACCTAAGAAGAAACTTAAACCAAAAGCTACACCAATAAGACCAAATGTTTTTGCTCTTTTTTCAGGGCTTGAAATATCTGCAAGAATTGTTGTTGCAGTAGCTGCAGTCCCCCCACTTAAACCATCAATTAGTCTCGCTAAAAATAATAAAAATAACGGGATAGAAGCTATTGAATTTGACCAATTAAAAAGAACCGTAAAAGATAATATTGATATTCCTATTACTGAACCAGTAATACAAAAAAGAGTGACAGGTCTTCTTCCATATCTATCACTCAAAAGTCCTATAAAAGGAGAAGCTGTAAATTGAGCTAATTGGTAAGTGCATGATAATAAACCATATGTACTTGCTTTAGAGTCAAAAAGTAAAACAAAAGAGGGTAATATGGGTAACAGTATACTTTCACTTAAACGATCATTTAGAAGAGTGATAAACGCACTAAGCAGAGTAAATTTTCTATTTGGTTTTAATAAACTTTCTTTCACAATATTTACCTTCATTGCGATTAACTTCTACTACCATACTTGTAAATGAATATTATTGTGCCCGGTATTGTTTATTTAGTTGGAGCAGGTCCTGGTGACCCTGAGCTTTTAACTCTAAAAGCTTTACGCCTAATAAAAAATTGTGATGCATTAGTTCATGATGCTTTAATCCCAGATGAAATAATAAAAGAGGCAGGAAAAAATACAGAAATTTTCCATGTAGGTAAAAGAGCTGGAAAGTGTTCTGTACCTCAGGCTGAAACTAATGCTCTTATTTTGAAATTGGCAAAAGAAGGCAAAAATGTTGTAAGGCTTAAAGGGGGAGATCCATTCGTTTTTTCTAGAGGTGGTGAAGAGGTATCGATTTTAGAAAAAAATGGAATTTCAGTTGAAATCGTTCCTGGTATTACTTCTGGTATAGCTGCCCCCATATATTTTGGTATTCCACTAACCCATAGAGATGCTGCGAGTTCCGTAACTTTCGTTACTGGACATGAGCGTGTAGATAAGGGGGGTAAAACAGTAAATTGGAGAGATTTAGCTAAATCTTCAGATAGCTTAGTAATTTTTATGGGTATAAAAAATATTGAATTTATTGTGCAAGAATTAATTCTAGGTGGTTTAGATAAGAATACTAAATGCGCTGTTATTCAAGAAGCTACTTTAAAAAATCAAAAATGTTTGATAGAGAAATTAGATAATCTTCCACATAAAATCAAAGATAAAGAATTCTTAGCTCCATCAATTATCATTATAGGAAAAATTGTTGAATTTAGGGTTAATAACAATATTACTAGAGTATCGGATGTCTATTTACCAGATATTAATAAAGTTCAACTATATAATAAATCCCAAAAGTAAATTGGATCGAATTTAGATTTAAGTTTTAAATCATCAACTTGATTAATTTGTCTGCAAGATAAACTATTAATTGCAACTATTATGTCATCAGTTTGAAATTTTGGAGGAATTAATTCTTCTTTTAAAATTTTCAATTTTAAAGCTTTAGAAACCATAATCCCCTCTAAACAGCCGCTCTCTTTTCTAGGAGTTATCCATTGATTATTTCTTTTGATTATAAGATTAAATGTACTTCCACAACAAAGCTCATCAGATGTATTCAAAAGAATAGAATCATCAAATGATTTTTCATTAGCTTCTCTTAAAGCTTGTATTGCCTGATTATATGAAAATGTTTTGCATTTACTTACAAGACTGAATTCATTTATTTTTTCCGTTTGACTAATGCAAACGCTTATCGGATTAAAATTTGGTTTGATTCTATAGAACTCAAGCCATAAATTATTTAAATCTTTTGTCTTTGAAGTGCTATTAATTGTTAGTTTTCGACCTTCATTAGTGCCTCGACTATAGTTTATTCTTACTGAAGCAAATTGATCATTTTTAAGCGATAACTTTTTAATTCCATCGTGAATAAGTTGTCTCAAAGTTAATTTATTTATTTTGAGATTAATATTTAAAATATTGCTACTTTTTTCTAATCTTTTTAGATGTTCATCAAAAAGAATAGGTTTGTTTTCTTTTATTAAAATGGTTTCAAATATACCATCAGCAAATTTTAATCCTCTATTATTAGCAGCAATAAATATTCTTTCTATATCCAACCATTGATCATTGTGCCAGCCTAATGTTTCAATCATTTTAGTGACTCAATTAATGGTAAAAGTTTCCACTTTAGTTCATTAGTTTCCTCTTCAGGGTTTGAGTCAATAACTATTCCGCAACCAGCATATATATTGATTTTTTTGTCTTTAATTAAAAATGATCTTATTAGTATATTGCTGTCAAACTCTCCATTCCAGTCAAGCTTCAAAAATGAGCCACAGTATGGTCCGCGTTCACATTCTTCTAATTCAAAAAGTCTCTGGCATGATCTTAATTTAGGTGCTCCAGTTATAGAGCCTCCAGGCCAACAAGCTTTTAGTAAATCAATCCAGTTTTTGTCTTTTTTTAATTTGCCTCTGATAACTGAAGTTAGATGATGAACTTTTAAGAAACTTTCAAGTTTTAATATTTCTGGCACCATGATGCTTCCTGTTTCGCAAACTTTACTTAAATCATTTCTTATTAGGTCAACAATCATAATATTTTCGGCTCTATCTTTTTCGTTCGTTATTAAATCGATAGCATTAAGTGCGTCTTGATTTAAATCCTTATCTCTGGATCTAGTTCCTTTGATAGGTCTTGATTCTACAAAATTTTTATTATCTATTTTTATAAATCTTTCTGGCGAGGTAGATAATACAGCCTCTTTATAATTATCATTATTTATTATTATTCCTCCAAAGGGAGCTCTTAATTTCCTTCTTATTTTCAAATAAATATCTAGAGGATTAAAGTCTTTAGAAGATTCAATTTCACATTTAGTTGTTAGGTTTGCTTGAAATATATCCCCTAGAGAAATTAATTTTTTCAATTTAAGAATATTTTTCTGAAATTTTTCAGCCATTTCGTCCAAATTTATTTTTGAAAAATCAAAATTCAAATCTGTTTTAATAATTTTTTCTTCTTCAATATATTTTATATTGTTGATTATTTTTTTATAATTCGTCAGTTCAGATGAGTTTGTGCCTTCGATACTTATTTCTTTTTTTATTAGATTACACTTAATGATTGGATCATATGATGCAATCCATAAAGTTGCCATATTAGATTTTCGCCATGGGTTTTTGGGTTCTATGTAAACTCCAGCTTCATAACTTAACCATCCGATCCAAAATCCTTTTTCAATATTTTTTAAATTTTTAAATGGATTATTAGTTTTGTCTAAGTTATTGATATCTCTTGATTGGATTATTTTTTTAGGTTTAATTCCTATTATTGACCATTCCCCATTTTCTTTCCCATCACTGTCTAGCCAAGATAATCCTTTATCTCCGAATTTTTTTGTTAGATGATGGGTAATCAGTGCTGGATCTATCCATTTATCTAGAATTATTTTTTTTATTTTCATGTTTTATTATTGTTTTTAAGCCATTTTTCATAAGCGGCATTTCTAATTCTGCAACTATCACACTTACCGCATGGTTTTGAATTACCCGAATAACAACTCCATGTTTTATCTAAAGGGACATGACTATCAAAAGCTATTTTAATAATTTCCTCTTTATTTAAATCTAATAGTGGTGTCCAAAGTTTTATTGGATTATTTTCTCTTCCTCTTTTATTGGCTAAATCTGCTAATTCTTGAAATTTTTTAATGTAGTCAGGTCTGCAATCTGGATAACCAGAATAATCTAGTGCATTAACTCCTAATCCTATAAAATCAGCATCTATTGCTTCGGCATAACTTAGTGCAACGGAAATAAATATAGTATTTCTCCCAGGGACATAAGTATTAGGAATTTTATTAGTTTGTATTCCTTCTATCGGAATAATTTTTTGAGTATCAGTTAATGACGAGCCTCCCCATAAAGATAAGTCAAGCTTAATGATTTTAAATTCTTCAATATCAAAGTGTTTTGCAATTATTGATGCAGAATTTAATTCTTTTTTATGGCGTTGACCGTAGTCAAATGAAAGGCCAAAAATTTTAGCTTCGGATTTTTTTGCAATACCAGTGACTGTAGAAGAATCTAAACCTCCAGATAATAAAACTACTACCGATTTATTTTTAAGAGTCATATGATTTCAATTAATTTTTAGGTATTTGTGAGTTTGAAGGCTCAATTTCCAATCTGGGTTATTTTTTACGAAATCAATAGCAAGAGAAAAACCATTCGCATTGTTCCATGCTGGCTGTAAATAAAAAATTTTATCTTCTTTTTTTAAGCCATCTTCGCTTTTAGAGAGTTGATATTGTTTTAAAGTTTCTTTTTTTATTTGAATAGCAAATTCAATATCTTCTATTTCATTTATAATTATTTTGATTTCATTACAGTTTTTTAAAAAATAGTTTTTTGGAGGTGAGTGTCTTTTAGGAGATAAAGTAATCCAGTCATAGCTTCCTGATATCGAATTAACCCCACTTGTCTCAATATGAATATTCATTGGCTTTTGTTCTTTTCCCATCGTCATTTTTTTTATGGCTTTGCAAAAATTATCCAAGTTATGTTGTAAAGGTTCTCCACCTGTAATAACGCAAAAAGATGCTCCTTTTCTTCTAGCAATTTTTATGCGATTTATTATTTTTTCAATTGATATAGAAGGGTGTTTTTTCTCGTCCCATGAATTCTTGGTATCGCACCACGAACATCCAACTTTACATCCGGCTAATCTTACAAAAAAAGCACTTTTTCCAGCGTGATAACCTTCACCTTGTAATGAATGAAATTGTTCGACTAAGGGTAAAAAATTTGTCATTTTCATTCAAAAAAATTAAGAATATTAATTTGATTGATTTAAATTATCTTGAGAGGCCTTTATTAAACCTTTAAATAAAGGATGAGGTTTACCAGGTCTTGATAAAAACTCAGGATGATATTGACATGCTAAGAAATATGGATGATTTTCTAACTCAATTAACTCAACTAATCTGCCATCTGGTGATGTTCCACTAATTTTGTATCCAGAATTTAAAAAACTTTGTTTGTAGTAATTATTAAATTCGTATCTATGTCGATGTCTCTCATAAATAACATCCTCATCATATAAGTTTTTCCCAGTTGTATTTTTTGTCAATCTACATGGATAAACTCCAAGTCTCATTGTCCCACCTAAATCAACTACATCTTCCTGTTCTGGTAATAAATGTATCACTGGATTGGGAGTGTTTGGGTCTAGTTCTGAACTAGATGCATCTGGAAGATTAGCTACATTTCTGGCCCATTCTATAACTGCACATTGCATACCAAGGCACAAACCTAAAAAGGGAATTTTATTTTCTCTTGCGAATTTTATAGCTGAAATTTTTCCATTGACTCCTCTGTTGCCAAATCCCCCGGGTACCACAATTGCATCAACTTTATTTAAGTAAGTTTCTGCTGAATTTTTTTCTATCATTTCAGCACTTACCCAATGTAAATCTAATAAAGCCTTTTGTTCAATGCATGCATGTCTTAAAGCTTCAACAACGGATAAATATGCATCTCCAAGTTCAATGTATTTACCTACTAAAGCAACTTTGATTGGAGCTCCAGGATTTCTTAGGTTGTGTATAAGTTGCTCCCAATTTTTCAAATCACATTTTTTATCTTCAAGGTCTAAATACTTCAGGGTTTCTTTGCATAAACCTTCTTTTTTTAACGAAAGAGGTACAGAATAAATACTGTCGGCGTCTAAAGCTTCAATTACAGAGTTGATACTGACACCGCAAAAACCACTAAGCTTCTTTTTAAGAGCTTCATTGATAGATTTGTCACTTCGGCATACAAGTAAATCTGGCTGAATTCCAATGGATCTTAATTCTTTGACTGAATGTTGTGTTGGTTTAGTCTTTATTTCGCCAGAGGTTTTGATGTAAGGAAGTAATGTTACGTGTATGTATGCAACATCATTCCTATTGACGTCATTTTTGAATTCTCTTATTGCCTCTAAAAAAGGTAGAGATTCAATATCACCAACTGTTCCACCAATTTCAGTAATTATAATATCTGCATTACTGTTGGCGGCTACTCTGTGAATTCTTTCTCTTATTTCTCCCGTTATGTGAGGTATTACTTGCACAGTTCCACCGTCATAACTACCTCTTCTTTCTTTATTGATAACTGCTTGATAGATAGATCCCGTAGTCACACTATTTAACCTAGTCATTGCAGTATCAGTAAATCTTTCATAGTGACCTAAATCTAGATCGGTTTCAGCCCCATCTTCGGTTACAAATACTTCTCCATGCTGGAAAGGGCTCATTGTTCCCGGATCAACATTTAAATATGGATCTAGTTTTAATATTGAAACACTATATCCTCTAGATTTTAATAATCTTCCTAAGCTTGCAGCTACAATTCCTTTACCAATGCTAGAAACTACTCCTCCGGTGACAAATACAAATTTTGACATTAAATATTTTTAATTAAGCGCATCCTCCTTATATTTTATTTAAACAAAAAAGTTTTAGAACATCCATATATATTCTTATTCATCAATTGTTATTTCAATATCTAGTTCTTTTAATTGTAATTCAGAGACATTTGAAGGTGCATTTGTGAGAAGACATTTTGCTTGTTGATTTTTTGGAAAAGCAATGGTTTCTCTGATTGAATCGGCACCAATGATCAGCATGGTAATACGATCCAATCCAAACGCTATTCCACCATGAGGAGGAGCACCCATTTCTAAGGCTTCTATTAAAAATCCAAATTTTTCATCAATCTCTTTATCAGTAAGTCCAACCGTTTTCAGAACCTCTCTTTGTAAGTTCGCTTCATGAATACGTAAAGAGCCACCTCCTAACTCCAATCCATTGAGAACCAAGTCATAAGCATTTGCTGTAGAGCTCTCAATTTCTTTTTTCAAGTTTTCAGAATCTTTAGATTTTATGTTTTTTGGAGAACAAAAAGGATGATGTAAAGCTTCATATCTATTTTCATCTTCATTTCTCTCAAACATAGGGAAGTCAGTTACCCATAAGAAATTCCATTTACTTTTATCAATAAGATTTAGGTCTTTTGCGATATATTGTCTAACCCTATCTAATGACTGATTGACAATTTGTTTATCTCCAGCCCCTAAGAGGATTAAGTCTCCATCTTTTGCTTCTGTGATTTTTAAAATATCAGCTATATGATCTTCACTTAAATTATTTTTAATTGCCCCAATAGTCTCAAGCTCATCTCCTTTGACCCTTATAAAGGCCAAACCACCAGCTCCTGCATCTTGAGCCACTTGGAAGATATCACCTCCGGGTTTAATTCTTACGTTGCTAATACTTGAATTACCTCCTTTGACTGTTATGGATTTTATATAACCTCCAGACTTAATTGCCTTGGTGAAAATATTAAATCCAATATCACCTAATACTCCTCCTAAATCTTTTAATAACATTTCATATCTAGTATCTGGTCTATCAGTGCCGTAATTATCCATTGCTTCCTGCCATAACATTCTTGGAAAAGCATTATTAAAATTAATATTTAACACTTCTTTCCATATTTTTTTTATGAGACTTTCATTAAAAGAAATTATTTCTTCTTCACTAATAAAGCTCATCTCAATATCTAATTGAGTAAATTCTGGCTGTCTATCTGCCCTTAAGTCTTCATCACGGAAACATTTTGCGATTTGATAATACTTATCTAAGCCCCCAACCATTAAAAGTTGTTTAAATAGTTGTGGGGATTGAGGTAAAGCAAAAAATTCTCCATTTGAAAGACGTGCAGGAACAAGAAAATCGCGAGCGCCTTCAGGAGTTGACTTTGTAAGTAATGGTGTCTCTACTTCTGTAAATCCAAAATTATCAAGAAATTCTCTAGCAACTTTAATAATCTTATGTCTTGTTTTTAAATTTTCTAGTAATTTTCCCCTTCTTAAGTCAAGGTATCTATATTTTAATCTGAGTTCCTCTTTTGTATTTTCATAATCATGTATAGACACTGGAAAAGGTAAGTTGTTTTTAATTTGGTTGAGAACTTGCAAATCTTTAACCTTAAGCTCTAGCTCTCCAGTACTTAAATTTGTATTTATGGAATCTTTGGGTCTTTCATTAATAATTCCGCTAACCATTATTACTGTTTCATTTCTTAGAGTTTCTGCCTGTTTAAATAAATCTGCACCATCATCGGGGTTAATTGTTATTTGTAGAAATCCACTATGGTCTCTTAAATCAATAAAAATTACACCACCATGATCTCTTCTTCTATCTACCCATCCGCATAAATTAACTAATTTACCAATATCTGTATTATTGAGTTCTTTGCAAATTTTGTTTCTCATCTAAGTATGATTTATTTATCAATAACTTATAATAATTCTTTAAGGGTAAATTTAGTTAATAATTTTTTTTATAAAACGCTCTATTTGTTATTACCCCTTTGAATTTTTTGCCTCTTATTAATATTTGAACTTCATTATTTATTAAGGCATGCGAAGTATTGATGTATGCAAAAGCTATAGCTTTTTGTTTAGTTGGAGACCAGCTGCCGCTAGTGATAGTACCAATATTTTCTTCACCTTTAAGAACCGCGCAACCTTTTCTTCCTATTGCTTTACCTTCTATAGAGAGACCAACTAACTTTTTTTGAATACCTAATCTTGACTGCTCTTCAAGAAATCTTCTTCCAAAGAATTCGTGATTATTTTCTAGATGTACTAGCCAGCCTAACCCTGCTTCATATGGAGAAGTTTTTTCATTTATGTCTTGACCATAAAGATGCATGCCTGCTTCAAGTCTAAGAGTATCTCTAGCTCCTAAACCACAAGGAGCAACATTTTTGGAAATTGAGAAATCCCATAAATTAATTGCAGCTTTTTTAGATAAAAGTATTTCTAGACCATTTTCCCCCGTATAGCCTGTCTTTGAAAAGAAAATTTTTTCTTTAGGCGAAATATGTTCAAAAATTTTATATTCGCATCCAAAGTTAGGGATATGTGAGATCGAAGATTCAATCCATTCTTCAAATAAATCGAATGAGTTTTTTCCTTGTAGTGCTAAAAGTACTTTGTCTTTTTTAAAGTTTGTTATCAAAATTTCAGACATATTTAAATTATTTTTTATCCACTGAAAATCTTCTTCATATCTGCTTGCATTAACTATTAACAATAATTCTGATATGTCATTTTCTTGAATACCAAGGTCATAAATTATTAAGTCATCTATTATTCCTCCTTTATCATTGAGCATTACTGTATAAAGCCCTTGACCTTCACAAAAGGAGTATAAATTAGTAGGAAAAAGTTTTTGAATATAATCCTTTGGATTGATTCCCTTGATAGAAATCACACCCATGTGAGAAATATCAAATAATCCTGCTGAAGATCTAACTGATTCATGCTCTTTAATTAATCCTGAAAATGATATGGGCATTTCCCAACCTGCAAAATCCACTAATTTTGCATTGGATTCAACATATTTTGAATAAAGAGGACTTTTTAGCAAATCCATGAATTATCTAGTTTGTATTTTGTATTTTTACACTGTAGTTTAGAAATTCTTTATTGCATATTTTCTAATGACAAAATTAAGCTTCTAAGTACTTTTGCTGCCACTATGCTACTTACTCCGCTTTTGTCAATTTCTGGAGATAATTCCACAATATCTGAAGCTACAATTTTAAGGTCTTTTAAAGTTTTCAGTATTTCTTCAAAATCATTCCAAAAAAATCCTCCCGGTTCTGGAGTGCCCGTCCCTGCTAATAAACTGGGATCAAACCAATCTAAATCTATTGTTAAATAGATTGGAGACTTAGCGTATGGTAGAAGAGCTTGTTTTAACTCATGTGTATTTCCGCCTGGACAAAAGTGAACTAATTGGTTGTTGTTATGCATAATTTCAAATTCTTCCTTAGTCCCACTTCTAATTCCTACTTGCAAAATTTTCTTTTCAGGTAGCACTTCTAAGCATCTTTTCATAGTACAAGCATGACTATGTTTATTTCCTATATATGATTCTCTTAAATCTGCATGAGCATCAAGTTGAACCAATATTAAATCTGGATATTTTTTTACTAATGCTTCAATAGCACCTCTTGTAATCGAGTGTTCGCCTCCAAGAATAATAGGACTAAGGCGTTTACTAACCAAATAATTTGTTGCTGATTTAACTGATTCAATAACGGACTTTGAGTCATTTTTATCAATTAGTATTGATCCAAAATCAACATACATAATATCCTCTAAGTCTTTTTTTATTTTTGGACAATATGTTTCTAAACAAGTACTGACTTGTCTAATTGCTGCTGGACCAAATCTTGCTCCTGGTTTAAACGAACATGTCCCGTCATAATTGACTCCAAATATACCAATTGAGCAATTTTTAGGGCTTCTTTTTGCCCCCATATAAATGGCATTTTCGTTATCAAATAAATTTTTTATCATTCTATGAATTGAGTTCTTTTACAATTTTATTTGGCATCATTTTGAATGCTGCATTTTGAAAATTTAAATTCCAAATTTCACATCCTTTTTCTATTTTTATAACTTCATCATAATTTTGCTTTGATAAATTCAGATCTTCTGAAGAAGAAAATGTCCAACTCCAAATCCCGCTTGGATATATAGGCACAAAGGAATACATAGTTTCAGAAACTTTAAATATATTTTTTAGGTTTTTCAAGATATTTATATGAATATTTTTGAAGGATTCTGGAGATTCGCTTTGCGTTGCTAATAATCCCCTTGGTGAAATTATTCTTTTACATTCTTTATAAAAAGAATTTGAAAATAATAAATTTGAAAATTCTGAGGGATCTGAACAATCTATAAATATAACGTCGTAAAAATTATCCCTTGTTTTTTTTACCCATTTAACGCCATCATCAATATGTATTTCTAATCTTTTGTCATTCCATGCTTCGCCTCCAATTTCTTTTAGAAATTTTTTAGATATTTTGATTACCTCCTCATCAATTTCTACTAGATCAATTTTTGATATTTGAGAATATTTAACGCATTCTCTTAGGGTACCTCCGTCCCCACCGCCAATAATTAGTACATTAGATTTTTTGTCAATGCTAGTTAATGCAGGATGCACAAGACACTCATGATAATATTTCTCGTCCTTTAATGATGTCATCCAGCAACCATCTAACATTAAAGATTTACCATAATATTCATTTTCAATAACAATAATTTCTTGATATTTTGAAGTTTTTTTAATTAGAATTTTCCCATTTAGGCCGAATCTTGAGCCTTTATGATATTCATCTATCCATGTTGTAATATTTGTCATTTGCTTTTAGGAATTTTTCCCGCCAGTTTTTCTTTGGCTATTTGCCAAAGCCGTTTAAAGTCTTTAGGAGTTTGTTTTTTAATATTATCTCCTGCATGCTCTTCGACGATTGAAAATCTGTCTAAAAATTTTATATTAGTTTTTTGAAGAGCTGATTCAGGATTAATCTTTAAAAAATTTGAAAGATTAAGAAGGGTAAAGTAAATATCCCCAAATTCATTTTTTATCTCTGAATCATTTTTACTTTTAATTGCTTCCTTTAATTCAATAATCTCTTCTTCTAACTTTTTAAAAATCTCATCAGTACTTTCCCACTTGAAACCCTGTTCTTTAACAATATTTGTAATTTTATTTGTTCCTACCGTTGGTGGTAAATTTTTAATTTTCAAATTTAAATCTCTACTAATTGAAGATTTTATATGAGGGGCTTCTTTTTCTGAATTTTTTATATTTACCCAAATCTGTTGTGATTTTTTTAATGATACTTTTTCTTTTTTGTTAAAAATATATGGATGTCTATAAATAATTTTCTTGTTTAGATTTTTTATAACATCATTTAGTGTAAATTCTTTTTCTTCGTAACCGATTTCAGCATGAAGCATTACTTGTAATAAAAGATCTCCTAACTCCTCACATATGTTATCTGCATTTTTTTCATAAATCGCATCTATAAATTCATTACTTTCTTCATACAAAAATGGGATCAACGATACATGAGACTGTATTTTCTGCCATGGGCAGCCCCAATTTTTATCTTTTAATGCTTTGATATTAGATATTAAGATTTTAAAACTATTTATAGTCTCTAAATCGGAATTGTTCTCCAATTTATATCTATTGTTTGAGGACATAGGATATATTTTATTAATTAAATTTTGCCTCAATCATGAAATATTTAAATACTTAGTATAAATTTTTCAACTTCATCTATTAGAATGATCTATTATTAGGGCGATTAGCTCAGCGGTAGAGCGCCTGCCTTACAAGCAGGATGTCCCTGGTTCGAACCCTGGATCGCCCATTTATTATTTTTCTAATGACTGAGATCGTCAATCTTTCAATCAGTCAAAGTGCTGCTTCAGAACTATCTAGGCAAGCTTCTTTTGGAGGTTCTCCAGGAGAAATGTCGATTGATTTGGTAGAGGATAAAAATTGTTCCGAAGGATGGATGCATATTAAATTAAGTCCAGGTACATGTAATGGATCCCCAATTTCAAGAACTGAAGGAGTAACTTTATACGCGGATGTAAAAAAGTTTAATTTATTGAAAGATTTAAAATTAGATTACTACGGTGATTTGAGCGGTGGTGGATTTCTTATTTCAACACCAAAAAATGCAAAACGTTGTTCTTGTGGTTCTGGTTTCAAACTTTTGTAGAATAGATGTGTCTTTTTTTGCAAACTAATATTATTTTCAATAATTAGCTGCTCTCAAGATAAAATAAACAAAAAGTTTATTGAAATAAAATTTGCACATGACAGAGATGAATGATCAATTATCTTTAGAGAATTATTCACCTTTTGAAGTTGAGAAAAAGTGGCAAGAAAAATGGGAAAGTCTAAAAGCGTTTAGTCCTAACCCTGAGGATGATGGGGAGCCTTTTTGTGTTGTTATTCCGCCACCAAATGTAACTGGATCTTTGCATATGGGGCATGCATTTAATACGGCTTTGATAGATGTTGTAGTGCGTTTTCAAAGACTTTTAGGTAAGAATGTTTTGTGTTTACCGGGAACTGATCATGCTTCAATCGCTGTTCAAACTATTCTAGAAAAACAATTAAAAAGTGAAGGTAAAACAAGCGAGGATATTGGAAGAGATGAATTTCTTAAAAGAGCATGGAACTGGAAAGAACAAAGTGGTGGAAGAATAGTTTCTCAATTAAAAAGGATAGGATATTCAGTTGACTGGACTAGAGAAAGATTTACTCTTGACCAAAAATTAAATGAAGCAGTTATTGAGGCTTTTAATATTCTTTATAAAAAAAATTTAATTTATAGAGGCGAATATTTGGTTAATTGGTGCCCTGAATCTCAATCTGCCGTAAGTGATCTTGAAGTTGAAATGCAAGAAATAAATGGTCATTTATGGCATTTTAAATACCCTTTAATTTCTGAAAGTGGTGAAAAGTTAGATAAGTACTTAGAAGTTGCAACAACAAGACCAGAAACTCTTTTGGGAGATACTGCTGTGGCAGTTAATCCTGACGATGATAGATATCAAGAATTTATTGGTGTCAAAGTAAAAGTTCCTTTCGTTGATAGAGAAATACCTATTATCGCTGATTCACATGTTGATAAAGATTTTGGTACTGGTTGTGTGAAGGTTACTCCAGCCCATGATCCAAATGATTTTGCAATAGGAAAAAGGCATAATTTAAAACAGATTAATGTAATGAATAAAGATGGAACTTTAAATACTAATGCAGGTATTTTTCAAAATTTAGATAGATATGAAGCTAGAAAGAAAATTATCAAAGAATTGGATAACTTAGGTCTTTTGACAAAGATAGAGAATTATAAACATACTGTTCCTTTTTCTGATAGAGGTAAGGTGCCAATTGAACCTTTATTGTCAACACAATGGTTTTTGAAAATGGATGATATTTCACAAGGATGTCTTAACGAAATTTATTCTAAAAAACCATCTTTTATTCCTAAACGCTGGGAGAAAGTTTATAAGGATTGGTTAGAGAATATTAATGATTGGTGTATCAGTAGGCAATTGTGGTGGGGGCACCAAATACCAGCATGGTATGTTTTAGATGAATCTCAAGACTCAATAGAACAAAATACTCCGTATGTCGTTGCAAGAAGTGAAGAGGATGCCTTAATCGAGGCTAATAAAAAATTTGGATTAAATATTAAATTGGTTCGTGATAAAGATGTTTTGGATACATGGTTTTCAAGTGGTTTATGGCCTTTCTCAACCCTTGGTTGGCCAAATACAAATGATCCGGATTTTAAAAAATGGTATCCAAATAGTGTTCTTGTTACTGGTTTCGATATTATTTTCTTCTGGGTGGCAAGAATGACAATGATGGGGAATACTTTTACAAATAAAATTCCTTTTAAGGATGTTTATATTCATGGTCTAGTTCGAGATGAAAACAATAAAAAAATGAGTAAAAGTTCAGGAAATGGTATTGATCCAATACTATTAATTGATAAATATGGTTCTGATGCTCTAAGATTTGCTTTAATTCGAGAAGTTGCAGGCGCTGGTCAAGATATCCGGCTTGATTTTGATAGGAAAAAAGATACGTCTTCAACTGTTGAAGCTTCAAGAAATTTTGCGAATAAATTATGGAATGCAACTAAATTTGTATTAATTAATAAAACTTCTAATAATAATTATTCGCTTAATGAGAGTGATGAAACTTCTTTAGAGTTATGTGATAAGTGGATCTTATCGAAATTGAATCAGGTAAATATAAAAGTCGTTGCTTTGTTGAAAGAATATAAATTGGGAGAATCTGCGAAACTCCTATATGAATTTACGTGGAATGATTTTTGTGACTGGTATGTAGAATTTGCTAAACAAAGGTTTAATAATAAAGAGACTAAAAATAGACAAATATCTGAAAAAGTTTTAATAAAAGTGCTCAATGATATTTTGGTAATGATTCATCCTTTTATGCCGCATATTACTGAGGAACTTTGGCATGCGCTGCAAATAAAACCAGATAATGCATTATTATCTCTTCAAAAATGGCCAATTCACGAAAATAAATTTGTTGATAACAAACTTGATAATTCCTTTCAGCAACTCTTTGAAATTATTAGGCTGATTAGGAATTTGAGAGCTGAATTAGGCCTTAAGCCATCAGAAAAAGGTCCAGTATATTTAATTTCAGACAATGATGAATTGATTGATTTTTTAAAAACTTTAGTTGATGATATTCAAACCTTAACTAAATCTTCTGAAGTATTTATTTTTAAAACTAATGCCGTTGATAAAAAAGAGTTTGCTAAATCTTTTTCCGGGATAATTAGTGATTTAGAGGTTTATTTACCTTTTCAGGATTTTGTAAATATAGATGCATTAAAGGAAAGGTTAACGAAGGATTTAAAAAAGGTGACTATTGAATTAGAAAATTTAAATAAGAGATTATCTAATAAAAATTTCATTGATAAGGCTCCAAAAGATATTGTTGAAGAATGCAGATTTAAATTAAACGAGGGTTCTGTACAAAAGGAAAGAATTACTAAAAAACTCGAACTTTTGAATTGAGAATGAATATATTTCTTGAAAATATTTATAATTTGTCTTTTTTTTTTAATACTGGTTTTGGGATCTTTTCGTTTGTTTGTATTTATATTCTAATTGTTTTATTAATACTTCCAGCCTCTTGGTTATCTTTATTATCAGGTTTTTTATATGGCTCATATTTAGGATCAATTATCGTTTTTATTTCCGCTTCCATAGGAGCATCAGTTGCTTTTTTTGTATCAAAAAGTTTTTTTGCAAAAAAGTTAAAAAATCTTTTTATCCGTTATCCAAAATTAAGTGTCATGGAAAAAGTAGTAGAAAAAGGCGGACTTAAATTAATTTTTTTAGCAAGATTATCGCCGATATTTCCCTTTAGTATTCTTAATTATTTTTATGGTTTGAATAATGTCAAATTTAGAGATTTCGCTCTTGGTCTTCTTGGAATAATTCCAGGAACTTTTCTTTATTGCTCAATAGGTAGTTTGGCAAAAAGTATTCAGGAGTTAAAAAATTTGCAATCACCAAATAATTTATATATTACTATCGTTGGAATTATTTCAACTTTTTTAGTTTTATATTTCTCAGCTAAATACTCCAGAGAATATTTTGAAAAATCTTAAGAATTTACTCTTTAATATTCCAATCTCTAATTGATGCAATAAAGATATACCACAAAAGCCTTAATTTACCTAGTAAAGTTTTGTTGGCTTCTAATTCGATATATTTTGCCTGTCCACAAGGTGTTTTTATGAAGTTGAAAACTCTTTTCTTTGTCATAAGTCTCTCAAAAGTTCTGATAATTATTCTTATATTTTATAGTCAAGATTTTATTTTTTTTATTTAAAAACCACATTTTTCTTTGACTACTTTTTTGAATATTATTTTTAAAATTTAAATTTTTTCTTCATCTTTTAATCCTCTAAAGCATTTAAATCTAGGAAACCTAAGACTAAAAGCCACCGCATCTTTTGATTTGGTTTTTGCATCAGCTCTGATTTCTACAAGTTGACCAACGAGATGATTACGTTTTGACCAATATTCTTCACGTTGGATATCACTAAATCCGCTTCCGCAACTAAGACTGTATTCATATCCATCATCTTTTCCTTCTACCAAGATTGCTCCCAGTCTCCCTTTGTTGCGACCTGTACCTTCCTCAACCGATACAACTTTTAAAGTGACTTCAATGAAAGGTTTTGCTTTTAACCAACTGTGTGTTCTTTTACATTCATACATAGCATCAGGATCTTTAATCATTACTCCTTCATACCCACCTTCCACAGCAGATTTATTCAGCTCTATAAATCTTTTTTGTCCTTCAATAGTGTCGAGATCTACATTTTCCCATTCAAGTGTTTGTATATGTTTTAGATGCATAGAATGTTTTGCGACCCATTCTTTTACTAATGAACTTCTTTTTGTTTGACTAGTGTTCCATCTCCCTTTTTGAAAGTTTTCAAGGGGACATAAGTCAAATAGGTGGAGAACTGCGTCTTTGGTTTGTTTGCCATCTTTTCTATGTACCTGTTTCATTAAATCTTGAAAGTTAGCGCTCATCACTTCACCATCTAGTACCAAGTCATAAGGTGCTGTGTCTTCTTTTAAGGCGTTTTCTATTTCTGAGATAATATGACCAAAATTATGGAATTGTTTCCCATTACGAGAAAACATTTCTACTTTATTTTGTCTAATAATAGTTAGGACGCGTACACCATCTAATTTGATTTCAATTTGCTTTTTTCCTATCATTTTTTTTTCATGATTTGCGCTGTCATGAGCTAAAGGACAAGAAAAAATAGGAATAGCATATTTGGGAAATTTCTTTGCCATCTTATTGATTGTTTTTTCTGATACACCACATCTAAGATCTTTAATTAAAACTCGTCTATAAAATCCATTCCACTCTTCTTTTGTGGCAGATTCCATAGCCGTAAGAATTGCATCGCGAGCAGCGTGACCAGTAAGTTCTCTTTGAATAAGCTTATTGGCTAATTTTCTAAAATCTTCCCATAAAAAATTTTGACTTTTTTTAGTCTCTTTCTCAGGGACAATTTTTACACCGAAAGTTACCAATGGATCAAGTGCCATACGTATACCTTCAAAAAAATCATCTAGACCTTCTTCCATTGCTTCTGAGATGATTTTTTCTTTATCTAATCTACTTGGATGTAATTCTAATTGATGTATTATTTCTTCTTTAAACAATTCCTTTCCTCACATGAAATTATTAATTCACTTTAGCTATTCTGTCTATTTTCCAATCATTGTCAGTTTTTGCAAAAGTAAAATCTAATGGGAGCTCATCTTGTTTGTCTTCTGATTTTAAATTCAAAGTTATTATGATTTGATCTTCTTGGACCCTAGGTCTTCCTGATTTTAAATTTCTGTATTTATTGAGGTTTAAACTAGCTAAAAATTTAAGAAAGTCTTGTCGTTTTACATGAGTTTTATAAGTTTTTGTAGTCAAACCATAAGCTGCATCAATTCTGCCAGCAGCTATTTGATCGAAAAACCTTCTTACTAATGGATTAATTCCTCTGGCGCTTATAACTAATTTGACTGCATTAAAAGTCCAAAAAGAAACTAGTACAGCTCCGCCAACTAATAATGCTTTAATTCCTATATCTTTAACTAGTGTTGCATCCATGTTAATTTGAGTTTTTTATTACTTTAAGAAAAGAAATCGTTTTTGATGGCTTTTTTTGTCAAAATAATACTAATTTTAATCCATAATGCCTGTAATTCCTCTTTTACCCTTATTTCATAGATTTAATAGCCAATATTTTGAAAATTCTTTAACGGTTAATAATCAATCTTTGGTAAAGGTTAGATGGAGTGATAATAGATTAAAAACTACTGCTGGTTTTTATAAAAGAAAACGTATTAATGGTTTTATAGATTCTGAAATTATCTTATCGAAACCTATCTTGAGTAAATTATCCACTAGTGAAATAAACAGTACTTTATGTCATGAAATGATTCATGCATGGGTAGATAGGATATTAAAGAAAAATGAAACACATGGTCCAAATTTCCTTAAAAAGATGCATGAAATTAATTCAAAAGAGAAGAATTTTCAAATTGCTGTAAGGCACTCATTTCCTATAGAAAGAAGAGAATTAAAATATATAGGCACTTGTCAAAATTGTGGTGAAAAATTTTTTTATAGAAAAAGAATAAAGAATATAGCCTGTAAAAAATGTTGTGTAAATTTCTTTAATGGATCATGGAATAAAAAGTGTTTAATTTTGTTTGATTAGAAATAATTAGATGTGTTTTTGTTTCTATCTTTGGAATTATTTATTTTTTTAATGTAATTTATATTTTAAAAATAACAATAATTTATGGATTCAAGGAGAATTAGAAATCTTAGAAATAGTTTTGATAGAAATATTGTCGATAAACAAGTTGATAAAATTTTTGAAACTGGAAGACAATTCGTTGATGGAGTATCTGGTGCTAGGCCAGGTAAAAGAAGGAACTCAGATTTTCAAGGAATAACAAGTAAGAGTGTTAAGAAAGTAGGAAGATGGGTATCTGAAAAAGTAGATTTATTTTTTGATGAAGAAAATGATGATTGGAATGATGAGAATTTTTACGATGATCAAAGCGATATTAAGACATTTTCCAGAGAATCAAATTCTTATGAATCTACTACACAGCATTCAAAAAGACCTTTAGAAGCAATATCTTTAAGGCAACCAAAAAAATTACAGAAAACTGAGCAAAAAAAATTACCTTATGTGAAAGAGAGTAAGGACGAAGATTGGCCAGATGAAATGGATTTCAAAGTTGAAAGATGGCAAAGAGCTTCAGAAAATGAGAATAATACTTCGAGAGATCAATCAATCCAACAAGTTCAATCCAAATCAAGAAATCTTCCCAGATCAAGAAGAAGAAGAGTATAGTTTGGTAAATTCTTTAATTCCTGAATAACCCAGTAAAGTTTCTAAATTTGGATTGAAAACTTCCCTTATAATTGTTAAAGGTTTTTTATTTCGAAAAAATCTGTAATTTCTTGACCAGAATGGACCTTTAAAGCAAAATTGATCTTCTAACCATTTTGAATTGACAAGTGAAATACAATCAACTTCTCTAAATAATTCTGATCTGTCTTGTGTCAAATTCTTCCAAATTGGCTCTTCTTTGGCTTTTAAATTTTCACTCACTTGATCCGCATTCCACCAACTTTCTGCCCATGCTAGGTATTTATTATTGCTTTTGATCCATACTTGTCTTCTAATTAAAGGGCCATTTAACTGATTCAATTCTCTAGGGCCTTCTTGAGTGGATAGAGGATCTAATTGCATTGAAATTAATTTAATTTTTGTCTCTTGATTAGTTAAAAGCTGCAGATGTCTAGTTGGACTTCCATCCCCAAGCAGCATTAATTTCCATGGACCAGATATTTTTGGTAGTGAATTCTTCACTAAAAAATTAGAGGCTTTTTCTTCCCATAAAATTTTTGGAGAGTTAAAAAGTTTATTATTCAGTGCTCTGACCGAGTGCTTTTAAGATGATAACTTTTTTTCAGCAAAAATATTTGCCTTATCTTTTTTTATTTCTCTTATTTTGAGCCAAACAAGTAAAGCAGTTAAATCAGCTTTGCTAACCCCAGGAATTTTTGAAGCATCACCAAAATTTTTTGGCTTTATCTTATTCAAATTTTCTCTAGCTTCTAAAGATAATGTAGCTATCTTTTCATAATTTATTTCTTGAGGCAGAGATTTATAGCTTTGACGATTTATTTGTTCAATGTTGTTTTTTTGTCTTTTAAGATAACCTTCGTATTTAATATCTATTTCAACACCTTCTTGTATTGAAGAATCTATATTTTTTTCAATCAAATTATATTTAATTAAATCTGAATAATGAAAGTTTGGTCTTTTTAAGAGTTCTTTCAAAGTTGTTGAGCCTTTGATTTTTGATCCCGTAGCTAATTCTATTTTTTTTGATATTTCATCCGTGTTTTTTAAACGAGTGTTTTTTAATCTTAATTTCTCTTCTTCAAGGAGTTTCATTTTTTGTTGATAAACCGACCATCTTTTCTCATCAATTAGCCCTATTTTATAACCTAATGGAGTTAATCGCCTATCTGCATTATCACCTCTAAGGGTCAACCTGTATTCACTCCTACTAGTAAGAACTCTATATGGTTCTTTGAGATCTTTGGTAATTAAATCATTGATCATTGTTCCTATATAGCTGCTTTCTCTAGTGAAGATTATTGGATCTTTTTTGTTTAGTTTTCTTGTTGCATTGACTCCGGCTACTAATCCTTGTGCTGCTGCTTCTTCATAACCAGTAGTTCCATTAATTTGTCCAGCGCTAAATAAATATTCAATTTCTTTCGTTTCGAGTGATGTTTGGAGTTGTGTTGCAGGTATATAGTCATACTCGACAGCGTAAGCTGGTCGCAACATTTTACATTCATTTAATCCAGGTAAGGTTCTTAGAAGTTCTAATTGAATATTTTCAGGTAAACCTGTAGAGAATCCTTGAACATATATTTCAGGGGTATTAATTCCTTCTGGTTCTAAGAAAATTTGATGTGATTCTTTATCAGCAAATTTAACGATTTTATCTTCAATTGATGGACAATATCTTGGCCCCTTACTATCAATAAAACCTCCATAAATGGGAGTTAAATGTAAATTGTCTCGAATTAGTTGATGTGTTTTAGTAGTTGTTCTTGTGATATGACAACTAACTTGGGGCATATTATTTTTGATATCTGGATCAAACGAAAAATATTTATCTGCTGCTGTACTTGGTTGAATATCTAATTCATCAAAAATGATACTTCTTTTATCTACTCTTGCCGGAGTTCCTGTTTTTAAACGTTCTGTTTTGATACCAATTTCGTGCAAATTTTGAGTAAGACCTTTTGCTGCTTGTTCGCCAGATCTACCAGCTGACATTGATTTATTTCCTATCCATATTCTTCCTTCTAAGAACGTACCAGCTGTGATGATAACTGATTTTGCTGAATAATAACTACCAAAGAAAGTTCTTACACCCTTTATTCTTTTTTTTACGATTTTTTTTGAGTTCAATCCAATTTCTTCAGTTGTTCCGATATCTAGTTCAGTAATCATTGCTTCTTTTAATGATAAATTATCTGTATTTTGTAGTATTTCAATCATCTTTTTTGAGTATTCTCTTTTATCTGTCTGAGCTCTTAATGCCCATACAGCTGGACCTCTACTTGCATTTAATATTCTTTTTTGTATAGCTGTTTCATCAGCTAATTTTCCAATAATTCCACCTAATGCATCAACTTCATGTACCAACTGACTTTTTGCCGGGCCGCCAACAGCAGGGTTGCAAGGTTGCCAGGCAATTCTATCTAAATTGATTGTAAATAAGGCTGTAGAAAATCCTAATTTCGCTGTTGTTATAGCTGCTTCGCATCCTGCATGTCCTCCACCAATAACGATGACATCAAAAGATTCATTTGTTGAGTGATGATCTTGCATTTTAGGATCGATTTAATTTGCTAAATTCCTAAATCTCGTAAATTGAGGTTCAAATAATAATTTAACAGTTCCTACGGGTCCATTTCTATGTTTAGTGACAATGATTTCTGTAATTCCTCTATCTTCAGTCTCTGGATTATAGTATTCGTCTCTATAAATCATTAATACTAAATCTGCGTCTTGTTCAATAGATCCTGATTCTCTTAAATCGCTTAACATTGGTCTTTTATTTGTTCTAGACTCTACCCCTCTACTAAGCTGAGATAAAGCTACTACTGGTACTTTTAATTCTCTGGCCATACTTTTAAGACCTCTCGTTATTCGTGAAAGTTCTTGCACTCTATTATCAGGGGTTGATCCTTCCATCAACTGGAGGTAATCAATCACAATTAATCCAAGTTCTTTTTTTTGTTCAGCTATTAATCTTCTGCACAGAGATCTCATCTCTAAAACACTTAAGTTAGGTTTGTCATCTATAAATATTGGTAATTGACCTAATGAATTGATACCTTCTCCGAGCAATGGCCATTCATCTTGCTGTAATCTTCCTGTTCTTAGTCTGCCACTCTCAATTCCAACTTCCATAGAGAGCAATCTATATGTCAATTGTTCTTTACTCATTTCAAGGCTAAATACACACACAGGTAAATCTTGAGATTGTGCAACATTTTTTGCCAGATTAAGAACTATTGAAGTTTTCCCCATTGAAGGTCTCCCAGCAACAATTATTAAATCACTTCTTTGAAAACCTTGAGTCATCGCATCAAGATCGTAGAAATTTACTGGAATACCAGCTACTGAAGTACCTAATGATCTTGACTCTATTTCATTGAAAGTAGTTGTAAGGATTTCAGCTGCTTGAGTAAGGCCTTTTGAAGGTTTTTCTTGGCTGATTTCAAATATTTTTTGCTCTGCTTTATCTAGAACTTCATTAGTATCTTGAGTTTGATCAAAACCTAGTTGAACCACTTCATTCCCAGATCTAATAAGTTGCCTTCTCATGAATTTGTCGTTAATTAAATTAGCAACTTGTTCTATGGAAGCTGTAGAGGAAACATTTTCAACTAGCTCTACCAGTTTGCTGTTTCCTCCAATTTTTTCTAGTGATCCATTATCTGCTAACCAAGCACTCATTGACGTTAAGTCAGTTGGTTTACCCTGTGTGTGCAACATTAATGCTGTTCTATAAATCTCTTGATGGGCATTTATATAAAAAGCTTCAGGTTTAATTAAGTCTGCAATTCTTCCAATCGCCTCTGGATCAAGAAGTATACCCCCAAGAACAGCTTCCTCTGCTTGAACGTTTTGAGGAGGAACTAATCCAGAGTTTTCACTATTAAAATCCTTTTTAAAATTTTTATTTTGCCCATTATTTGGAAAAGGTACGGAAACCATATCTTTAATTGCTTAGATATATACTCTGGCTACTTTTCAAAATAATGCAACAAATTGATTAACTTGTTACTTCAATATTTACTTCTGCATTTACTTCTGGATGTAATTTTATTTTTGCAGTAAAGGAACCTAAATTATGAATATCAGGAACAGTAATGTTTCTTCTATCAATTTCTTTTTTAGTTGCCGCTTCTATCGCTTCGGCAACATCCCCATTAGTGACCGTTCCAAAAAGGACTCCATCTTCTCCAACCTGTTTTTTGATAGTGAACCTACCTATTGTAGATAGTGCAGTTTGGAAATCTAAAGCTTCTTGCTTTAATTTATCAGCAGCGATTTTTTCTTTTTCTTTCTTCCTCTCAATTTGTTTAAGGACTGCTGGTGTTACATTCATTGCCTTGCCATAAGGTAATAGAAAATTTCTTGCGTATCCTGGTGCTACATCAACTAGATCTCCTTCTTTACCTAGTGATGCGATTGATTCAGTTAATGCGACTTGTACTCTTTTAGCCATGAAAATATTGAACAATATAGTTAATAATAAGACCTAGAGGGTAACTTTACTTTTTTTGCAAAACCAAATTTCGCAAGAATCTTAATATGTTCCCATGTTATGTCTATCTGACCTTTAAATAATCCTTGTTTTGCCGAATTGGGAAATGCATGATGGTTATTATGCCAACCTTCTCCAAATGTTAATGCAGCAACCCATGCATTGTTTTTAGATGAATCACCACTTTCAAATGGTGCTTTACCCCAACAATGCGTCGCGGAGTTGACTAGCCAAGTTATATGATAAACAACCACAAGCCTCAATGGAATTCCCCAAAGGACTAGAGCCCAGCCTCCAACTCCTAATTTTTGACCTATTGCGTACAATGAAAGTCCAATAGGAATTTGTAAGAATAAAAAATATTTATTTAGAAATCTATAGTATGGATCCTTGATTAAATCTGCACTTAATTTTGGAACAGCTTTTAGTGCTTCTACGTCTTTAAACATCCAACCCATATGACTCCACCAAAATCCCTTTTTACTATTGTGATGATCTACTTCAGTATCTGAAAAAGAGTGGTGATGCCTATGTAAACCTACCCAATCTATTGGTCCATGCTGGCAACTTATGGCTCCACAGGTAGCAAAAAATCTTTCTAACCATCTTGGTACAATGAACGATCTGTGTGATAACAATCTGTGATATCCAAGGGTGACTCCTAAACAAGCAGTTACCCAGTAAAAAAATAATAATGAAGTGAC
This sequence comes from uncultured Prochlorococcus sp., assembly GCA_902571795.1. Taxonomy (GTDB): domain Bacteria; phylum Cyanobacteriota; class Cyanobacteriia; order PCC-6307; family Cyanobiaceae; genus Prochlorococcus_A. Next base: position 37,454 of record CACGDL010000010.1, read on the forward strand.
TGCAGGGAGACTCCAAAATTTTGGTTGTATAGCTACAAGAGAAAGAATATGAATTGCAACCATAAAAACTATCGTGCCCCACGTTTTATGTAGTCTTGGAGGATACCTTTTTGAATGACTGGAAGGTTCCAGTAATTTTTCTGAGAGTTCTATAACTTTTTCAGCTGGAACAGGTTTTTTTAATTTTGCTGTTTCTTGGAAAATTACTGAATTCATGATATTGAAATACTATTTTCAAAATTACCGATATGTAATATTATCATACTATACTATTGATAAGTTTAATTATCTGTGAGTCTCGGATATCGCGATAAATTATCTAGAGGTCGAAGGGCTATGGCTCATTTGATACACCTCTGGCATGAAAGAAATGGTTGGTCGCACAGAGTATTACCATTACTTTCAGAAGTTCTAGATTTAGGTAAAGTTCATAATTCCCAAATTTCTAATCTTAGGAATGGGAAGTTATCTTCGCCAGGTCCTGAAGTTTTTCTTGCTTTAGCTCAAGTTAATACGATTCTTGATCAAGGTATTGAAAAAATCAGGGATCGTTTTGAAAGTGATTACCCTGAGTTATGGAAATCTTTGGAAGAGTCTGCATTACCCCTAAAAAATGATTCTGGTAATCCATTGTCGGCCGGGGAGTTATTCGAGATATTTTCAGGATTAAAACCTCTACCTTCATCTTTTGACTGGTACATAGAAGATGAAGAAGCTTCTGCTTTAAGTGATGCTCTTTCAGTGCATTTTTGTCAGAATAAGGCTTGGAGATCATGTAAAATGCAAGTAATGGAAGCCTATGCTGTCAATAAATCTGCCCGTAGAGAACGTTTTGCTGAAGTAATTGCAGGAATTAGAGATTATACGGCAGAAGAGTTAGATGGAGAACTTCTTGATTTATATGAGGCTTCAAAAAAACTTTCTTATTTTCAGGGTAGGGGACCTAATGCTTTCCTCGCAGAATTAAGAAATTTAGCTTCTGAAAAATAACATGAATTTTTATAATAAATGACTCTTGACAATAACTTAAAACTGGCTGAAAACGCTGTTCTTTCTGTCGAAGAGAGTTTAAGTAAAGTTTTCCAAGAAAGGTCCAATCAGGTCTTCCAGAAATTAGAAAATATTTTGACAATTTTTAATGAAGAAAAAGTTTCTACTAGTCATTTCAATCAATCTTCTGGTAGTGGTCATGATGATATATCTAGAGAAAAAATTGATGCGGTTTTTGCAAGATTGTTTCTTGCTGAAAAGGCTGCTGTGAGGATGCAATTTGTAAGTGGAACGCATGCAATAAGTTCTGTTTTATTTGGAATTCTTCGACCTGGAGATGTAATGTTATCACTTACAGGACAACCATACGACACGTTAGAAGAAGTCATAGGAATAAGGGGAGGAGGAAAAGGCTCACTTAAAGATTTTGACATTGAATATAAGCAAATAAATATCTGCGAGAATTTTGATTCTTTTGAAGAAAAAATTGTTCATTCTTTTGAAGAAAATTCATGCAAATTAGTTTTCATACAAAAAAGTTGTGGATATAGTTGGAGAAAGTCTCTTACGAATTATCAGATAGAGAAAATTTGTAGTCTTATTCATTCCATTGATCCTAATTGTATATGTTTTGTTGATAACTGTTATGGGGAGCTTGTTGAAGATAGTGAGCCAATTTCTAAAGGGGCAAATATCATTGCTGGATCATTGATTAAAAATTTGGGAGGAACAATCGTTCCAACTGGTGGGTATGTTGCAGGAGATGCAGAGTTGGTTGAGATGGCATGTTCTAGATTAACCTCACCAGGCATTGGTTCTTCTGCAGGAATAAATTTTGGACTAGGAAGATTAATTTTGCAGGGTTTGTTTTTAGCACCACAAATTGTTCACGAATCACTAAAAGGTGCTGATATGGTTGCAGCAGTCTTTAAAAATTTGGGATTTAAGGTTTTACCAGAGCCAGAAACTTATAGATCTGATCTTATTCAGTCAGTAAGATTAAATAATCCTGATTTGGTACAAAAAGTTTGTCAATCTTTTCAAAATTCTTCACCAGTAGATTCTTTTCTGAATGTT
>CACGDL010000011.1 GCA_902571795.1 uncultured Prochlorococcus sp.
GTGTTTCTTGTAGAATGAGTAGTTGGACAAGACAAGAAGATAGATCTCTCCCCTTAAGAGGAAAAATAAGTGGAGCATATATTACTAGTTCATTAGCCAAAACAGAAGCTAGTTTATCGGGTTTTGATGAAGCCCTGCTATTAAATTCAAGTGGTAAGGTAAGCGAAGCTAGTGGTATGAATTTATTTATTGTAAGGAATGGAGACTTAATCACTCCTGGTGTTGATCAAGATATTCTTGAGGGTATTACTAGAGCTAGTGTAATTGAATTAGCAAAATCATTTGGAATAAATGTAATTGAAAGGCCTGTTGATAAAACAGAATTATTAATAGCAGATGAAGTTTTTCTAACTGGTACAGCAGCAAAAATTACACCAGTTAAAAAAATTGAATCAACTGAATTAAATGTTGAAAGACCAATAATGAATAAATTAAAAAGTAAGCTTATAGAAATAACAGAAGGTCGTTCTCAAGACTATGATAATTGGGTAACAAGAATTTCACTAAAATAAATTATTTTTTAACTAAAAATGGAATCTTTCAGAACCTATTTAAATAGAGATGAAAAACCATTAATTATTTTTGACGGAGGTACTGGAACATCTTTTCAGAACTTAAATCTTACTGCAGATGACTTTGGAGGAAAAGAATTAGAGGGATGTAATGAAAACCTTGTTTTATCATCGCCAGAGGTAGTTGAGATGGTTCATAATTCATTTTTAGAAGCAGGTTGTCATGTTATAGAAACTAATACATTTGGTGCCTCATCAATAGTTCTTGATGAATATGATATTGCAGATAAGGCTTATGAGATAAATAAAAATGCAGCATACATAGCAAAAAAAGCTGCTGCCAAATACTCATCAGTTGATAAACCAAGGTTTGTAGCAGGTTCAATTGGGCCAACAACTAAATTACCAACCTTAGGACATATAGATTTTGATGAATTAAAGCAATCATATAAAGAACAAATTTATGGTCTTATAGATGGAGGAGTTGATCTTCTTTTGATTGAAACTTGTCAGGATGTTTTACAAATTAAATCTGCCTTATTAGCATCAAAAGAAATTCTAGAAAGTAAAAATATTGATATACCTTTAATGGTATCAATAACAATGGAAACAACAGGTACTATGCTTGTTGGATCTGATATTGCTTCTGCATTAACAATATTAGAGCCATTTAATATAGATATCCTTGGACTTAATTGTGCAACTGGTCCTGAGCAAATGAAGGAACATATTAAATATTTGTCTGAAAATTCTCCCTTCGCTATAAGCTGTATTCCCAATGCAGGTCTTCCTGAAAATATTGGTGGTGTAGCTCACTATAGATTAAAGCCAATAGAATTAAAGATGCAGTTAATGAATTTTATATATGACTTTAATGTTCAATTAATAGGTGGATGTTGTGGGACAACACCTGAACATATAAAATACCTGTCTTCAATAATCGATGAAATTATTGATAATGAAAGGAACTACAACAATGGTAAGAAAAATTCAAGTGGTTTTATTCCATCTGCCTCATCAATATATAACTCCGTGCCATATAAACAAGACAATTCAATTTTAATAGTAGGAGAAAGATTAAATGCAAGTGGATCGAAAAAGGTAAGGGAGTTATTAAATAACGACGATTGGGATGGCTTAGTTGCAATTGCCAAGCAACAACAAAAAGAAAATGCTCACGTTCTTGATGTAAATGTTGATTATGTAGGCAGAGACGGAGTGAAAGATATGAAAGAAATAACTTCAAGACTAGTTACGAATATAAATTTACCATTAATGATTGACTCTACAGATGCTGACAAAATGGAAAGTGGATTAAAGTCAGCTGGTGGTAAATGTATTATAAATTCAACCAATTACGAAGATGGCAATGAAAGGTTTGATCAAGTTCTAAATTTAGCCTTAGGGTATGGTTCAGGTCTTGTTGTCGGAACAATTGATGAAGATGGAATGGCAAGGAATTCAGAAAAAAAATATAAGATTGTCAAACGTGCGATTAATAGAACAAGAGAATTTGGTTTGTCAGATTATGAGCTATTTTTTGATCCATTAGCTCTGCCAATATCTACAGGGATAGAAGAAGATAGATTAAACGCTAAAGAAACTATTAGTGCTATATTAAAAATTCGTGAAAATTTCCCAGATATTCATATCATACTTGGGATATCAAACATTAGTTTTGGTCTTTCACCATTATCAAGAATTAATCTAAATTCAATATTTTTAGATGAATGCATTAAAGCAGGATTAGATTCTGCTATCATCGCACCAAATAAAATTTTGCCATTATCAAAAATTTCTGAAGAAACTAAAAAGCTTTGCTTAGATTTGATTTATGATAAAAGAAAATTTGAAGATGATATTTGTATTTATGATCCATTAGTAGAATTAACAAAGGCTTTTCAAAATTTATCTATTCAAGATTTCAAAAAAGCATCTTCAGAAAATAAAAATCTAACTCTTGAAGATAGGCTAAAAAATCATATTATAGATGGAGAAAAAATAGGATTAGAGGATCAATTAAATAAAGCCTTAAAAAAATATAAACCTCTTGAAATAATTAATACCTTTTTACTAGATGGAATGAAAGTTGTAGGAGATTTATTTGGCTCAGGTCAAATGCAATTGCCATTTGTACTCCAATCCGCGGAAACAATGAAATTTGCTGTTTCAATTTTAGAACCATACATGGAAACTGTAGATGAAAACATATCAAATGGAAAACTCTTAATTGCAACTGTCAAAGGCGATGTACATGATATTGGTAAAAATTTGGTAGATATAATTCTTACAAATAATGGTTATGACGTAATAAATCTAGGAATAAAGCAAGATGTTTCAGCAATTATAGATGCACAAAAAAAATACAATGCAGATTGCATCGCTATGAGCGGATTACTTGTTAAATCAACTGCTTTTATGAAAGATAATTTAGAGGCTTTTAATAATGAAAATATTAGTGTACCAGTAATATTAGGAGGCGCAGCCTTAACCCCAAAATTTGTAAATGAGGACTGCAGCAGAATATATAAAGGGAAAATATTGTACGGAAAAGATGCGTTCACTGATCTTAAATTCATGAATGAATATATGGATAATAAGAAAAAGGGTAATTGGTCAAATACAGAGGGTTTCATTAACAATGAGGGTATAAATATTAATTTAGCCTCATCAAAATCAAACTCTCAAGCTGTTAAAAAATCAATATCCTTAAATACCGAGACTTCCAAATTAAATTTAAAAGAAAATTTTATAAGATCTAAATTTATAAATGAAGAAGATCCAATTCAAGCCCCTTTCTTGGGAACGAAAGTCTTGAACGATGTTGATATAGATTTAAATAAGTTAATATTTTATTTAGATACAAAAGCTTTATTTAGCGGGCAATGGCAAATAAAAAAAGGAAAAAACCAAAGCGTAGATGAATACAATAATTATTTGGATTCATATGCAAAACCATTGTTAGATAAATGGTTAGAGATAATTATAGAGAAAAAACTTATATCACCCAAAGCAGTTTATGGATATTTCAGATGCGGGAGAAAAGATAATAGTATTTTCTTATTTGATGAGAAATCATTAAATAAAATTTCCCAATTTAATTTTCCACGACAAAAATCTGGGAATAATTTATGCATAGCTGATTTTTATTGTGATTTAAAAAATGATAAACCGATAGATATATTTCCTATGCAGGCAGTAACCATGGGCGATATTGCTAGCGAATATTCTCAAAAATTATTTAAAGAAGATAAATATAGCGATTATTTGATATTCCATGGACTTACAGTGCAACTAGCAGAAGCTCTAGCTGAGTATGTCCATGGATTAATACGTATTGAATGTGGTTTTAGTTCTGAAGAACCAGACAAAAATAGAGAAATACTAGCTCAAAAATATAGAGGAGCTAGATATTCTTTTGGTTATCCTGCATGTCCAAAAGTATCTGATTCAAACATACAATTATCATTGTTGGATGCCAAAAGAATAAACTTGACCATGGATGAATCTGAACAACTTCATCCAGAACAAAGTACTACAGCTATCATTTCATTACACTCAAAAGCTAAATATTTCAGCTCTTAAGCTAAATTTTTAGTTATTTTCTAAATATTCAATAATTTCTTCCTGTAGTTCTTCCATCGTTTCATTATCACCCAGATCAAGTCCCTCACCCGCGGCATCCTGTGTTAACTCAAGATAATATGAAGCACCATCACTAGATAAAAATTCTAATGCGGAAGTTTCATCACTATCTTTAAAAACTTCATAAAGAGCTTTAAATGCAATGTTTTCAGTAAAGTCCCAATCCATAATGAAAAAAACCTTATTAGAATTATTACCTCCTTACCCCCCATACTCGTCAACCTTTTTTAAAGAAATGTTGGTGTTTTATTATTATTAAAAAAACTATGACCATAAATAATCGCAATCAGTTAAATGTCCTTGGAGAAGAAATTGAGATTTGTAGTTGCGCACCTATGACAGGCTGGTTCAGGGATGGATTTTGTAATTATGACAAAAATGATGGAGGCAATCATTCCATATGTTGTGTAATGGATGATAATTTCCTGAAATATAGTAAATCACAAGGTAATGATTTAATAACTCCCATGCCTATTTATTCATTCCCAGGACTAAAAGATGGTGATCATTGGTGTATTTGTCTTGATAGGTGGAAGCAAGCATTATTAGACGGTCTTGCACCAAAAGTCATATTAGAATCAACTAATATTGTCGTCTTAGAATCAGTACCTCTGGAAAAATTGAAAGAATATCAATTTAATAAAAAGTAATTACAAGTTAATTTTTTTTTTTAAAATGATAATGATAAATTTTTTTAAATGAGTTTAGAAATATATTGGAAAAAAGCACTAGAACAAACTCAATTATCAATTGATGATGAATCATTATATCCTCTCAAAACTGATATTATTACAAGAGATTTATATGAAAAAGACGACTTCATAATTAGGAAACTTGATACTTCAAAATTTAATAAAAAAAAAATTTATGGTCCTAAGCAAAATCCATTTTGTCCTTGGGAAAAGATACTAGAAATTGATAAAATTGGTGATAATCATCAACTAATATTAAATAAGTACCCTGTACAAAAAGGTCATATTTTACTTATTACAAACGAATGGAAACCTCAAAATGGATGGTTAGATATTAAAGATTGGAGAGCGATCCAACAAGTTAATAAAGATACTAGTGGATTATGGTTTTTCAATAGTTCTCCAATTGCTGGAGCGAGTCAACCTCACAGGCATTTTCAACTTCTGCGTAGATCTAAAGGTGAGATATCATGCCCTAGAGAAAAGTGGTTTTTAGAGATGAACTCATATCAAGATATAGATAGTAAGCTTAAAAAAAATATTGTTGTATCCAAATTTAATTTTTTAGAAAACCCATCATGTCTTTTTGAATTTTACTTGGAATTATGCAAGAAATTAGGACTTGGGAACCCTATTAGTGATAAGAAACCGATATATCCTTACAATATTTTAATAACTAATAAATGGATCGCTATTATAAAAAGAAAAAATGATCATATCCATGGTTTCAGTATTAACGGTTTAGGATTTGCAGGATATATATTAGTAACTGAAAATTCAAATATTAATTATTTAAAGAAATTAGGCCCTGAAAAACTTCTAGAAAATTTTGTTTGAATATTAGTTAGTTACTTCAACTTCCTTATCCCTGCTTATTTGGCTTTCTAGAACTTCTATAGATGCTTTTACTGAAGCAATTTTACGTTCAAGTGAATCCTTAATATAATTGAGCATTTCTAATTTCTTATGTTGATAAAAACTCTTTTTTTCTTTAGATGACTTGAAATAACAATTAAACATTTTATTCTTATTATAAAAAGAGACTTAATTGACTTGTGACATAAAAATAAATTGGTTTTAATTTAAAAACAATATTTCGTATGGACTTTCAATTTTTTTTGAATAAAATTAAATAAATTCCATACAATTCAAGAAAATATTATTGAATATTCCTGAAAATTCAAATACAAAAAGAATTTCAATTGATTTACCTGAGGAACTAATTTCCAGGTTTGATCAATTACGAAAAGAGTGGGGATTTAGAGCAAGAGGGCCTGTAATAGAAAAGATACTTAAAGAACTTCTTCAAGAAGATGATTTACTACCTAAGAACAAACAGCAAGAAATAGACTTTAACGAGAATAATAATAAAGAAAATTTAAATTTTGATGAAGATACTGCATTGGTATTAATTAAATCAGACGTAAAAAAAGAAGTTAATGAGATATCATTGAATAAAAGATTTAAAAATAACAATCAATCTAAAGAAAAAGCCAACTTAAACATAAGCCTTCCCAATTTTGTTGAAAAAAAAGTAAGGAATCTAAGAAGAAGTATTAATAGTGAAAAATTAAAGGAGAATATTAATGATATTCAAATTAATACAATTAAAGAAACTGAATTAATAAAATGTCGAATTGAGTTAATTAGTCATTGGAAAACCTTATATGGATCAGTTCCTAATGATCATGTAGTAGAAGCTTCGATGGATTGGTTTGAAAGGGATATATGGCCAAATCTTGATGGAACTGAAAATCTACCCTTTACGTGGACTGCAGCCAATAAATTAATGTCAGAATTATGCCCATTTTGGATAAAGAAAAATCCATCCCTTGAAATTGTTTTATTAATGATTGGCGTTTTAGAAGATCCTTTTGCTACATCAGACCTGATAAATAGAATACCAACACTTATGAGAAGGTTTATAAGTAGATTTAAGCGAAATAATAGATCAAATAAATTTCAAACTTTGGACTCAACAATGACAGTACATGGAGCACTTAAATTATTGAATTTATCAACATCCGCAGGATCCGCTCATACGTTCCGTAAAATTAGGGAGGCCTATAAATCAATAGCCTTAGAGACGCATCCAGATGCTGGAGGATCAACAGATCAAATGAGAAAATTAAATGAAGCGTATCAATTGCTAAAAAATCTATATAGAAAATAGTATACTAATTCTAATATAAGACTAATTATAAGTCTATTTAATAGTCTCATATAAGATATCCGCTAATTTTAAAATTTCTAATTTTTTTCATTTATTATTATTCAAATAAATAGAAACAATAATTATGCATAAATGAAATAAAAATAGAATACACTTTTAAAGAATAAAAATACCTTGTATAGTGCTTCTTATATGAGACTTATAATAAGTCTATTATATAGTCTCAAAAAAGATATGTAAGATAGATTAATTTTTCAATTTGGATGATTCATACCCAAACTGCTTATTACCTGAGAAATATTAAAAATTGAATATTAAATCAACAAATTATGTCCTTTCAATGTCCAAGAAATCAATAAGGCTTAAAAAGTCTTGATATCAGTGGTTTTTATGTTTCCCCGTACTGCCTTAAAGACAGTACTACTTAGATTGGAGCTTTTCAATAACAGTTTGTTTATCAATACTAGGGACATCACTTAATCCGTTAGCATCAAACCAAGGTGCGCTAGCCCAATCAAACCCTTCTCCAAAAGTATTGTCTGGTGCAGTTATATACCAATGACATGAAGCATCTGGTATGTCAACAGCACATTTTGACCAATCATCTGACCACTGAGGTACTTGTACCCAAAGTACTGAAGATAGAAGTAAAGATAGCAAATTGATCATGACTATAATCATACAACAATAATTAGTTTTATAGGATTATTATCTATCTTATATAAGAATTATTTATAGACTAGTATATAGTCTCATATAAGATTAATAATACAATTAATTCCTCAGTTTAGTATTAAAACATTTTTCAACATTAGAAATGATATTTGAATGTATTGATGCAATGTCCGAGTCAAGTAATGTTTTATCTTTATCTCTATAAGATAATCTAAATGTATAACTTATATGATCAGCTCCTAATTTACTATCTTCAAAAACATCAAGTAAATTTACATCCTCTAAGAGATTTTTTCCTGTTTTTCTTATCTGTGATATTATTTCGCTAATTAAATATTTCTTACTAAAAACAAAATTTATATCCCTATCCATTTTCGGAACAATTGGGTATTGCTTATAAATTGGAATCCATTTATTTTTTCTTGTACTAGCTCCCAAGAGGTTAGAAATATTTAAGTTAAATAAATAAACTTTTTTTAATGACTTCTTTTCTAGTAAGAGTTTGGGATGTATTTCACCAAAATAACCCGCATCTTTGCCTTCAATAAATAATTTCGCTGTTCTTCCTGGATGAAGAAAATCAATTGAATCAGTAGGTTTATCCTCAATTTTTATGTTCAAAGATGATAAAGCCTCCTTTAACTTTCCTCTGGCCTGGTAATAATTAAGATCTTTATCCTTACCAGAATTTATCCATTTTCCAAATTTTTTATTTCCATAAATCGCTCCATTAAGAACTTCTTCTTGAATGAACTCAGTTTCTTTTTGAAAAATATTTCCAATTTCAAATATATAACAACTTGCTTGTCCAGCTTTTATATTACGGTTCACTATCTCCAAATGTTCTTTCCAAATATTATCTCTAAGACAGCTTGTTTCTAATAACAAAGGATTAGAAATCTTTATAAGTTTTTCATTATCTTCAGGAACAAGAGAGTAGCTTAGTACCTCGTTAAAACCACTTACTATAAAACCATTTTTTACTTTTCTCAATGCCAACTGTTCTGATGACAATTTTCCTGGATTAATTGGATTAGGAAGATTTAAGTCAAATCTGTCATACCCTATTAATCTCGCTATTTCTTCAATTAAATCTATTTCTCTTATTAAATCATTTGATCTATTAGGAATTACTGCTACATCCCAGCCATATTCTTTATTCTTTAAAGTACAACCTATGAGTGTTAATTTATCAACTATTTCATTATCAGATAAATTTCTTTTTTCAAATTGGTCGTTAATTATTAATGGACCAAGAATTTTATGTATTCGATTTCTCCGTAGTTTAATAAATATATCCTCATTACTTATTAAATTGGAAGTATTAATGATTGGTGAATTAATAGAAAAATAATCTTCTAAAAGATTTATTGCCCTTGTTACTGCACTTATTGTATTTTTTGATGAAATCCCTTTTTCATACCTGCTGCTAGATTCTGTTCTTATGCCAACCGCCTTTGAAGATTTTCTTATAGTAACTGGATTAAAAACAGCACCTTCAAGGTAAATAGATGAGGTAGTATTAGTTACAGAAGTCTCTAAACCGCCTATCACCCCAGCAATAGCTACCGGTTTATCACAACAAGTAATAACTGTGATATTGTCATTTAAGTCATATTCTTTACCATCCAAGCAAATAAGGCTTTCGTTTTCCTTGCCTTTTCTAACAGAGAAATCTTCAGGAGAAACTTCCTTACCAATTAAGTTTGATAGTTTATCTTTATCAAACGCATGCAAAGGTTGACCTTGTTCTAAAAGAATATAATTTGTCAAATCAACTAGAAGATTTATAGATTTTATTCCTGATTTTTCTATACGGTCTATAAGCCAATTTGGCGATAATTTCTCTCCATTTACTCCATCAATGCAGGTTATTGTATAAATGCAATTAGATTCTATAGCGTCTGGACAAAGTTTAATTCCCTTAAGTAAATGAATATTGTATTTATGGTTTAATTCTGGAAAATATAGGTTGGATTCTAAAAGGGCAGAAATTTCACGGGCTATTCCTATAACAGACATTCCATCAGGTCTATTAGCTGTAATGGCTAAATCATATATAAAATCATTTAATTTAAGCAAGTCAGACCCTGGAGTGCCCAATTCATGTTGTAAGGCTAAATCTTCATCAATGATCTCTATCCCTTCGCTAGAGTCCTCTAAACCCAGTTCCTGCAGTGAACATATCATTCCCTCACTCATGACACCTCTAATTTCACTTCTTTTAATAGTTAAACCAACTGCATTTAATTTCGCGCCGACAGTAGCAACATAAACATAAATATTTGGTTTAATATTGCGTGCACCACAGATAATTTGTAAATTTTTTGAATTACCAATATCGACTTGGCATATTGAAAGTTTGTCAGATCCTTCGTGTTTTAAAACAGATAATACCTTACCTAAAACAACACCATTTACATTTTCTGAACAATCATCTAATGATTCAACCTCAAATCCACCAATAGACAATTTCTCAGAGAGATCTTCAGGAGTAGAAGTAATTTCTACTAAATTTTTCAACCAATTTTGAGAAACTTTCATATATATTTTTTAATCAATGATAATAAAAGAAATGAGTATATCTTCAAAAAAGTTTGTTGAAGATGTACAATAGGAAATTATACAATAAAGTATTAATTAAAATGGCCAAAAAAGGGACAAGAGTTGTAGTGACCCTGGAATGTACTGAAGCTAGGACAAGCACAGATCCTAAGAGATCAAATGGTGTCTCAAGATATACTACTGAAAAGAATCGTAGAAATACAACTGAAAGATTAGAACTAAAGAAGTTTAATCCTCATTTAAACAGAATGACAATTCACAAAGAAATTAAGTAATCAAATCAAATTAAATCATGCCTAATTCAATTTTTAAAAAACAATTATCACCTATCAAACCTGGAGATCCTATTGATTATAAAGATGTAGAACTACTAAAAAAATTTATAACTGAGAGGGGAAAAATTCTACCAAGAAGGATGACAGGTTTAACCTCTAAGCAACAAAGAGATCTTACATTAGCTGTAAAGAGAGCCAGAATTGTAGCTCTTTTACCTTTCGTAAATCCTGAAGGATAATTACATATTGAATATAGTTGGCACTATACTTAATATCACAAATATTTGAAAGATTTAACTAATTTAAAAACATATATTATTGACTCTGATGATCCACATGAGGTTGATGACGCTATTTCATTAGAAATAAAAGAAGGAAATAAAAAAAAATTATGGATACATATTAGTAATCCATGTAAACTCTTTTTGCATGACTCTAATGTTGACTTAAATGCAAGAAAGAGAAATAGCAGTTTATATTTAATTGATCAATATGTCCCAATGCTACCTAAAGATATTCTTGAAAAGGCAAATCTTGCTCAAAATAAAGTTTCAGAAACTATTAGTGCAGCAATAGAATTCAATGAGGATGGATCAATAAATAAATATGAAATAACTGAAGCAATAATAAAACCAAAATATCAATTAACATATCAAGATGCAAATGAAATATTAGAATTAGAACCTAAAGAAGAAATAGAATTAATTGAGATTAAAAATTTATTAGAAAAAAGTATTACATTTAGAAAGAAACAAGGAGCAATTACTTTTGAAAGTCCTAATAGTAAAATTAAATTATATGAGGATAAGATTATACTAACTACAATAGAAAAAACAATATCACAAATTATAGTTGCAGAATCAATGATATTAATGGGTTATGTAACAAGTTTATTTATAAATAAATATAATTTAGCGGCTGCATTTAGGATCCAAAAATTAAACTGTAATCCATCAGAAATACTTAATAGATACAGTAATAGTGATATTAAATATATAATATTAAAACAATATATGGGAAGAAGTTACATAACTACTAAACCAGGAATCCATGAATCATTAGGTCTTAAATTGTATGTACAATGTACTTCACCATTAAGAAGATATCTTGATTTAATAATACAAAGGCAAGTCTATAATAAAATTAATAATTATAAACTTCTAACTAAAGATTCAGTCTCTAAGATTATTGATTATTCAAAGAATAGACAATCAGAGAATAATAATATATTTAAAAATGATAAATTTAAGTACTTAACATTATTTTTTAATAATGAAAAAAAACCTTTTTATAAAATAATATTCGTTAAGTGGATTAATCATAAAAAAAATATAGCTTTGGTTTATTTCCCAGATTATTCACTAGAAATACTTATTACTCTTTTTGTATCAATAGAAATATATAGTAATAAAATATATAAAGTTAAATATATTATAAATGATAGTAATCTTTTATCATTTATTTATTAATAATATAATAAATATAATAGGTAGTTATTAGTTTAAAAAAATATCTGTTAGTATTAATAAAAAAGCTTTATGAGTTTTGTCATTACTACACCTTTATACTATGTTAATGATAAACCTCATTTAGGAAGTGTATATACAACAATAATTTGTGACTCAATAGCTAGGTATAAAAGGCTTGCAGGTGAAGATGTTATTTTCATCACTGGTGTTGATGAACATGGTTTAAAAATACAAAGAACAGCTAATGAAAAGGGTATTGAACCAAAATCACATTGTGATGAAATCTCAGAAGTCTTTAATAATAATTGGAAAAATTGGAATATATCCTTTGATAAATTTATAAGAACAAGCTCTAAAAATCATGAATTTGTTGTTAATGAATTTTATGAAAGAGTAAAAGCTTCAGATGATATCTATATGGGAGTTCAAAAAGGTTGGTATTGTGTCGGTTGTGAAGAATTTAAAGATAATCCAGAAAACTCATCAACATACAAGTGTCCCATACATCAAAAAAATCTAGAATGGAAAAATGAAGAGAATCTCTTTTTTAGGCTTTCAAAATATCAAAAAGAAATTGAAAAAATAATCAATGAACCTTCTTTTATAGAGCCAATAGAAAGAAAGAATGAAATTATAAATTTTGTATCCAGAGGTTTAAAGGATTTTTCAATTTCAAGAACAAATGTCTCATGGGGAATTCCTGTCCCTGGTTACGATAAACATACCTTTTATGTATGGTTTGATGCTTTACTTGGATATGTAAGCGCTATTAGCTCTGATGCTACAGAACATTCATTGGAAAAATCAATTATTGGAGGATGGCCAGCTGATGTTCATTTTATTGGTAAAGATATTCTAAGATTCCATGCTGTATATTGGCCCGCAATGCTCATTTCTGCCAATATGAAAGTTCCTAAAAAGGTTTTTGGGCATGGGTTTCTTACCAGAGAGGGGCAAAAAATGGGTAAAAGCTTGGGAAATGTACTCGACCCTGATTTATTGCTTACAAAATATGGAAATGATCCTGTAAGGTGGTACCTCATTAAAGACATATCATTAGGAAATGATGGAGATTTTCAAGATAAAAGATTTGTTGACATTATCAATAATGACTTAGCTAATACAATTGGTAATTTATTAAATAGAACATCATCTATGTCTAGAAAATGGTTTGATAATAAAGTGCCAAATAATGAAAAAATTTTAAGTGAAAATAAATTAGAGAATTCTGCCAAAATTGCAGTCGAAAACTATATTTATAACTTTGATAATTACAAATTAGATCTAGCAGCTAATGAAGTCCTTAACTTAGCAATCAATACAAATTTGTATTTGAATGATAATCAGCCATGGCTGTTAATAAAAGATAAAGATAATCTACCTCTAGTTAAACAAATTATTTATAACGTTTTAGAAAGTACCCGAATAATAGGATTGTTATTAATACCTTTATTGCCAGAATTATCTACAAAAATTAATGAGCAACTTGGCTCTATATACAGAGAAGAAATTCCTTGGAAACAACAATTAAGATGGGGATTATTAATAAGTAACTCAAGTCTTCCTAAACCCACTCCAATCATAAATAAACTTGAATATGAGCAACATTTATAGATTAATAATTTTCCTTCCATTATTTATGCTTAGTTGCGCCCCAAATTTAATTGATGAAAATAAAGTAATACAAAAAATAGAAAGTTTAGATATGACTATTTTCTCTAAAAGTGGAGAACAAATATATTCAATTACCAGTCCAAATTCAAGTTATGACAATATTGAATTAAAATTTGAATTACAAAACCCTATCATTAATATTCTCAACGGGGAAGAAACTAAATATATTATTAGTTCAGAAGAATCTACATTATCAGACAACAATAAACTCCTGAAATTGAAAGGTAATGTTAAATTAAAAACTATTAAAAAAGATGGGGATTTTTTATATGCTGATAATTTTATTTGGAATATAGAAAATACTAACTATCTATTAGAAGGTAATATAAGATTCGAAAATCAAAATATCATCTTAAATTCAGGAAAAGCCATATTGGGTTCAGATAACATAATTGAATTTTTCAATCCAGTAAAATACATAATAAAAGATGAAAATAACGAAAATAAATATGAAATAAATTCAGAAAATGCTTACTATAATTTAACTACTGAATCAGTAAGTTTTAAAGCAAAAGATAAAAGAGTAAAATCAATAATTTATTTTTAAATTTTATTTTTTGAAAAAATATTATTTATTTTTTTAGACCAGTTATTAATCCATTTTTCATCAGACTTTGTAAAACACTTAGCGCTCCAGCCTCCAATCAATATAAAAGCCTTATTATTTATAGGTACAACTAAGATAGATGGTATTTCTGCGCAAAAATTAAAAAATTCATCTCTCCCAGGATAAAATTTAGTGTTTGCTAATGATATTAATTTCATATCTTTTATAGATCTCAGACAAGTTTCCCCAGGTGTAAAAACATTACTTGAAGTGATTCCCCTCCTCAATATATTAACGCCATCATTGTGGATTAATATTGCTGCTGCTGCTGTAGAAGTTAATATTGCTTCAGAACCCCATGCAAGTTCATCAATAACTTCATCCGGCATGTTTCTATCGAAGAGAAACTTATTTTCTCCTTTTAAATCAGCTTTCTCACCAGCTAATGGTTCGAATTGTTTAAATAAAAAACCTATCAAAATAATAATTAATGAAGCTATTGCGGCTAAAACTTGTGCTCTTTCAAGCTCAGGAGTAATTGTTTCTATTGAAATGAAATTTGCTATCTGAAAAATAAAGAGTATTGCACCGATTAATATTAATGATTTCCCATTGAATCCCATATTTTAAATATGTTATTTCTAATTAAATTATGCAAATATTATATTGTTTAGTACATTTAAAATTACTCAAACATATGGTTTTTAATATATAATTAACCAAAACCTTTCAAAATGAACCTAAAAATCAATAAATATTTACTTTCTCTTATCTTTTCTGGCTTAATTTTTATTCTTATCCCCTCTACTACATACGCGAATGAAATTATTAGCATAAATAAATATTTTGGTATTACTCAAGAGAAGACTGTTATAAATTACGAAAAAAGTCAGCCTTCATCTATTGACAACCCTGTAGTGGATCCAAATTTTAACACTATGAGATCAAAAGATACTGAGAGTTCAACTGCTACTTATATAGTTATAGGATTGTTAATTGCTGCTACAATTATTCCATTAGCAACATGGTGGTATTTCTCTAAATAATAGAGAATTTATGAATGCCAAGAATTTAAGTATTAGTGAATATTCATCCTATATAGTTTTTATTACAGGTGGGACAAAGAGTGGTAAAAGTGAATTCGCGGAGTATCTTGCAAAGGAGGTAAAAAAATTATCATATGTTGCCTTATCTGAAAACAATTTGGATGATAAAGAATGGCAAGATAAAATTAATCTACATAGAAAAAGAAGGCCAAGAGATTGGAAATTAATAGAAACTACAGATCTATTAAATACATTAAGGAAAGAAGAAGGTCCATTATTAATAGATTCGATTGGGGGATTCGTTATGAAGAGTATTGGCAAGGAACAAAATGAATGGTCAACAAAAATGAAATCACTTATAAATCTATTAATTAAAAGAAAAAGCATAACAATTATTGTTGGAGAACAAGTAGGTTGGAGTTTGGTCTCTGAATATAAAATTGGTAATACTTATATTGAAAGAATCGGTGAACTTCAAAAGAGAATAACCAAAATATCAAAAGATAATTGGCTGGCAATAAACGGCAGAGCAATCAAAATAGATGAAATAAGTATTGAAATACCTACTTAAAATTGGAAGTCGCTCTTTTTGAACCTAGAATCCCGCAAAATACTGGTAATATTGCCAGATCATGTGCTGCGTTCAATACACCTTTAAATCTTATAGAGCCCTTGGGCTTTAAGCTAGAAGATAAATATTTAAAAAGAGCAGGATTAGACTATTGGCCTCTTGTTACTGTATATCAGTATGAGAATTTTGAAAAATTTCTAGCGTCAAAATCAACAAAAAGAATAATTTCTTTTAGTAAAAAAAATGGATTATATTTGAAGGATTTTAAATTTAAGCAAGATGATATTTTGCTATTTGGGAGAGAAGATTCAGGATTACCCCATTCCATTATTGATAAAAGTGATTTTTTAATATCAATATTTATGCCGAATATACAGACTGGAAACAATGATCAAAAAGGTGTTAGAAGTCTAAACCTTTCCGTAGCATGCGGAATTGCTATATATGAGGCCCACAAACAAATAAATTTTCAAAATGGTAATTAAGTACAACCAATGCCTTACAATATTCCCATGTCTCGGTAGCTCAGCTGGTTAGAGCGGCGGATTCATAGCCCGCAGGTCGCGTGTTCAAGTCACGCTCGAGACATTTTCAATAATTTTCAATTGAAGAACATAGTTGGAATTTTAATATAATTAAACTATTTAAGACAATAATGTTTAATTCACTCAGCACAGTCTTAGATCCAAAAAAATCTAAAGCAAAATATCCAGAAGCAAGAGTTATAGTTCTTGATGACAATTTTAATACTTTTCAGCATGTCGCAAATTGTCTTCTAACAATAATCCCAAGCATTAGTGAACGAAGGGCATGGGATCTAACCATCAAAGTTGACAAGACAGGATCTGCAGAGGTATGGAGAGGTAATCTTGAACAGGCAGAACTATATCATGAGCAACTATTCAGCAAAGGATTAACAATGGCTCCAATTGAGAAAATATAAAATAAGTAAGATTGACAGAAAATTTTTGGCTTATAAATTCGAATCGTTCAAGGGTTAAAAGGTTTTCAAAGAATAATCAAAATAAAGATAAATTTTTTGAATATATGTTTATTGACTCTGGAAGAATTCTTGGTGTTTTAGGAAAAGAACCACCTCTTATGACAACCAGAGAAGAACTTAAAGTTGATAAAGCTAGAGATGAATGGAGAAAGTTAATTACTCAAGGTTGGAGGAGAACTAAACCAGTTTGGGAAGACTATTAGTATCCAATATTATTACTAGGATTAGTTATATAAATTATGAGATTTAAGACGTAGTTAGCGGGCAAATTTAATGGCTTCAAAAGTAACAAAGCCATTCCTTGAGTCACATTAAATTCTTTATTTTTCATAAAAAAATAAACGTCTCATTTTAATTATAAAAAGAATGTCTAATAAAAAATACTAAAGAAAAGATATATAAGCATTTATTGATTTAGGATTTTCAAGATATCTAATATATAAAACTTATTTTAAAAAATTATAGATCTAGGGTTACTTGTTATTTTATTTTAAACAAAAAATTCCACGTTATAATTTAAAAATCTACTATTAACCACTTATAAATACCCAATGAAGTATTTCATCTCAAGCAAAAGAACAAGAGCTTTATTTGGTATCGGAATAGTTGCTATAAGTATTGGATTAATATCAAAAAAAATAATTAACTTTCCAGCTGGAGGATGTATGAAAGGTACTCAAGATATAACCTTTAATATCTAGTAATTAATCATCTTACATTTTCCTTAATTCTTAAATCCAGTCAACTTTGATAACTCTTTTAGTGAAAGTACACCTAAAATTAGTTTTCCATTTATTTCCCATGTGGGAAACCCTTTGATTTTTTTTTCAATGCATAATTGAGTTTGACTGTTTATGCCATCTCTTGCACATTCAACTACATTAAGTTCTCTATAAGCTTGCTTACCAAATAATTCACTTTGATTTAGGCAATTAGGACACCAATATGCTGAATATTTAACTACACCATTATCTTTAAGGTATTTTGCCAACTCGATTGATTCCTTAGTGCTTTCTGAGGTGACTATGAGTTCTCTCTGATTATTTAAGTGGGAGCCATGAACAACACTTGGTAAAGTAAGAAAAACTAATAGTGAGATTAATAAGCGGTTCATTTATTTACTACTTTTCCTCCATATTTTCTAACGATCTTATCAAGCAAGATTCGTATATCTTTATTTTTAAGTTTCTCTATTTGCTGAAGATTTTCAAGAAGATCACATATTTGATCTTGTGTATCTTCATTTAATTCACTTACTGCCATTTATATTTAGAGTTTTTATATTCCAATATTAAATCAAAAGTAAATTTACATACATATTGTATTTATATTTATTTATTGCTATTTTTTTATAGCGGGCTAAGGTTCAAATCTCCACGAGGATTTAGTCCGCAGAATTTTTAAAGATTCAATTTATTTTGGATCCCTCTTTAAGAAGTTGATTAGAAATATTCAAAAATATTTATCATTGCTTAATTTCTAAATTCCATTGAAAAGCGTGCTCATTTAAACATTACTAGTGTGACACTATTTATTCAATAATGTTCTTATTTTGCTTCATAACTTTTTTAAAATACTTAAACTCTATAAATTCATGCATCATTTTGATATCATCAGATAATACTTTTTTATTAACTGCATATTCGTCTACATTAAGTGGAGAGTTATTGTTTTTAGTAAATGTTTTGTGATCAAAAGAAAGATTTATAAAATCGCCTTTATTATTTTGATTATGACCATATGATTCATTTAATACACCCCTAGACCTCAACGCTTCCTCAACCAATAAACCTGTGACTTTTGACTGACTAAACTCATTAGCTATGCACAATTTTTCAATAATTTCATGCACTTCTTCACTTGGCAGAAAACCAATTCTTTTCCTCGGAGAGGGCATAATTAAAAAAATTAGTGTCACACTTGCACATTATAAGTGTTGCACTATATTTAATTTAAGTCAACTAATTTCGTTATGCATATTTTATTATTTCCTGTCGGATTTATTCTTTGGTATATAGCTTATGAAGCAAAACCTATCATTAATGATGAAATAACTCTTAGTTGGGAAGAAAAAAATACAATTAAAAGAAATAAACTTTTAGATATAATCAATGAAAGCTTTTAAAATTTACTGTTAATCGATTTTGACCATTCCTTGTGCTTATTATCTAGATCTGAGATTAACTGTTTTTGATAAGTAAATTTGAGTTGATTTTCGTTAAGTGATTTTTTTGTGATAATCATCTCTTTAGAGAAAAAATAAGGAGTGTTAGAACTACTAATTTTTTTTTTGATTTCCATATAATCAATCTATCTATTTTTTTTATATGACTTAAAAGGTTATAGTTTCAATATTTTTATATTCTTTTTATATTTCCTTCATATGTGCTTTTAGCACGTTTGTAAAAAATATTAGTTTATTAAAAAATAAAGGTTATATTTAAACAAAATATATGTTTAATCATGAATCTAAAGGAAAGAGGGATTACTGTTGGAGATTTACTAATAATACTAATAATAATAATCACTTCTACAATATTAATTAAATCATTTAGCAAGGATAAGAAAACAACACTTAATTATAGTAATCAAGAGCAAATTTCTTTTAAGAAAAATTACTACCAAAAATTTATTTGAATAGCATATAAATTATTTATAAAACTCTTAATTAATTCAATTAACTATTAAGTATCTCTTATGTAAATTTCAAGAATTAATAATTATCAAACAATGAGTTTATGTATTTTAAATATTTTGATGAAATGATTTAGAACTTTCCCATTTCAAATTATCCTTTAACTCATTGAGATCATTTGATATTGAAACTAAATTCACCATTTGAAGAATTTGGGTTTTATTTAGCCTATTAATAGCAATAAGTTTATTAAGGATTTCTAAAACAGATTTATCTTTAATATTCATTGTTTGCTAAAAAAAACTATGATTCTTCAATTTTTATACCTTACCTTATAATTTAAAAAATTAACTTTTAAAATTTCATAATATATTTATTGAAAAAAATAATAAATATTAAAAATCATCAAAAATAAAACTCTTACTGATATTTAAAAATCTTTAGCTCACTTTCTTATAAATTCGTTTATTGTAAAAAGAAAAAAAATGAAAAAAAACACCAAGAATGAATACCTTAATAGAGATGAAGTTAGTGAAATGATTGAATCCGCTTTAAGGAGACACAATAGAAGATCTACAATAATATCAAGTGTACTAGGCTGGATTTTAATAGGAGGTTATTCGTTTGGACTTTTTCAAGTAGTTCAAAATGTCTAATTAATCTTTTCTTTAAAGAAGAACTTGCTAGATGATAAATTAATATAAGACTAGGTATTCATTATGAGGGAATATATTGATGCAAATCTTACAGTGATAAGAAAATATTTAAAAAAACGAAAAAAGTATGCATCAAAATTAAATAATGCTTCGATAATGGAAGAATTCAAGGAATGGAGCAAAGATCCATTACCTGAGACAGAATTAATTTGGACTTTACCTGACTTAACGAGAAATGAAAGACTAAAAAATTTTTGTCGCTCAATTAAAAAGGAAATAAGATAAATTTTTAACTACCTAGTTGTATATGATTTACCTTTAAGTAAAAATAACCCGCAAATCCAACTATATTCAAAATTACAACGAAAATCCAAGCTCCAATTGGCTGATTAGAATCAAATTTTTTTATTTTAACTTTTTCCTTTAGTCTTTCAATATATTTAGCCATAATTAAAAATATTAAAATAATATTTCTAATTATATAGATTTGAATTTAAAGTAATCTTAAATAAAATAAAACTTCTTTTAATTCGAATTTATATTGTTAACCCTGTTAATGGGATATTTAATTAACTCCTTTTTGAGATTTTTTAAAAGTTTATTGTGATTCAAAATTGTAAATTTCCTAGTAAAAGAATAATGCCATTTCATTGAATTAAAAAAAAACTTGCTAATTCATTATCAATAAAATTATAATACTCAATACGGTCATTCAGACCATACATAATTTAAATAAGGACAAATTTTTTATGAGCTTAAGAGTTGGCCAAGAAGCACCAGACTTTAGTGCTACAGCAGTATATGATCAAGAGTTTAAGGAGATTACACTTTCAGGTCTAAGAGGTAAATGGGTTGTTCTATTCTTTTACCCATTAGATTTTACATTTGTATGTCCAACTGAAATCACTGCATTTAGTGATAGATATCAGGATTTCTCGGCACTTAATACGGAAATACTTGGTGTATCAGTTGATAGCAAACACTGTCATTTGGCTTGGATTCAAACCCCAAGAAATGAAGGTGGTATAGGTGATATTAATTATCCGTTAGTTTCTGACTTAAAAAGAGAAATTTGCCAGGCGTACAATGTTCTAAATGATGATGGGGAGGCTGATAGAGGTTTATTTCTCATCAATCCCGAAGGAGTAGTTATGCATACGACTGTTAACAAGGCTCCTGTAGGTAGAAATGTTGATGAAACGCTAAGAATTCTTCAAGGTTATCAATACGTTGCGGCAAACCCCGATGAAGTATGTCCAGCAAACTGGACCCCTGGGGAGAAAACAATGTTAGAGGACCCCAAAGGTAGTAAGGAATATTTTTCTGCGCTATAGAAAAATTAGAAACATTTAAGTAAGTAATGAGTAGTAAATAATTATAAAAAAATAAAAAATAAAAATATTCAAAAAGGGGATAACATCCCCTTTTTGAGGTTTGGGCACGATCCAATCGCTCAAATTAGTTTTATATGATAAAAAGGACCACGTATAAAAAGAAATTTCTATGGCGACTAGGATAAAAAGATTAATTAAATCTAAGTCATTTAAACCAAAATATCTATAAATATGAAACTGTTCATCAATCCTAATATTATTAAGTTGAATATGCCAAAGATAAAGAGAAATCAAAATAAAATTTACCAATATTATTTTTTTTAACAGAAACCTAGATTTCTTAAAAATTAATAGAATAGAAATCAAAAATATGAAAAAACTTAACTGTGGAATATCTGGTTTTGGTACATTAATTCCTTCAAGAAATAAATTATTAATAAGATCAAAATTTATATATATATAATCAGCTATTAAATAAGAGAGAAATATTAAATTTATTACTACTAAGAATAATAATCTTTTTCCTTTAATTATTTTTATACTATGGATTCTATCCTTAGTAAAATTATAGTAGGTATAGTTTTTTAAAGAGTTTATATACACCAAAGATGGACATATTGCTCCGCTCAAATAGTAAAGGATTGAATAAAAGGAAATATCATTAATATTGAGTGAATACAAATTAAACCATTGTTTTTGGACAAAAGGAAGAATAAGTAAAAATGAAAGCGTAACTAATAACTTCGTTGTATTGTTTTTAATTATCAAGAAAATATTTTTTTTAATTTAAAGCAATTAAATCAAACTTTCAACAATTTAGAAGTTGTTAATTTAAAAACTTTTTTATCTATAGTTTCTTGATCTAAAAGTATATCAACTAATTTTTCTAGTAAGACTCTATTTTTTTTCAGTATTTTTGTTGAATTATTTAATGAAATTTTAGAAATATTTATGATTTCATTATCTATTCTAGAACTGGTATTTTCTGCTATAAGAGGCTTTCTTCTAAATAATCCATCTCCTAAATACATTTCATTATTATCAGAATCCATTGAAATTGGACCAATAATTGAAAATCCATATTTTGTAACCATTTCCCTTACGATATTTGTCGCATAAGAGATATCATTCATGGAACATTGTGTAATTTCACCTTCACCAAAAACTATCTTTTCTGCTGCTCTTCCAGCTAGAGCAATTTCAATTTTTGAAAATAATAATTTTTTTGAAATCAATCCACTAGAAATTACATCTTCGTCAGGACATATTTTTGTATATCCTCCTATAGATCCAGATCTAGGTAAAATCGTAATTTTATCAACTGATTCAATTCCATTTCTGACAGCAGATACAATTGCTCTACCTACTTCGTTATAAGCAATAATTTTTTTCATATTAGGAGAAGTTATTAATGAGCTTCTCAGGCCAATGGTAATTTTATCAAGGGCATTTTCTATATGAAGATCACTGATTAATTTAGATTTGTCTCTTGCACAGTGAATAGCACTCTCGTTCATCAAGTTTGCAAGATCTGCTCCCGAAAATCCAACTGTTCTAGAAGCCCAATATCCTAAGTCAACTTCGCTTGAAAGTGGTTTGGAAAGTGAGTGAACCGAAAGAATTTTTTTTCTTCCATCTAAATCTGGAAGCATTACTTCAATTTTTCTATCAAATCTACCTGGTCTTAATAATGCCGCATCCAAAATATCTGGTCTATTTGTTGCTGCTAAAACTATAATCCCAGAATTATCAGCAAAACCATCTAATTCAGTTAGAAGCTGATTAAGGGTTTGTTCTCTTTCATCATTTCCACCTCCGATCCCAGAACCTCTTTGCCTACCAATGGAATCAATTTCATCAATGAAAATTATACAAGGAGATTTTTCCTTAGCCTTAGAGAACAGATCACGAACTCGGCTTGCTCCAACACCAACAAAAAGTTCTACAAATTCTGATGCCGATATTGAGAGGAAAGGAACTCCTGATTCACCAGCAATTGCTTTAGCTAATAATGTTTTACCTGTTCCTGGTGGGCCTATTAGAAGAACTCCCTTAGGAACTTTTGCCCCAAGATTCTCAAATTTCTTTGGCACTTTCAGAAATGTTATTACCTCTTTTAGTTCCTCAGCAGCTTCAGGGACACCAGCCACATCATCGAATCTCGTTTCTACATCATCAATAGTTACAAATTTAGCTTGATTTTTGGTAAAACCAAATGCTCTAGAAGCCAATTTTGATGTACTTCTTAAGATTAAAACTATAGCTAATATAAAAATTAGGAAAAGGCTTATTGAAGCAAATGAATTAGCAGCTGAGGCTTCTTTTCTACTATTATTAATAGTGAGATCAACCTTATTTTCAGTAGCCTTTTCAAGGATTAATTGATCGTTGTATAGGATAGGTATTTTAAATTTATCGCCATTTTTATACAGAACATCAATTTCTCTTTGCCTAGGATAGAAAAATATTGATTCTATTTTCCCTGTCTCTATATCTTCCAGAAGATCCGAATAACTCGATTTAGAATCTGAATATGAGTATTTTGATCTAAACACTAGTCTTTATAAGTTATTAATAAAGCATAAATGCTTATTTAAAAAATTGACGTATATAAACAAAATATACTTAAAAGTTTTGGAGATAACCAGTTAAAGGTTATATTATTATATGGAAATAAAGAAAAAGAATGGCTGTACCTAAGAAGAAAAAATCTAAGAGCAAAAGGAACCAAAGGCACGCTGTCTGGAAAGGGAAAGCAGCAATAGCAGCTCAAAAAGCTATATCTCTAGGTAAATCAGTTTTAACTGGGAAAGCTCAAGGATTTGTTTATCCTATTGAAGAAGAAGAAGAAGAATAGCTTTTAAGATCCTAATTTAAATGCCTCAAGTATAATGGCATAAATTGCACCAATTCTTAATTTATCAATTATGGTCCAAAGATAATAAAATTTTGAACTTGCGGCAGGTTTAATTCTTATAATCATTTCAATAAAAAAGATAATTATTGGAACCATAAGTAACTCATTTTTACCTTCAGATATAAATTTCGTAAGAAAATTTGCGAACAAAAAATAACCTGTCAAAACAGAAATTAGACCAATAGATTTTGTCCTCCAAGTATCACTTAGAAACCCAAAAAATAATTTATTTAACTGATAGGTAATTCTTGAAAAATTAGTTTTTTGCATTACTAAAAGACACTAAATAATCACTTAGAAAGCTGTAGTCAACGTATGATTTTTTTAGTTTAGGGCCTTTAATTACATTTGCCACATTATTCTCATCACCAAGACTGTCTAAGATACAATCTAATTTAATATTTTCCTCAAGAACTATTGGGATGTTTGAAGGAACAAAAATTGTAGGCAAGTTAGCTGCCAAGGAAGATTGCAATCCTGGATTGGAGTCTTCAAAAACAATTGAATTATTATTTTTTATACCACTTAATTGGATTGCTTTTAAATATGGTAATGGATTTGGTTTCTTTAATTCAACGTCTTCACTTGAAATAATGAACTCAAAAGGGTTGAAGCCATTAAAAAGAAATTTAACAAGTAGATTAACTTGATTTCTTGAACTTGAAGTAACAATAAATTGTCTTACTTTTTTTCTTTGTAATTCATTTATTAATCTAAAAACACCAGTTTTGAAACTTACGCAATTTTTTTTTATATTTTCTAAATAATGAAACTGCTTTGTTTCATGAATTTTGAGAATTAAATCTTCTGAAAAATCATAATTATTCGACTTAGCGAAATAAGCAATCCTATTTTTGCCCCCATTTATCTTCAGAAGTTTTATATATGTATTAGTATCCCAATTCCAATCAATACCAAGGTCGTTAAAGGCATTATTAAAAGCAGGTAAATGGGCCTCTAATTCAGTATTAGCGATGGTACCATCTAAATCCCAATAAACACCCTCAAGATAGGTCACCAAAAAGAATTTCTTTTATTTACGGTAAAATACAAGAGCAATTATTGCTGGCCCTGCTAACGCAACTACAGCCAAAGGAATAAGTGTTGCCATGATTAATGAATATGTTTTGTGATACTATTTTTACAAATAAATAACGAAACTGTACTGATACGTTACAAGATTGAATTAAATTATGAAATCATGGACATGTATAGAAAATTGTGGAGCTTGTTGTAAATTCGACTTAAACGAAAGAAGTGATTTGGCTAACAAACTAAACAAAGAAGATATAGCTTTGATAAATTCTATGACGGCTAAAGACGGTTGGTGTAAAAACTTGGACAGAGAAAATAAAAAATGCTTAATTTATGAAACCAGACCACATTTTTGCCGGGTAAGTGAATTTTCAACTTCATTTAAAGGATATTTGAAATCTGGTGATAAATTTTTAATAGATTGCTGCAAACAACATATTTCATCTAATTATGGATACCAAAGTAAAGAGATGAAAACTTTTAGAATTGCTATTTCAGGAAAATGAATAGTAAATTAGAAAAAACAGAAAACAATCTTGAAAAAAGTTTTTTTTCAATATTTATAACGACTTTTACAACAATTTTTATTGCTGAACTTGGCGATAAAACTCAGATTGCCACATTAATGCTTTCTGCTGAATCGGGCAGGCCAATAGTTGTTTTTCTTGGAAGTTCTCTAGCATTAATAAGCTCTAGCATAGTAGGAGTTCTTATTGGTAAATGGGTATCAAAAAAAATATCTCCTAGTAAATTTGCTTTATCTACTGGTACTTTAATGATATTGATAAGTATATTTTTAGCTTATGAAACATTCAAAAATTATTTATAAATGATTTTAAGTCTATTACTATCAACATTTCTAACCGTTTTCATAGCTGAATTAGGTGACAAAACTCAACTAGCTACTTTAACAATAAGTGGCACTTCAAATAAACCATTAGCAGTTTTTCTAGGATCTTCTTCAGCACTTGTTTTTGCAAGTTTTCTAGGAGCTTTAACAGGTGGTTCTATTTCAAGTTTTTTACCAGAAGTAGTTCTTAAGTCAATAGCGTCAGTTACATTTTTCATCATTGGTATAAGGCTTTTTATCAACTCTTTCACCATCGAAAAAGAAGAAAAAGAAGAGAAAGAAAATAATTAGTTTTAAGCTTGGATAATAAGGTGTAATAATGAAGTATATACACCTAAATTAATTTATAATTTCATTTGGATCATGTTCACATCATCTTCAATAATTGATAATATTAATCAGTCAGAAGGGTTAGAATATAAAAAATTATGCAGATTATTAAAAATAACAAAGAAATCTGATAAGGATAAATTAGATATTGCTTTAACTGCTCTAGAAAAACTTGAAATAATTAATAAAAATGAAAATGATGAATATACTTGCATAAAGGATAATGATCATCTTGTAGCCAAAATAAGATGTAGTAGCAAGGGCTATTGCTTTGCTGTAAGAGGAAAAGACAAAGAAGATATCTACATTAAGGAAAATCTACTTAACTATGCTTGGAATGGAGATAAAGTTTTAGTAAGGATAATAAAAGAGGGATATAGAAGAAGATCACCTGAAGGAATAGTTGATTGTATTCTTGAAAGATCAAATCAAATACTTCTTTCTAAAGTAGAAATAATAGACAATGATGTATATGCAATCCCAATAGACGATAGGATCCTTTCTAAAATTAAACTTCCAAAAGAGAATAAAAAATACACTTTCAATCCAGACAATAAGAATATAGTAAAAGTTGAGATTGATAGATTCCCTATAGGTCAAGAAGAAGGACTAGGTCATGTGATAGAAGAACTAAAACTAAACAATAATGAAGACTATGATACAGACTTTGTTTTATCTAAAAGCAATATCGTTAAATCATACGATTTAAATCATATTGAATCAAAAAAAATCGAACAAAGGGAGAGGATAGACCTTACAGATAAAAACTCTTATTTATTCAAAAGTTGGAATTCTAATAATTCTCCAATACTCCCAATGATTCAAATAGAGCAGGGAAAAAATAAAAAGACCAAACTATGGATACATACAAATAATCTTGCAGAAAGGGTAGATCTAAATAGTAAAAAATCTCTAGAAATATTATTCAAACGCTTTGAATCATTACCCTTATTAAATGATTGGCAAAACTACCTTGGTGAAGCCATAAGAAATGATTCTGAATTTAAATTTGGTGAAAAGAATGAAGCAATAAGCCTCTGTCTCAATTTAAATAGTGATAATGAAATAATTGATTGGTCATTTCATCTTACTTTAGTAAAGTGCTCTCTTATTGTTGGAAGTGATCATACTGACGCGCTTCTATCAAGAAAAAGCAAATCAAGAATAACCTCTCGGGTATTAAAACCTATAAAGGAATATGTCGACGATTTAGATAAAATACTAGAAATTTCATGTTCATTCAGAGAAAACCATCTTTTGGAGGGTAAGGTAGAAATTCCTGCGCCACTGAATAAGATTGAAGCACTAGAAGAATTTTTTATTCACAATCCTGCTGAATATTCAAAAGGATATTTTGAATCATTAAATAAAGAAGATTGCCAAACTTACCTTTCACCAATACTATTTGAAGCTAATTTAATATGGTTCAAACATTCAAATCAATATGGCTTAAAAAGTGCAGGATACATCTCAAATGGAATAGATTACGTGAATGCTAATGAAATTATAAAATATTCAGAATTTATTGAAAATGATGTAGAGCTTAATGAAGATGGCAATTTGACATTTAGTCATGTAATTAAATTATGTGACGACGATAATAAAAAAAGAATCTTACATAAACTTCTAATTAATGAATTCAAGGACAATGAAATAAGGTTGATATCTAAAGATTCTGATAATGATGAATCAGATAAATTATTTATTACTCCATGGACAATTCCTGGATTTGACTTCACAAATCTTCTAAATCAGTACTGTATCTTTAATATGATAATAAATGGTAAGAAATCAAAGAAAAATAATATAAATGAAATTAATATATCTGAGAGTAATTCATTGGAATTAGTAAATTGGGATATATTTAATTCATCAATTTCAAAAAATCTAGAAATATTATTTAACAAGTTTGTGATAGATAAACTTAATGAATTCAAGTACAAAGTTAACCAATATAAATCTAATATGATTAATATAAAAAAAGTAAGAAAAGCAGAAAAGTTAATAGGTAATATTTATAATGGATTTATTTTATCAGTGCAAACATATGGTTTCTTTGTTGAGATTTCAGAACTAAATGTAGAGGGTTTAGTACACGTAAGCACTCTTAATAATGATTGGTATGAATACAGGTCAAGGCAAAATCTATTGATTGGAAGAAAATCCAAAAAATCATATAAAGTTGGAGATGCAATAGAAGTAAAAATAATAAAAGTCGATATTCTTAAATATCAAATTGATTTAGAATTAACATAAATAAATTTTCACAAAATATATTATGGAAATATTAACAAAAAAAATTTAAGAAAATTTTTATTAATTATGTTTAAGAAAAAATATTTACTTTTAACTCTTTTTTTTATAATTATTTTTCAAATTTTATTATATACAAATAATAAACAGAAGACTTCATTTAGATACTTTAAATGGACACTCCAAGAAGTAAGTATAGGTAAGTTAATCAGTATTTCATTTTTTTCTGGTTTATTTGTAAGCACTTTATTGAATTCAACAATTACTAGTACTAGTTTCAGAAAAAAAACTTTAGAAAATATGGAAGATGATTTTGTATCTAATAATGATGAGGAAGAAATGAAACCAAACTTTGAGATGCCGCCACAAAGGGATATTAGAGATACTCAACCAACAATTTCTGTTAATTACAGAGTAGTCAAAAATATGAATGAAAATAATTTAAAAAAAGATCAAAGTTATTCAAATCAAGATATTAAAGATGACTGGGATAATGCTGATAATGATTGGTAGAAAAATAAATTAATTAAAAATGGTTTTTTAATTTATAATGGAGTAAATAGTTTTTTTTATGGAAGAAAATTTAGACAAAAATAATGAAGTAAATAAAGAAATATCTGACAACACTACTAAATCAAACTCTGAGGAAATAAAAGGGTCTAAATCAGAAAAAGTTATCAATATGGATATAAATAATGGTGATTCTGCTACTAAAGTTGTTATAAAAAATGAAATTAATACTCCCGAAAAACCTATAACAAAAGCAAAAAAAGAACTCCCAGTAGAGAAAAAACCTTTCCAAGAATTTATTAACCTACACCTAATTCCTTCACTTACTGAGGAAATTAATCAAAGAGGATTTGAAATAAACGTTATTAACCTCACTAACACAAATAGACCTATTGCTGGGGATAAATGTTGGGTAATAAATTGTGAAATTAAAGATACATGTAACTTTTGGTTATCCTTTGAGAAGGATGATATTAGTTCATTAAAAAGTATTTCTTTATCAAAACCTAATCAAAAACCAAGTATTATTGAATCTTTTCTTATTGACGAAAAAAGAATTACCTTAAAATTAATTATTTCAAGAGTACTTCAAAGATTGAATGGGCAAAAGTTAATAGGAGTTAATTAGAAAAACAATAACACCAAGTTAACTTTTTCCTCGAAAATACAAATCATAGTAAATAATAGTATTAATAAACCGAATAAAAAATGGCTCAATCAACTGTTGAATCAAAAAATAAAAAAGATATTAATAATGGAAAGATACCGGCAAAAGAAACAATTTTGTCCCCAAGATTCTATACAACCGACTTTGAGGCTATGGAAAATATGGATTTATCAATAAACGAGGAGGAATTGGAAGCTATATGTGAGGAATTTAGAAAAGATTACAATAGACATCATTTTGTAAGAAATAGTGAATTTGAAGGCGCTGCAGAAAAATTAGATCCTGAGACAAGAGAGCTTTTTGTTGATTTTCTCGAGGGAAGTTGTACTTCAGAATTTTCAGGTTTTTTACTTTATAAGGAACTTAGTAAGAGGATTAAAGTCAAAAACCCTCTACTTGCTGAATGTTTTGCTCATATGGCCAGAGATGAAGCAAGACATGCAGGTTTTTTAAATAAATCAATGAGTGACTTTGGACTTCAGTTAGATTTAGGTTTTTTAACAGCCAATAAAGATTACACTTATTTTCCACCAAGAAGTATTTTTTACGCTACTTATTTATCCGAAAAAATAGGTTATTGGAGATACATCGCAATTTATAGGCATCTAGAAAAGAATCCAGATAGCAAGATTTTTCCACTTTTTAATTACTTTGAGAATTGGTGTCAGGATGAAAATAGACATGGTGACTTTTTTGACGCATTAATGAAAGCACAACCACGTACCGTTAAATCATTAAGCCAAAAAATTACCATTGGGGGCTCTACCTTTACACATCCACTATTTGACTATTTTCATAGATTTAGATACTTTTTGAACAATCTTCCATTAACATCCAAGTTATGGTCTAGATTTTTTCTATTAGCTGTATTTGCAACTATGTATGCAAGGGATTTGGGAATTAAAAAAGATTTCTACAGTTCTTTAGGTTTAGATGCCAGAGATTACGACCAGTTTGTTATTAATAAAACAAATGAAACTGCAGCTAGAGTTTTCCCTGTAGTAATGGACGTTTATGATAAATCTTTTTATGGAAGATTAGATAAAATAGTAGAGAATAATAAGGTTCTTTCCGATATTGCAAACAGTGATGGAAATAAAGTATCTAAAACTTTTAAAAAATTACCTAAATTTTTATCAAACGGTTACCAGTTATTAAGACTATACTTATTAAAACCTCTTGATAGCAAAGATTTCCAACCTTCGATTAGATAATCTTTAATACAGAGAAGATTTATAAACTCTTATGCTTTCGTCACAAATCAAATCAAACGATATCGTTTTTGGTAGTTGCAATAAAGATTTATTAGAAGAAATTATTTTCTACGGCATTGGACTTGGTGCTGATTTTGTAGAAATATTTATAGAGAATACTGACAATTCAAGCGTTTTAGCTGAAGAAGATTTTATTACAAGTGTAAGCCCATCATTTGGAAGGGGTGCTGGGATTAGAATCTTCAAGGGAAAAAAGGATGGATTTGTAAGTACAAATGATTTAACAAAGCATGGCTTGATGAGATCGGTATCTCAGGCTATTGAGATGTTAGACATAACAGACAACAAAAGAGAAGTATTTAACGGTTTAAATAAACATAGGGACTATTGTTTATCCAAGAAAAAATGGATTAATGAAGTCCCATCTATTCATGAGATAAGTGAAAAACTACTAGTAAGCACAAAGTCTTTAAAAAAAAATAATAAAATAATAACTAGAAAAGGAAGTTACTCGAGAAATCTTCAAGAAGTAATTATAGCCTCCAGTGACGGAACCTATGTCTCAGATATTAGATTGCATCAAACAGTCGGACTTAACGTAATTGCAAGTGATGCACAATATAGATCTAGTGGAAGTAGAAGATTTGGATCGTCGGGAATGCCTAATGAATTCAGATTATGGGATCACGAAAAAGCAGCTAATGATGTGTTTGAAAGTTCAATGAACATGTTGTATGCAGATTATGTTGATGCAGGACAAATGCCTGTTGTATTAGCTAACAAATTTGGTGGCGTTATATTCCATGAAGCCTGCGGTCATTTACTTGAAACTACTCAAATAGAGAGAGGAACAACACCATTTGAGAATAAATTGAATGAAAAAATTGCACATGAATCAGTAACAGCAATAGATGAAGGGATATCAGAAGGATCCTTCGGTTCATTATCAGTAGATGATGAAGGTATGGAACCCGAAAAATCAGTTCTTATAAAAGATGGAATTTTAAAAAAATTCATATCCGACAGGGCCGGTGAATTAAGAACTGGCCATAAGAGAACAGGAAGTGGAAGAAGACAAAATTATTCTTTTGCTGCAGCTTCAAGAATGAGAAATACTTATATTGCTAAAGGTGAGCACTCGAAAGAGGATTTAATCAATAGTATTAGTGAAGGTCTTTACTGCAAATCAATGGGTGGTGGCAGTGTAGGTGCTACAGGACAATTTAATTTTGCGGTAGAAGAAGGATATCTTATTAAAAATGGAAAATTAACTAATCCAGTAAAGGGAGCAACATTGATCGGTGAGGCTAAAGAAGTTATGCCAAAAATATCAATGTGCGGAAATGATCTCGAATTGGCTCCTGGATTCTGTGGATCCATTAGTGGAAGTGTCAACGTAACTGTTGGCCAACCTCATATTAAGGTTGATTCAATCACTGTTGGCGGAAGATAGAATATGAATTCAAGAGAAATTACAACTCAAATCTCCAAAGCTGCAGATTTCCTAAATCTTAAAAAATGGGATTATGGAGCAAGCTTTTCTAATGATTATTCTGTGCAAGTAGATAAAGGAGAGGCTAAACAACTTAAGGCATCACAAAAGCAAATTTTAACTATAAGAGTTTGGAATCAATCAAATCTAGTTGGTATTACTACAACAAGTGATATTAGTGAATCTGGTATTAAAAAGGCTCTTAAACAAGCAAATATAGCTTCTGATTTCGGCAATAAGAATGAAACTACAGAATTTTCACCACTAGCGAAGGATCCTATTAAAGTTAAGGAACTTAAAAAAAGAAATCCTGTTGGAATAAAAAAATTACTTACACTTTTAAGAGGAGCGGAAGTAAAACTAATAGAAAGTCATGAATCCATAAAATCTGTTCCATATAATGGTTTATCTGAGAGTTTCTTTGAGAGAGTTTATGCAAATAGTGAGGGTGCCTTTCGAAGTTATTCCAAAAGTCAAGCAGCACTATATTTATATGCAAGAGCAGAAGAGAAAAATAAGAAACCTCGTAGTTCAGGTTCCGTAAAACTTGGATATGGAGCTGATGATATAGATATAGAGTCGTGTATTAAAGAGGCTTCAAATAAAACAATTTCTCATTTAAATTATTCATCTATTAAAACTGATAAATATTTAATATGTTTTTCCCCAGAGTCATTTTTAACTATCATAAACGCCTTTAGCTCAATGTTTAATGCTAGAAGCATCATAGATGGAGTGAGCTTATCTAATAAAAATTCAATCGGAGAGAAACTATCTACAGAAGCACTTAATATTTATGATGATGGCCTTCACGAAAAGAATATTTCTTCAACACCATTTGATGGAGAAGGAACCCCAACCAAAAGAGTATGTCTAATTAACAGAGGGAGAATTGAAAATTTCATACATTCTGAATCAACTGCAAGAATATTTAAAACAACTCCCACTGGCCATGCTGGACTAGGATCAAAAGTCTCAGTATCTCCTGATTGGATCGTAGTTGAAAAATCAGAAGAAAACTTTGATCTAAAAACATCACTAGATCACTCTACTTATGAGGGAGAATTTGTTTATATCGAAGAGTTAAATGCAATCCATGCAGGTGTCAGAGCAAGTCAAGGTTCATTTTCTCTTCCATTTGATGGATGGCTCTATAAAAACGGAAAAAAAATCTCAATTGAATCTGCCACCGTAGCAGGGGATATCAAATATCTTTTGAAAAATATAGTAAATATTGAATCAAGCCAAGAGGTGACCACAAGTGGAATTTCTCCACATATATGGGTAGATGAATTATCAATAACTGGTGACGCGTGAGAATTATATTCTGGGGAACACCTGAATATTCAATTCCTAGTCTTAATATTTTTATTAAATCTAATCACGAGGTAATTGCAGTAGTTAGCCAACCGGATAAGAAGAGATCTAGGGGAAATAAATTAATAGCCTCACCTGTAAAAAGCATAGCTCAGAATAAATCTATAAAAATTTATACTCCAGAAAAAATCAGGGGCAATAAAGATTTTATAAATGAACTTAAATCACTTTCTTGTGATTTATTTATTGTTATAGCTTACGGGAAAATTTTACCCAAAGAGATATTGGAAATCCCAAAATTTGGTTGTTGGAACGCACATGCTTCTTTACTTCCAAGATGGCGTGGTGCCGCCCCAATTCAGTGGTCCCTAATAAAAGGCGATGAATTTACTGGAGTAGGAATTATGAAGATGAATGAGGGACTAGATACTGGCGACATATTGTTGGAAGAAAAAATTAAAATTGATAATAACGATAATTTAAATACACTATCGGAAAAACTTAGTATTTTATCGGCAAAATTATTTTTAAATGCTACATCTTTAATCGAAGAAAGTATTAATAAAAATACTAATCCTCAATTAACAAAACAAAATACCCTTGGAAGAGAAATTACTTACGCAAGAATGATTGAAAAATCAGACTTTAAAGTTGATTGGGGTAATGAGGCAATTAAAATTTCTCAAAAAATAAAAGCATTATACCCACGAGCAAATACAACTTTTAGAGGTAAGAACCTTAAAATACTTAAAATCAAAGTTTTGACAAGTAATGTAATTAAAAATGAAAAATACCTTTTCATGATCAATTATTCAAGACCAGGTATTATTCTTACTGTAATAGAAAATGAAGGAATTATAATTTCAACTAAAACTGATCCGATTATTTTGTTAGAAGCAAAACTTGAAGGCAAAAACATTTCTAGCAAAAAGCAATTGATTCAACAGTTAAAGCCATCGGCAGGTGAATATTTCTCAGATTAAGTTCTAGATTCTTTTTTAGAGAATCCCCAAATGAAAGCAAAAAGAATCAAAAAATAAAAATAATAGTCTGGAAGAATAGATTCTTTAATTAACGTATTTAGTAAAAGTTTAATCCCAACTATTAAAATTGCTACGTAACCGGCTGTTTCTAATCTAGAAAATATATCCAGAAGTTTTAGAAAAATCCCCGATGTAAATCTTAAGGCTAATACTCCAATCACTGCACCAAATATAATTAATATGTATTGATCACTTATAGCTACTGCAGTAGTGATACTGTCTATGGAAAAAGCAAAATCAGTAATTGAAAGAAGCGCTACAACCCTTAAAAACCTAAAATTATTTTTATTATTATCTGTCCCATTTTCAGCGTTTTCTATATCTGAATTTAAAAAAATATTCGAGAAGAATAAATAAATTAAATAAAAACCAGCAAAAACTCTAATGAGAATAAACTTTAGAAGAACATTAGATAATATGATTAGAATAATTCTAAATAATAAAGATATTGTTATACCAATATTTAAGGCTCTTGACCTTAATTCTGAACTATCGAGGGATTTAGTAAGAGAAGCT